>CADEFX010000055.1 GCA_902826715.1 uncultured Hyphomicrobiales bacterium | reverse complement strand
CCTTATCGAGCGTGGCGGCGAAATGCGCGCCAAAGCCGTTCCCGATGTTACCGGCAAGACGGTTCGTGACGTGCTGGTCGAGAACGCCAGCACGGACTCCTACCTCATGACCGATGACGCCTCGACTTACCTCCGCATCGGCCAGGAGTTCTATGGCCACTCGACCACGGACCACTCCAAGCGCGAGTACGTGAAGGCTGGCGGCTTCGTGCACTCCAATACCGCCGAAAGCTTCTTCGCCATCCTCAAGCGCGGCATCAACGGCAGCTTCCATTCCGTGAGCGAGAAGCATCTGCAGCGCTACGTTGACGAGTTCGCGTTCAGGTGGAACACGCGCGAGGCTCGCGGCGTCGAAGACTTCGACCGCGCCAACCGCATTCTCAAGGCTGCCAAGGGCAAGAGGCTCACATATCGGCGGACTGACGAAGCCGAAGACGGTCAAGCAGAAGGCTAAGAGCTTTCTGCGCTGGCGTAAGCGCATCTAGTAGTGAGTCCTACCTACACCCACAAGGACTCGTGACGAGATGCGCGAATCGGGCAAAAATGGCGAAGCTAGTCAACGCGTCAACGTTGACTAGCTTCTGAAACCGAGCCGACGGGCGGCGCGGGTTCGTGGGAATCACAATGTTCTACGTGTGCGGAATCCTCGTCAAGCCCGTGGCTCTCTTTTATGGAGAGCCCTTTATGGCCCAGTACGAAGACAAGACCGAGGTCACGCACCACGTGGCTGACAAGTTCCGGTTGTCACTAAAGCCCGGAACAACCGTCCCTCACTCCGGCATCTACATGTGCCTCAATTGCCGCGATGAGGTGGCTGCGAATCGGGGCGACCCGCTGCCGCCGCAGAACCATAGGCAGCATTCAGACACATCAAAGCCTATCGTTTGGCGGCTTTTGGTTGCGACCCAGAACGGTCCGCCCAACGGATAGGCTGAATATCCGATAGGCCGTGCTGGCGCCAAACAAGCGGCGCCAGCACGGCCAAATCTCTGGCGATGCCGACGAGCTTTTCAGCGGGGATGTGGGCCTGCATGAACTCTGCGACGGCCTGAATGTCGGGGTCGATTTCCATTGTTCACCGCTTAGGCTTCGTGCCTGCCGTTCTAGTCGGCTTGCCTTTTCGCCCCTTGACCATCTCGTCGTGGGTCTTGGGCTTCGTCTTGAGCATGCGGCGCAGGATTTCATCGCCGCGATAAGGGTCGCCTTCCGGCGCCTCGTCTTTCTTTGGAGTCTTTGCCATGACCTCCACCACCCCAAGCTCAGAGCCAGAGAACGGTACGTCATTACACCTATGGAGAGCCTACTGCATCAACTGGTACGGCATGATCGAGCAGAACCTGAATTCGCTCTTCGCCAACCTTCTTCAGTCGACACCCCAACTAGCTGGAATTGTGTTCTACAGGATTACGAACACTAGCTCTCGGAACGCAGTTATTGAGTCTTTGATCGAGCAGCGCCACGGCAGCAAGTATGAGGCCTATTTAAACGGAATCCCCAATACACCGAACCGAAAGGGACTATTCTCGCTCATCCGCCAACTTGACCAGAGACGGAACGAGATCGTTCACTGGCATACGCTGCACGATGTTGTAATGGACGCCGGCAAGACAACGTCAACGCTCTACCTCACCAAGCCGAACGCTTGGTCTTTTCCGACCGAGGTTCAGAAAATTACCGTCGAGGACATGCAAGCCTTCTGCGAAAAGGCGACCTTCACTGCGAAATCAATCGCTCACTTTGACCTAACAGCAGCAGGTTGGATCACCGACGAGACAGCTCTTCGAGACGCATGGATCGAAATATGTCAGCAACCGTGCATCTATCCGCCGCCAGATACTCATCCGCTATCCCCGAACTACAAAGCACCTTGAAGCCAGCCTCAATCATTTCGGGCGTCACCTCGATCTGAGGGACGCCCTTTGATTCTTCGCCGACCTGTCGGGGCGAAGGCGTAGGGCTGTCTACTTGCTGTGTCAAGTATACACTTCCCTAATATGAGGGAGGTGTATACCTGACAAGCAAACGCCAAGCCCGTTCCAACTGACGACGCGCGACCGGGATCGCTTTCTACCGCTCTTTTTGGCTTGCAGGCCTGCGGGCGGTTTGCCGAGTTTCGAGGGAGAGCCTTAAAACCCGGGGCGCAGAGTGCAATCCCAATTATTGGGCTGGCTTGTGCGTTTCTGGTTGGCGTCATTGAGGCACCAGTTTGCGGCGGCGCTTTTGCGATCCATCTCTTTCGATCCCTGATAGGGTGGCAGGCTGGCCGGTGCAGGATTGGCCGTATCGGGGAGGGAAAGATGTCAGGTGTGGGCGGAGTCTTGCTGGGGTTGATCCTGATCGCGCTCAGCGTGGGCATGGTCTACGTGGCACGGGCGCGCGATGGCCAGGTCATGCCTTTTCTCCGAGGCGCAAATGGCCAAGCAACCTACGCAACGATCGTGATGGTCATATTCATGTTCGGCGGCGGTTTGATCGTGAGAACGCTGTTGGGTTAGGCCCAGACCTAGTCAGTTTGCCAATACGTTAAACGCTGTCCATGGCGCCCTTACAAGTGTAGGTGGCGCGCTCGACGTTTTCGACGCCGCGAGCTTCGCACATCGGCGGAAGGCGGCGGCTACCCCTTCAAATCCAGCACCACCGCAAACGTGGAGCCCGCGCCCAGAGTCGAGGTGATGCGGAGCTGGCCACCATGGCGATTGAGGACGTGCTTGACGATAGCAAGGCCGAGACCGGTGCCGCCCTTGTCGCGGCTGGCTGCCACGTCGACGCGATAGAAGCGCTCGGTGAGGCGCGGCAGATGAGCCTCGGCGATCCCTGGCCCGTCGTCGCGCACCTCGATGATGACGCGATCGCGCGCGCGGCCGGTGCCGGAGGTCCGCGTCACCATCACGTCGACGTGGCCGTCGCGGCCGCCGTACTTGATAGCGTTCTGCACCAGGTTCTGGAACACCTGCACGAGTTCGTCGCGATCCCCGCGAACCACACATTCGGCCGGTTCGGCGGCAAACGTCATGGCAACGCCTACCTCACGTGCGATCGGCTGTAGCAGGTCGACAACCTCGCGCACCAGCGCGTTGATCTCCACTTCGCCCTGCGGGGCCACATGTGCGCGCATTTCGAGGCGGCTGAGCGACAGCAGGTCATCCAGCAGCCGTGTCATGCGCCCGGCCTGCGTGGACATGATGTCGAGGAATTTGTTGCGCGCCTCGGGATCGTCGCGCGCCTGACCCTGCAGCGTCTCAATGAATCCGCGCAACGAGGTCAGCGGCGTGCGCAGCTCGTGGCTCGCGTTGGCAATAAAATCCGCGCGCATCTGCGCCAGCCGTTCCTCCTGCGAGATATCACGGAATACGAGCAGGAGTGCAGGGCTTTCGATGTCGGCAGTGCCGGACTGCAAGGGGGAAAGTGTTGCCGACAACCGGCGCTCGACGGGAACACGCTCCAGGGTCTGGACGGTTGCCGCGGTGCGGGTCGCCAGCGCCTGCTCCACCGCGCCGAGCAGATCGGGGTTGCGCGTCGCCAAGTCAAGCGTCTGGCCGTTGCGTAGCGCAGTGAAAAGATCGCGCGCTGCGCGGCTCGATCGCAGCACGCGGCCGGTGCCGCTCAGCGCGACGGCGGCGTCCGGTAGGGCATCGATGATCGAGTGCCAGGAGAGATCGGTGCCGTGCCGGCCGTCGGTGAGGCTCGAAGCGCGGTGACCCGCAACGATGCGCTCTGCCGCCGCCGTCCGTAACGCGACCCGCGCGCCTGCGAACGCCGCCGCAGTCAACGCAGCGGCCGTCCAGGGATTGGCCCCGCAGACGACGGCTAGAGCGAGGACAGCAGCAGCGGCGGCAAGAGCAGCGGCGGTGGGTTGCCGAAGCATCGCGTCGCGCATGCGTTGCACAGGGATGCCGTGTTGGTCGAGCACCGACATGTGATGCCCGATCCCACGTCCGGCGACAACCCATCATGCATCGCAGTCGCACCGCTCAGAGGGTGCAATAAAGCACAATGCCAGCGGCGAGCGAGAGCGACAGCCCGGCGAAGAAGCCAACGACTCCGCTATGCCGGACGGGGCGTGCGGCTTCGCTGGCCGCGATCGCGGCCATCTCGGCGCGCGCGCGTTCGATAATCATGGGCGCCCGCTCGGCGCCCTCTTCATCGGCATCTTCCATCAGGTCATGGCGCGGGAGTTCAGCCGGCTCGCTGTCTTTGATTGCCAGTTCGACCAGTGGCTTCTCCTCCGGCTCGTCCTCATGGAACGATGATGGACCAGCTTTCAGTGCCGCGATCAGTTGCTCGGCTGAAATAGCAAGCGGAAGGAGCGCATCGTCGCCGGCATCGTCTTGCGGAACCGGCTCGGCTGGGTGGGTCGCAGTCTCGAACAGCTCTTCAGCGTCGCTGCGCACGTCGACCAAGTCCGTGAGCGTCCGCGTTTCGACATTTTCGGCTGCACCGGTGATCGCCGTATCGACTTCGTCGCTGCCAAGCCCCATGACATCGGCCCCGGCCTCAGACTCTACGTCCTCGGCAAGCGACATATCCGCGAGGCGCGTGACGAGGGTTCGCTGCTGATTGATGAGATCGACCAGACGCACTGCATGTTCGAACACCGGATAATCATCACCCGCCGCATCGGACCTTTGTGTATCGATATCCGCATCCTCGATATTGGCCGCCACTAACGATGGCTCGGCGGAGACACCATCGGACTCAGCGACATCGATCCTGGGTGCAGTTCTACCCACGGGGCCGGCCAATAGCGGGATGGAAAGACCCAGCGCACTCAGCGATAGGGCGTCGCTGACCACATAAGGAACTGGCGTTGCCGATTCAGGCGCAGCGGTATCCACTCCGAGTGCCGCCATGCGCTCGGCCAGTCGTTCACGAAAGTGACGGTCGGCGTCGAATGGCACCCGGTCCGTGGCCGTTTGCGCATCATCATTGCTGAGCCGGATGGCGAGTTCGCGCAAGCGGCGCGCGGCAATCGTTTCGGCTTTGTCCAAAGACAGGATCGCGTTGGACCGGATGGCTACGATGTGCGCGGCCTCTGTCCCCTCCAGTCCCCCTGTCGAAAGTCCCTCGCCGTCCTGGCCGGCCATACTCAACTCCACGCTGACACAACTACCAACTTGACCCCTAAAGGCCCGCAATGGGCTGGGTCTCCCCCTCGCTAGATCGCAGTCCCGTCACCTCATCAGGACATTTTGGCAAGATTAGAGATGCGGTCCAATAAACGCGGCTTGCGCTCCGGCGGGGCCTCGGCGGCTTTGGGGCTCTCGCCATGAGCGGTTTCGGGTCTGTTGTCGCGGGCCGGCTTTGCCTCAGAGCCGGACGAAAAATCGCCCAGCGCACCGTTTGATTTGGCCGTCGATGGCTCCTCAGGGGGCGCAGAGCCCCTGATTTGTGCAACACGATCGGCAAGGCTTACGCGTGCCTCTGCCGTTGGGCGCCGTGGCTGCCCCGATGCCGGCAAGGTGCCCGCGCCCAGCCGCTTCAACTCAGCCGCGAAATGGGCCGCCTGGAGCGCCAGACGCTCGTTGGCCGCGGCAAGCTCGCTGCGGGCGCTGGCGAGTGCACTCTTCTGATGGTCGAATTGCGTTTCGAGCCCACTCAAACGTGCCTTGAGAGCAATCTTGCTGTCACGCAAAGAGAACCTTTGGTCATCGCCCGTCGTGCCCTCCAACACAGCAATGGCCACCTTCAGGCGTGCAATTTCGGCGGCTTGGTCCTGCGCCTTTGCTTTGAGGCTGCGTAGGTCGGGATCAGGGTCGGCGGCGGCCTCGGCAGAAAGTGCAGCGGCATCGTGCTGCGCACCGTTCAACGATACAGCCGCAGCTGGCGCCTGCAAACCGTCGGCTGCCGCCATGGCGTAGTTGCCTGAACGAGCAATCTGGCTCTGCAGACGATTGATGAGTTGTGACTGATCGCGGGTCTTGGCCCGCAGAGCCTCGAGCTCCGATCTTAGCGCCACGTCGCTATCATGACGCTGATCGCTTGGACCTTCCCGGCCGCCGCGCTTGCGCGAGATCAGGGACGATCCGAGGCGCTCGATCTCCGCCGACTGCTGCGCATTGATCGAGGCGGCCTCGGAGAGTGCACGGCCCTGCCGGTCGGCTGTCTGGGTGAGCTCGGAAATCTCATGGTCGCGGCTTGAGATCAGCTTGCGAGCTTCACCGAGGCGATGCTCGACACGCGGCAGGCGGTCACTCACCGTCTGCTCCAGAACGCGACGCGCGTTCAACGCTTCCTCAAGCTCCGATTGATACCGTTCGAGAGCACCCTGCAAGGCATTGATATCGGAGTCACGCCGGCTCAGGTCGATTTTCTGGCGGGCCATCGCCATTTGGACCTGTTCGGCTTGGCTCTCGAGGCGATGCACCCGGACTGCATGCTCTGCCCGCAGGCGATCCTTGTCGGCCTGGATCTCGGCTTCTGTCAGCGGCATTGCTTCCTTCATACGCCGCGTGGTCAGCCTGACAGCCCGGCGCCAGAATAGCGGCGCAAACAGAAGCGCAAGCAGGCTTGCAGCGAGGAAGCCCAGCGTGATCAGCATTGCCGACTGGATCGTGATCACGAACTCATCCCAGTTCCCAACCTTCCGCCTGGACGTCTTCGCAGGCCGACGCAGAAACTACCAGCAGTCCGAGGCGCAGCACAGCCTCAGTGTGCCGCAAGACGTCGACAGCAGGCGCAGACGCGAGATCAGTCTAGAACGGATTCCATGTCGGGGTACGGGTATACTTCAAATAGCCCACGCTCGCACCAAGTCGCAGGCCGATACCCGAACGAATCGGCGCCGTGACCACGTCTCCCCACGTCTGAAACGTCAGCCCGGCGCCGCCAACGACATAGGCGGAACCTTCCACGCCCGTGAAGCGGCGATACATATCGGAGGGATCGCGCAGGTTGTAGACTAGCACCATGACTTTAGAACCCTCGGCACCCGCATCATAACCGATGCTGGGACCCTGCCAGAATATCTTGTGACGCCCGGCATCACGCGTATACAGCCAGCCTTCGCCGTAGCGGAGCCCCGCTACGAAGGCGCCGCCCACCTCCTCGCCTAGAATGTAGCCGTTGGGGCGACCCTGCTTCTGGAAGGCGTACTCGATGACGTTGCCCAGCCCCTTGCTCACCGAGCCGAAGAAGCTGTGTCCCGCGTCCCGAATTTCGTTGGGCGAGAATGTCCCATCGTCATACTCGTAGCGGCGGCGCGGTGCCGGATCATAGTCGGCACGATCCCGGCCGTAGCCACGATCGTATCCGCGGTCGGAGCCACGCTCATAGGAATTGTTCGGCTCCGAGTAGGGGCGCCCGACCTGACTCTGGCTCGCATAGCGGTCGTCCTGCGACGGTTCATAGCGTGAATTGTCTTGCGGCGCGCGCCAGGCGTCGGCCCTGGGCGGCCGATAAGCATCGTCCTGAGAGGCCCGGTAGCCGTCCGTTGCACGATCCGAATCGGGCGCCCGCTCGCTATAGGAGCCATCGGGATTGGCGCGGTCATAGCGGTAATACCCGCTGGGCCGAGGATCGGACTGCGCCAGTCGGACGACCGAGTTTGAGCCGGGAGGATGATCCTGCGCCGTGGCAGGTGAAAGTTCGTAGAAAAAGAAAAGACCGAGCATCAACCCGGCCGTCTGCCAAACCAGCGATCTGCTTGTGAACATGTGCCCGACCTGCGGCGCTCGAGGGTTGACCGAACCGCCACGCTCGAATCACCCACCGGGACCGGAGCATGGTGAAGTAAGTGTTTACGAAAAAGATTACCAAACTGTGGCTAAGTTCCCTCACGGCCCAGGCTGAGCTTCGCCAAGGCGTTACGCAGTGGGGAAAAACGGCTCAGGCGTCCCCCAGGCAACGAATCCGGGATTGAGGAACCCCTTGACCGCCTTACCGTAAACGAAAGGTGTGCCATCAAGTTCCGTCACGGACCCGCCGGCAGCTGCCAGAACGGCGTGACCTGCGGCAGTGTCCCACTCCATGGTCGGCCCGATACGCGGATATATGTCCGCTTCGCCGCGCGCCAGGAGACAAAACTTCAGCGACGAGCCAGCATTGCGCCGCTGCGACACCTGATAAGGCGCGAGAAAGCGGTCGGCCTCCGCAGCACCGTGCGAAAGGCTCGCCACGGCGACCAGGGCGCTGTGATCGGGCGGCCGGGTCCGTATGTCGGCAAAATCGACAGCCGCCGCAACGGCGGATGAGGGAGCAGCGATGTGGGCATGGCCAGCGCGGTCTCGACCAAGCGTGACGCACAAGTCCCCCAATGCCGGCGCAAAGACGATCCCAAACACCGGCTTGCCGTCGCGCACCAGCGCCACGTTGACGGTGAATTCGTCGCGGCGGTTGATAAACTCGCGGGTCCCGTCCAGCGGATCGACGAGAAAGAAGGTGTCTGCGATCGGCGGCACGGCACCCCGGTCAGCTGCCTCCTCGGCAATCACCGGCACGCCCGGCGCGATCCGCGCCAAAGCCACAAGCAAGACCGCTTCGGCCTCCCGGTCGGCGGCCGTAACGGGGCTCGCATCGGCCTTTCGCTCGATGGCAACGCCAGACCGGTAATAGTGCATCTCGATGGCCCCAGCCTCCAGAACCGAGGGCAATAGGGCGCGGACGAGTTGATCGTGCTCGAGAGGCGTCATCGAACACCTGTGTCAGGCCGGCCTGCGCCAGAGCCGCGAATGGCCGGATCGGCGCCAGAGCACCCATCAAGCGCAGCAGAAATGCGACAGTCCGATGGGAATCTCATCGCAATAGGCGTGTCAGAGTTGGGATCGCTTGGCATTGCATAGCGCACGCGTGTATCAGATCGATTCATTCTCGTGCAAGTGGCCATCTGTCGGCTCGCGTGAGCACCCAGCTCGAGCAGCCTGTTTTGCACGTCAATACCGGCGGGACAGATGGAAGGCGGGCCTATGATGAGCCAGCGTGCACAGCCGAGTGATCTCGAACTCGCGGCGCTGATCTCCAGCAAGATTTGTCACGATATCATCAATCCGGTCGGTGCGATCTATAACGGCCTGGAAATCCTCGACGAGGAGGATGATGAGGAAGCCAAGAACTACGCACTCGACGTCATTCGCAATGTCACGGAGCAGGCGTCGGCGCGATTGCAGTTTGCACGGTTCGCCTTTGGCGCGGCCGGCTCCGCCGGCTCCATGATCGATCTGGGCACGGCCGAACAAATCAGCCGGGGCTTTCTCGGCCAGGGCAAGCACAAGCTTGTCTGGCAGGGCGCGGCGGGGCACATGGGCAAGGACAAGGTCAAGCTGCTGCTCAATCTCGTGGCGTCCGCCGTCAGCGCCCTGCCGCGCGGTGGTGAGATCGAGGTCGTCATTCGCGGCTCGCTCGACGATCCGAGCTTCGGCGTGCGCTGCAAGGGTACAGGCGCGCGCGCGCCGCTGCATCTGCAGGAGTTCATCGACGGCTCTCATGCCGGGCCGCTCGACACGATGACGGTGCAGGCCTACTACACCTGCCGGCTGGCACAAACATCGCGCATGCGCCTGGCGGTCCTGAAGGACGGCGGTGATATCGTGCTGTCGGCCCGCCCCTGATGCGGCGCCGAACCGTTAACGTATTCGCTACGCCGTCCCTCATGCTTGATGCGCTCCACCAGATGCGGTGAGCGCTCCTGTCGTCCCACCTGAGAACAGTGCAAATGAAACACTGCTTGGTCGCCGACGACTCCGAGGTGATTCGTAAAGTGGCCCGGCAGGTGCTCGAGAGCATGAGCTTCGAGGTCAGCGAGGCGCAGAGCGGACAAGAAACCTTGGAGATGTGCCAGCAGCGCATGCCCGACGCCATCTTTCTCGATTGGTCAATGCCGGACATGACCGGCTTGCAAGTCCTGGGGGCACTACGGTCGTCCTCCGATAAGAAGCCTTACATTCTTTGCTGTCTGACCGAGAACGACGCCGACGACATTGCACGTGCCCGAGCAGCAGGCGCGGACGACGTGCTCCTCAAGCCGTTCCACGGCCACGACCTGCAGGCCAAGCTTGTTGACGCCGGGATTGGCTGAAGCCGTGCGGCGCTTCCCTGTGCCGCGATCCCGCTTTAGCGTGGCCACATGAACTACCGTCATGCCTATCATGCCGGCAATTTTGCCGATGTCCTGAAGCACAGTATTCTGGCGCTCATCCTGCAACATCTGAGGTTGAAGGATGCCCCCTTCCGCGTCATCGATACGCACGCCGGGATAGCCCATTACGATCTCGCCGGTCCGCAAGCCGCCAAGACCGGCGAATGGAACGGCGGCATCGGCCGGCTTCTGGGCTCGGGTGCCATCTCGGTGCCGGCCGATGTCACCGTATATCTCGCACCCTATCTGCAAGCCGTGACGGCGCTGAACGGCGGCGGTGGCCTCACACACTATCCAGGCTCGCCGCTCGTGGCACTGGGGCTCATGCGCGAGACCGATCGCCTTGTCGCCAACGAACTGCATCCCGAGGACGCAGGTGCGCTTGATGATGCGATAGGCGGCGACCGGCGCGCGACGATCCTGCATCTCGATGCTTACACAGCGCTCAAGTCGCTGCTGCCGCCGCCGGAACGGCGCGGCGTCATCCTGATCGATCCGCCGTTCGAGGCGCGCGAGGAGTTCGCCCGGCTTGCGCGCGGACTGCGCGAGGCGACACGGCGCTTCGCGACCGGAACGTATCTCGTCTGGTATCCGATCAAGGATCGCAGCGCTGTGACGGCTTTTCATGACGCGATCGCTGCTGCGCGGCACGCCAAGGCGATGGCGATGGAACTTAACGTGGGCACGACGCAGAACGCTTTCGCGCTCAACGCGTGCGGGCTCATCGTCATCAATCCGCCACACACGCTCAAGGCTGCGGCCGAAACGCTGCTGCCGTATTTCGCGCGACGGCTCGCGCAAGGTCCGGGCTCGGCCTCGCGGGTGCGATGGCTTGGAACGGAACCTATTGCATGATGTCCGATTGGTATCATTCCAAACGAGCGCTTTTGCCTTGAAGTGTTGAGGGCCTTCACCGATAGTTTCGCAAGGCTCGACGGCCTCCATCGAAGACGGCGGATGGTGATGCGATGAAACGTGCGACAGCCCGCGCAGCGGCTGCGCAACCCGATGCTCCCAACAAGGCAAAAACACGCCCATTCGCCGGTCGAGGCTTACGGCCGAATTGCAGTACGTTCGGGAGCTTGGGATCAGAGGAGATGTTGGAATGCGGCAGAGTGGTACCGTCAAGTTTTTCAATCAGTCGAAGGGTTTCGGATTCATCACACCGGACCAGGGTGGCAAAGACGTGTTCGTTCACGTGACGTCGGTGGAGCGGTCGGGCATCGGCCCGCTCGACGAGGGCATGCGGGTTTCATTCGAGACGGAGCCTGACAAGAGCGGCAAGGGCCCCAAAGCCGTGAACCTGCAGGACGCCGACTGAGCGCCTGCCTCCGCCAGTGCTTGGCAGTTTGTGGCAAACATCACGCGGAACCTTGAAGCGCTCCGCGTGACCATGGATACCTCGTGTACTGTGGTGGCGTGCTCCGCCCGCTGTGGCGGCGTGCTCCGCCCGCTGTGGTGGCGTGCTCGGCAACTGTGGTGGCGTGCTCCGCACGACACGCTCTGCCTGCAATTTCCCACAGCGCAAACCGCACGGTTCCGTTTGTCCTGGGAAAGGCAGGCGATCTCGGGCAACGTGCCTGAGGGCGCTATACACGCGTCCGGTCGCCAGGCCGGAGGCGGGGGATTTCGCTGCGGCGCCCGAAGGGAGATTGTCGCAAGGGCAATCAATCACGGGGAAGGACTGCATCATGAAAACCATGATTCTCGGAGCTTTGGCAGGACTGGCGATCGTCGGCATGTCAGGCGCGGCGGAAGCCAAATGCATCAAGGCCGGCGGTCAAGCCACAGCCGTCACGCCGGAGTTGTCGACGTTTCTCGCCAAGGCGGCGCTCAACAATTCGATCAATAGCTGGGGCGGCAAGGGCGTTGGCAAGGTGAACGTCGCTTGCAAGTGGGAACTCGTACTGTCGGCCTGCACGGCATCCCAGCGCGCTTGCAAGAAATAGCATCAGCCTGAGCCAAAGCCTTTCGGTCCGCCTCCGTAGGGGCGGACTTTTTTGTGCGGATAACTTCGGCCGACGCCGGCAAACCGATGGAAGCCGGCAAGTTGCATCGCCCCGTGGCGCCTGAGCGACATCAGGAACAAATAGCCTGCGCAACACGTACTCTTGAAGGATTTCTTCATCGATTGGGCTATGATGTCCAAAATGTGGCAGATGACATCCTTGAGGTACTTCCTATGAAGCGTGCGCTCTTGCTCGGTGCGATGTTCGTCGCGGCGTTGGCCGCTGGCCCAGGCCTCCTAGGTGCATCGGCGGGCGAGCGCAAGTCGAGCTATTCGGAGTCCGGCGAGCACCCGAAGGCCAAATATTATCGCGGTGGTCCGCAGGTGCGCGGCTACGCTGCCCGGCGCGGCGGCTACTCCTATACGTACGCGGATACGATCGATACCTACGGCAACCCGCGCACCCAGTACGGCGGCTCCAACCTATATCGCGATCCGATGCTGGACCGGCAGACCAACGCCGGCCCGTTCGATCACGGCTTCTTCTTCGATTCTGCGATCACGCCCCGCGGCGGCGACTCGCCCTACATGAACTGACGGTTTTTTGTTGCCGTCGCCAGCCTCCTGTCGCCGGCCGGGCAGCGAAGCATCCGTGCAACAACGCACACATTCCGTCGCGCAACCGCCGCTTTGCGCTAGGAAGCGCGAATTCCGCCCGCTATAGCGATGAAATCGCACACTGAAGCGGGGCAGATGCCGTGGTTGATTTTCGTCCGGGAATGCTTGCTCTGGCAGCTGGTCTGTCGCTCGGGGTACTGGTGACGGCCGCCACCGCGGAATGCACCAAGCTCGGTTTTACGGTGAACGACTACGGCAAGGACGGCCCGACTGCCGACGCCAAGAAACTTCTCGACAAGCATATTGCCGAGCAGATGTCGCAGCGCGGGATCGCGAAATACACCGTAGGCAAGAAGGACGTGTCCTGCGAGTTGTTCCTCGATTTCATTGTCTTCGACGAGCACACCTGCAAGGCTGAAGCCACCGTATGCTGGCCAGGCGGCGCACCTTCAACCGGCGGCATTACCGGATCGATTCCGCCGGCCGCCAAGGCAAAGACCACGCCCAAGCAATAGGCGCGCTCCGGCGCGTTGGGCTCCTCCTGGTAGCGGCATCATCGTTTCCATGACTGGTCCCGCTCGCGGCTGTGTGGCCCGAGGGATTGCTTCAAGTGCGTGGGACGCGGGTGCCTTCCGGCAGCGTCTCTCTAGTTGTATTAGGTGCCGCCATCCGGCACCCGCGTGCGGCGATTTTTAGGCTCGGCCTGCCAGGGGGATAGCCCGGAACGACACCGGGGCCCTGCGTCATAACCCGTACGTGCTCTCTGCAATCCGGTCCTATTACTGGGGCGTTGGTGGAGAGCCGCAGCCTTAGGACTTCGTCGGCCCCGAGGATCTCACGCGTCCAACACGCGCTACCTTCCGCGGCGCCGCCCGCCTGCCCGCGCAATGGGCTGGATCCACCGCGCCCCACGGCCGGCAGGCGATGGCTGAACGATACGCGCCCGGCCGCAGGCGGGGATAAGTTTGTGTTCGAGTTTGCAATTCCATGGTTACCCACGCGTCACCTTTACGTGATCACAACGGCGAGCCATCCGGCGACGCAGACGTTCCTGCTCGCTCGGCGCAACACCGCCATGGCCAATTGAGCACGGCTGGGCTATTGGCTCCGCCCGACATGAACCACACAGGGCAACACGACGCGTGACACGCCGGGTGCGCAAATGGCTGATCGCAGTAGCGGCCGTCCTCATCGCCGTGCCTGTTGCCGCACTCGCCGGCGCTTGGCTTGTCGGGCGTGCATCCATTGCACCGCTCTCGGGCAAGCTCGAACTGCCGGGGCTCAGCGCGCCGGTCGATATCGTGCGCGATGCCGAAGGCGTGCCGCATCTCTTCGGACGCTCCCTCAACGATCTCTACGCCGCCCTCGGCTTCGTGCACGCCCAGGACCGCCTGTGGCAGATGGAGCTGCTGCGGCGCGCGGGCCAGGGACGGCTCTCGGAAGTCTTCGGCGAACGCACCATCGGCGCCGACGTCTTCATCCGCACGCTCGACGTTTACGGGTACGCAGAGCGCGCCATGGCGCGCTTGACGCCGGACCAGCGTGCGTCGCTCGACGCCTACGCGCGCGGCGTAAACGCCTTTCTGCAACGGCCGGTCGGAGTTTTGGAAACACGTCTGGCGCCCGAGTTTCTGATACTGCGGCACACACCGGAGCCTTGGGTCGCCGCGGACTGCCTCGCAGTTCTGAAAATGATGGCGTTGAATCTCAGCACCAACTTCGAGCATGAGATCACGCGCCTTACCTATGCGGCGCAGGGGCTCGGTCCCGACGAGATCGACGACCTCATACCCCCGCAGGATGCCAAGGCGCCACCACTCCCCGATTTGCGCCAGCTCTACACGCTGCGTCCCTTGCCGCGACAGCACGCCGCCGCTCAAGCGACGGACGAGCTTGTCACCGGCGGCGCTTCCAACAACTGGGTCGTTTCGGGCACACGCACAAAGACCGGCGCACCGCTGCTCGCGAACGATCCGCACTTGCGCCTCGGCGCGCCGTCGACCTGGTACTTCGCCCATCTGGCGCTGCAACAGGAGAACGCACCCACGCTGAATGTCCTGGGGGCGAGCCTCCCAGGCACGCCGCTCGTCATCCTGGGGCGCAGCGACACACTAGCCTGGGGTTTCACCAACACGGGCGCCGACGTGCAGGACATTTTCATCGAGCGGATCAACCCAGACAATTCGCAAGAGTACCAAACGCCCGACGGTTGGCAGCGCTTCGCCACCGACACCATCGAGATCCGCAGCAAGAATGGCCCCACGCGCACGATAGAGCGCCGCCGCACGCGACACGGGCCGCTACTGCCGGCCTCGTTCCGCAATCTTGGCACCATATTGGGCCCGGGCTACGCAGCCGCGCTCCGCTGGACGGCGCTCGACGATGACGACACCACGATCGTCGCCGGCATGTTTCACCCGAACATGCGCACCGTCGGCGACTACATCGAGCATATGCGCCCTTACGTCGTGCCGATGCAGACCATGGTGGTCGCCGACACCGCCGGCAGCATCGGCATGATCTCGCCGGGTCGCGTGCCGGTTCGCGACAGCGCCAACGCTGTGATGGGCCGGGCGCCCGTGCCAGGCTGGAGTTCAGCGTACGACTGGAAAGGCTTTCTCAAGTTCGAGGATCTGCCGCATGTCGAAAACCCGCCCGCGGGCGCTTTCGGCAGCGCCAATGCCTCCATTGTCGGACCGGACTATCCGCACCTGATTACGCTCGACTGGGACGTTGCCTATCGCGCGCAGCGCGTTGATGAGCTCATTGTACAGCGCAGCGGACATGACATGCAGACGATGCGCGATGCCCAACTCGACGTGCTGTCACCCGCAGCCTTGCAGCTCAAGGGCCTGATGATTGCGGCTGCCCGCAAGGAAGGTCAAGCGAACTCGCAGACCCTGGACCGCCTGCAGGCTTGGGACGGCATGATGCGCGGCGACGCACCCGAGCCGTTGATGTTCATGGCCTGGGTGCGCGAGACCGTCCGCGCCATTTACGCCGATGATCTCGGTCCTGCCTTCCAGCGCTTCTTCAATCCGCGGGCCGCCGCCCTCATTCGTCTGCTGAGCGGCTCCGCTTCAGGCCGCGACTGGTGCGACGACATCGCGACCTCCGAACGCGAAACCTGCAGCTCCGTGATCTCGACGGCTCTCGGCGCAGCACTCTCCGACCTCGACAAGCGCTACGGCTCGAACCGCGATGGCTGGTCGTGGGCCAACGCTCACTATGCCGCCAACGAACATCGCCCCCTTGGCATGCTGGCCCTCATTGGCCGGTTCTTCAACGTCGAGGTGCCGAGCCCCGGCGGCACCTATACGCTCAATCGCGGTCAGGTCGACTTCAACTCGGAGCCGCCATTCGCCAATCGCGGCGCCGCAAGCTGCCGGGCCATCTATGATCTCTCCAACCTCGACAACTCGCAATTCATCCATACGACGGGACAATCCGGCAACCCGTTCTCGCCGTTCTACCGGTCCTTCGCCGAGCGTTGGTCGAAGGGTGGATACATCGGCATCGCCACCAAGCGGCCCGATATCGATCGCTCTGCCATCGGCACGTGGCTGCTCTCGCCAATGTAGATCATCAAGTGCCGTCCGCGACCACCTTCAAGGTCGGAGCGTGGCTCGCCGCGGTGCCGTTGAGGTCATCACGCATGCGCGTGAGTTCGGCCGCCAGGCGCGCGATCTCTTCCCGCTGCGCCGTGACCTGCGCCGTCAATCCCTTGATCGTCCCTTCGCCGAAGGCAAGTTTCTCGTCCCGGGCCGCAATCTCTGCCTTCAGGACGCCGATGCTTGCATCGCGTTCGGCTATGTCCGCGCCCCGGCCCGTCACATTGGCGTCGAGTTGCTTGATGCGCGCAACCTTGGCGGCCACATCCGCGCGCGCGGCCGCCAGCTCGGCGCGCCGCGTATCGATCTCGCGCTGCAGGGCATCGGCGAACATCGGGCTTGCGGCATCGAAAGCGCCGCGAATGGCGTCGAGCGTCGTGATCGCCCTATCATCGTCTGGATTGACCTCGAGATCGAGCAACGCGCGATAGGCTTGCCGCACCCACACCGGCACGTCGTCACGCGCTGCGAGTTCCCGCCGTGACGGTGCGAAATGCTGCATTTCGCCGGTCAGAAACGTGGTGATGTCAGCCGCCGCATCGTCGAACGGCCGCGGCCAGCGCAGGCTGATCCGCGCGCCGGCTCGCTGCATCGCGGGACGCCAGTCGTGCAAAACCTGCTCGAAGGATACAATGGCGCGCGATGCATTGCGCGTGGCATACTCCGAATCCAGTGCATGCCTGAGCCACAGCAGCGCAACCCGCCCAGGCCATATGCCGTCGCGGTCGCTCAGCGAGTGAATGACGGCCAGGGGGTTGCGAATGGCCAGGAGATACCGCGCCTCAATGCCCTTCTCACGCAGCAAGCGGGAATAGAACGGCACGAGCCGGCACAGTCGCGGCTCTTTGAGCACGAACAGGCCGGCCTCGGGGTAATCGGCATCGATAAGATCCGACAGCTCACGCGTGAAATCCGCGTGCACGGCTGCAGGCAGGTCTACCGTATCGAGACTCTGCCAGTCATTCCATCGGCTGCCGAGCCGCTCCAGCAGGCGATCGTGGCAGGCGACGAGCCGTTCCGGCTCCCAGTGCCCGCGCTCGTTGCCGCGGTTGGGGCCCATGATGGTCTTGGGAAGGTCTGCGCCAAGCAGGCTGACCACGCGCGCCAGCGCGGACGTTCCGCTCCGGTGCATGCCGAGCACCAGCAGACAGATGCGGCGCCCATTGTGCATAGAGATTCCCTTGGCCCGCGAGCCGCAACACGGACTTACAATACCGTCGTCAATGTCAGCCGTCTTGGATTGCCATTTGCTACTGTGGATTACTTTCAGTCGTAATTTTTCAGGGTATGATCGCTCAGGAGTTTTCCCGTGAAAGTCACCGCCCTCGCCATTCCCGACGTCAAGCTGATTACGCCCAAGATCTTTCGTGATGATCGCGGTTTCTTCTCGGAAACGTTCAACGTGCGCGTGCTCGCCGAGGGCGGCGTCGCTGGCCACTTTGTGCAGGACAACCATTCGCTGTCTACGCAACAGGGCGTCGTGCGCGGCCTTCACTATCAGCTGCCGCCGACGGCCCAGGACAAGCTCGTGCGCGTGATCCGCGGCGCCATCCTCGACGTCGCCGTCGACATCCGCGAGGGCTCACCCACATACGGTCGGCACGTCGCCGTCACGCTCAGCGCAGAAAACTGGGATCAACTCTGGATACCCAAAGGCTTCGCCCACGGCTTCTGCACCCTCGAGCCCGACACCGAGGTCGTCTACAAGGTCACCGACTACTACGCACCCGAGTTCGATCGCAGCCTGCGATGGAACGATCCCGATCTCGGCATCAAATGGCCCGTATCGGCGGACCTTGCCGTCCTATCTGCCAAGGATGCCGCCGCGCCCCTCTTCCGTGACCTGAACCGGCCATTTCAATACTAGTCGCGGTTGAAATCGGGCATATTGAGCGCAACGTGATCGCGCTGATATCCCAAGGAGCCCCACATGAGCGCCTGCATCATTGGCTGGTCCCACACCAAGTTCGGCAAGCTCGACGGCGAGGATGTTGAAAGCCTGATCGCCCGGGTGGCCGTGGATGCCATCGCCAACGCCGGCATCGAACCCAAGGACGTCGACGCCGTTTACGTCGGCCATTTCAACGAAGGCTTCTCGCGCCAGGCCTTCCCGGCCTCTCTCGTTTTCCAGAAGCTGCCGGAGCTGCGCTTCAAGCCGGCAACGCGCGTGGAAAACGCCTGCGCCACGGGCTCTGCCGCGGTGCACGGAGCGATCCACACCATCGCCGCGCGCAAGGCGCGAACGGTTCTGGTGGTCGGAGTCGAGAAAATGACCGACCTCAAGGGCGCCGAGGTTGGCGACACGCTCTTGAAAGCCAGTTACCTCAAGGAGGACGGCGATATCGAAGGCGGCTTTGCCGGTGTCTTCAGCCGCATCACGCAACAGTATTTTCAGCGTTACGGCGATCAGTCCGATGCGCTCGCCCGTATTGCCGCCAAGAACCACAAGAACGGATCGGGCAATCCGCTGGCGCAGATGCAGAAGGATCTGGGTTACGACTTCTGCCGCACCGTTTCGGATAAGAACCCACTGGTGGTCGGCTCGCTCCGCCGCACCGACTGCTCGATGGTATCGGACGGCGCCGCCGCCGTTGTGGTCAGCGACATGGACACGGCCCTGGCGATGAAACAGGCCATCGTCGTGCGCGCGGCCGAGCAGGTGAACGACTTCCTGCCCATGTCGAAGCGCGACGTCGTCGCCTTCGAGGGCCCCGAGCTCGCCTGGAAGCGCGCGCTCGCCAACGCCCGCCTCGACCTCCTCGATCTCGACCTCGTCGAAACCCACGACTGCTTCACCACCGCCGAGCTCATCGAATACGAGGCCATGGGTTTGACGGCGAAGGGCGATGGCGCGCGCGCCATCCACGAAGGCTGGACCATGAAGGACGGCAAGCTGCCGGTAAATCCGTCCGGCGGATTGAAGGCCAAGGGCCATCCGATCGGCGCGAGCGGTGTATCCATGCATGCACTCGCCGCCATGCAGCTTGCCGGCAAGGCACCAGAAGGCATCCAGCTTCCGAATGCCCGTCTGGCCGGCATCTTCAACATGGGCGGTGCAGCCGTCGCCAATTACGTCACGGTGCTCGAGCGGCTGCGCTAATCGGTTCGTTTCAGTTGATAGCGTCTTGCGGCCGTCGTCCGATCAGCCGCAGGCGCCGCTCTGTTGTTTGTAGGAGCGATGGATGTCCTCGACGACGCGGTCGTAAACGTTGCGCTCCGTCAGCGGATACCTGAGGCCCCAACCTTGCAGCGTGCGGCCGTCGCAGGCGAAGGCAATGCGCAGGTAGAACGTCTCATCGCCCTGCTTGCCAGACAGCACGAACCAGGTCTTGCGCACCGGAACATAGTCGAACTTGGCGTCGCTGAAACTTTCGGCGATGAGTTGCCGCCGATACGCCTCGATCGACTGGCCCGAAACATTGTCTCCACCGTAGACGAGAAGCTGGGCGTGCCCGTCGCGCGACAGAAAAACTGATCCATGATCGTTCAATGGCGAAGGGTCGGGCTGGAAACGGCCTGCAGGATATTGGAACGAAAAGCGGTTTCTCGGGTCCTGGAAGGTGGCCCACGGCTCCGCTGCTGATGTTGCCGCCGCAGTCGTCACGTGCGCTCGCGAGGGCACTGCCATCTTGTCCCCTGCCGGCAGGCCGGTTCTCGCTGTCGCCAGATCGATCGTCCGGGGTGCCTGCTCTGCCATGAGGGCCTCGGCCAACGCTCGGACCTGCCGATCCGAACTCTCCCGCTCCTGCCGCTCATCTGCAATGTCCTTCTCGGCTTCCTCCAAGGAAGCAGCGAGTGCCTCGCGGGCCTTGCGCTCATCGGCGAGTTGCTCGCGCATCTCGTTGGTGGACTGCTGCGCCAGCAGCAGCTTGCTGTGCTCATCGGCCAGCGCCCGGTTGGCCGCCTCGATCTCACTCTGCACCTTGGCAATGGCGCGCGCGGCGTCCTGCTCCGCCTTCGTGCGCCTGGCATGCTCCGCCAGCAGTTTGGCCGAAAGCTCTCCACTCTCCAGCACGGCTTCGGCGATGCCGGCCTCGTGTTCGCTGATTATCGCAATGGCCGTCTTGGTCTCGCGCTCGGATTGCGCTCGCGCCGCCTCGGCAACGCCGAGGGCGTGCCGGGCATCGTACGCATCGCTCATCACGAGGCCGCCGCCCGCAAGGGCTAGCACCAATCCCATGGTCAATGTGACTGGTATTGCGTGCGACCAGCCCCATCGCGCCGCGCGCGCAAGCCGTCCACGTGTTTCGTTCGTGTGCGCGCCGGCGTTGAGCGGATCGTACGTGCCGAAGGTCCACAAATGTCCTTCACGATCCTTGCAAGCGTAAAGCCTGGCGCCATTGCCGTCGTCGTGCGGCGGGAGGACGATCTGTGCACCTGCCGCCTTGGATCGCGCGCAGTGCGCATCAGCGTCCGAAACGATAAGATAATTGTATTGGGTTGCCACGCCGCCAATGCGATCGGGCTGTACCATCAGGTGATCGAACGCCGAGCCCTTCACCGGCCCGATCGCAATCGGGCTCGACCCGAACATCACCTCCGCTGACGCGATCCTGCCGTCGGCATCGAATCCATATCTGAGCGGCGTGCATCCGAAGGCTTTGCAGAGCCAGTCGACGGTTCCCGGCACGTCCCGGTAACGCATCGCCGGCACAAGTCCCGTCTGGCGAGTCATCCCGTGCTCTTTTCCACGCAATATCAACAGAATACATACACATAATAAGAGACAAATTTACTCTGTCAACGGACCTATCGCGGTGGGCGTTGATGCCGTCAATAGATGGTCTGCTTAAGGCGCTCGGGATACGCGGCATCGTAGGCTTGACCGTCGAAGGAGCCTTTGGTCAGCGCCTCCAGCATCTGTCCCACGCTCGGCAGCTCGGTGCGCGCCATACGCAATGCCGGATCCCACAGTTTCGAACGCACAAGCGCCTTCTGGCATTGCGGATAGACGCGCTCGGCCTTCACGACGATGACGCAGGCCGGAACCTTGCCCCGCATCACAAAGCTCTCGCGCAACGCCGGGTCCGTCGACAAAACGGCCCGGCCATTCACGCGCATGGTCTCGCCGATGCCTGGGATGAGGAACAGTAGCGCCACGCGCGGATCGCGCACGATGTTGCGCAGCGAGTCGACGCGATTGTTGCCGCGACGGTCCGGGATCATAAGGGTATGGCGGTCCACGACCCGCACGAAACCCTTGGGGTCGCCGCGCGGCGAGCAATCGAGCCCCTCGGCGCCACACGTTGCCAGGATGACGAACGGCGACGCTTCGATGAACGCCCGGTAGTGGTCGGAGATGTAGTCGATCTCCTTGATCTGGGCTGCCTTGACGGGTTCCCCGTAGATGGCATTGAGCTCTTCCAGCGTCGTGATCTCGTGTGGCATGCGCACCTCCGCGTTCGGCCTAACACAACCTGGCGGACACGAAAAGGCCGCGCGATCAGCCTGCGTCACGGGCAAGAAATCTTGACAATATCAATCAAGTATTAGTATGAAGACCCACCGTCGATGGCGTCTGCCCTCACAGGCCGGCAGGCTGTGATGACGGTACAATTAAGCGGCCGATACAGTGCCCGGCAAGCGCGCCGAGCGCCACGATCACGAGAGTCCAAGGTTGCATGTTCGCCCCCGTGACAAGATCGACCGCAAGGGATTCGTCATGACCGGACATCGGAGGCACCGGGGCCTGTTGCCGTCCTCTGGCATCTGGCTTGCGCGATGCATCGCGTGCTTCCTGCTGTGTACGCTGGCCGTGGCTTCATCCCGCGCCCAGGACGGCGCGGCCAGAAACGAAGCGCCTCTTGCAATCAGCGAGTCCCAGGCCGGCCAGCAAAGCACTGCCGGGGAGGCGTCCAGCACCACCGACAGCGAAACGTCGGCATCGCCGATCGCACCCAAATCCCCTCAACTGCCGCATGATCTGTCGCCGTGGGGCATGTTCACGACGGCCGACATCGTCGTGCAGGGGGTTAT
>CADEFX010000054.1 GCA_902826715.1 uncultured Hyphomicrobiales bacterium | reverse complement strand
GCCGGCCGGCAGCGTCGTCCCTCATGCAGCGTCCTCGATCCCGTAGTCTCTTTCGTGCGCCACGGCCTGATGGAAGCGCAGCCGCCGTAGATATTCGAGCGGGTCCTTGCGCCGCACCAGGGCATCGGCTGGCGTATTGATCCAGTCATAGGCGCGCGTCAGTAGAAATCGCAACGCCGCGCCGCGTGCCAGCATCGGCAGCGCGGATCGCTCTCCGGACGACAGCGGCCGCACCGCCGTGTAGCCCTTCAGCAGCGCCCGTCCCTTCGTGATGTTGAAAGAGTAATCCGGCTCGAAGCACCAGGCGTTCAGGCACACGGCAACGTCGTAGGCCAGGGTGTCATTGCAGGCGAAGTAGAAGTCGATCAGCCCCGACAGCTTGTTATCGAGAAAGAATACGTTGTCGGGAAACAGGTCCGCATGAATGATGCCGGTTTCCAGATTTTGAGGCCAGTCGCGCTCCAGCACGGCCAGTTCGGCATCGATCGTCGCGCCAAGCCCGGGTGCGATCGCGTCGGTGCGATCGCGAAACCTGTCGAACAGCGGCCGCCAGTCCTCGAGGCGAAGTGCGTTGCGCCGGTGCATTCCGAAGCCCTTGCCCGCCAGATGCAGCCGCGCTAGCGCCTCGCCAACGGCGGCGCAGTGCTCCGTCCGCGGGCGTCTGATCCACACGCCGTCGAGAAACGTCACGAGCGCCGCCGGCCGTCCAGCCAACTCGCCCAGGTTGCGCCCCTGAGCATCGCGCACGGGCGTCGGGCAGTTGAGCCCCGAGCGCGCCAGATGTTCCATCAGCGCGAGGAAGAACGGCACGTCGCCGAGTGCGACCCGTTTTTCGTAAAGCGTCAGGATGAACGGGCCCTTGGCCGTGGTGACGAGGTAGTTGGTGTTTTCGACGCCCTCGGCGATGCCCTTGTAGGACATGACAGGGCCAAGGCCGTAGCCGGCAATGAAGCTCTGTAATTCCTCGTCCGCAACCTCGGTGTAAACAGCCATGATCGGAAACCGCCGGTGCGCCCCTCAAGCCTGCGAGCCGTCGCGCAGCTCGCGCGGCACGTTGAATGCAATCCGCTCTTCGGCAGTCTTCACGGGCTCGACCGTCACGGCATAGCGCTGCCGGAACGCATCGATCATCTCGTCGACCAGCACCTCGGGTGCCGATGCGCCGGCCGTCACGCCGAGTGTTTTCAGCTCACCCAACTTCTCCCATGGGATATCGCCCGCGCGAGGAACCAGCAGGGCTTTGGCACATCCAGCGCGCGCCGCGACCTCGACAAGGCGCAGCGAATTTGAGCTGTTCGGCGCGCCGACCACGATCACGCAGTCGCACTTTGGCGCCATGGCTTTCACGGCCGCCTGCCGATTGGTCGTCGCGTAGCAGATATCCTCCTTGTGCGGTCCGACGATGTTGGGAAACCGCTCGGCAAGAATGCGGACGATCTCGGCCGTGTCGTCCACCGACAGCGTCGTCTGCGTAATGTAGGCGAGGCGCGAGGGATCTCGCGGCGCAAAGACTAGGGCATCGGCTGCAGTCTCGATCAGGCTGACGGCGCCTTCGGGCAGCTGACCCATGGTGCCGATCACTTCGGGATGCCCGGCGTGCCCTATTAAAACGATCTCGAGCCCAAGGGCATGGTGCCGCTCAGCTTCGACATGGACTTTCGAGACCAGCGGACAGGTGGCGTCGAGGAAGAACATCTTGCGGGCGCGGGCTGCCGCAGGGACCGCCTTCGGCACTCCGTGTGCCGAGAATATCACAGGGGCGTCCGTATTCGGAATCTCGTCCAGCTCCTCCACAAAAATGGCGCCTTTGGCCTGAAGGTTGTCGACGACGAATCGGTTGTGGACGATCTCATGTCGCACGTAGACGGGCGCACCGTATTTCTTCAGGGCGAGTTCGACGATCTGGATGGCGCGGTCGACGCCTGCGCAGAAGCCCCGCGGGGCGGCAAGATAGACCGTGAGCGGGGGACGCTCGCGCGTAGCGGAGGAAGTCGTGTTCACGGCTACAGGCATGCGGCAAAAGGTGACCCGGTTAAATGTTAACGAAGCCTGTAAGCGCTTGGACGCGCTGCTAGTGGGGTGATACAGTTGATTTGGGGAAATACGAATAACATTCTTGGGCTGTCATGGCTCTGGGGCTCGGGGAAACCGGTCCGGAAGGACGCGGTGGAGCATGTGGACAGGGACATCGTGACGCAATCGCGGCTGGGGGCACCTGCATTGTTCGTGAGGCTGACGGCGGTTCTGTCGCTGTGCCTTCTGTCGGGCTGCGGGATGTCGTCCATCACATCCAGCATCGGCGGCGGAATGTTCGGTAGTGGCTCCTCGAAAGCCGAGGCTAAGGTCACCGAAGAGCAGATGCTGTCTGCCGCCAAGGCCGATAGCGCCATGGGTGTTGGCGGCGATATCGCCGGCGGCTGTCCGCGCTTCCAGGTCTGGCCGCGCGATCATCACGTCACCATTTACGAGCCTGGCCGCGTGGGCGATGGCCTCGCCGTCATGCACAAGGGCGAGATCACCAAGACTGCGCGCGAGTGTCATGTCGAGCCCGGACGCGTTACCGTGAAATTCGGTTTCTCCGGCCGTGTGTTGCTCGGGCCTCGGGGCAAGGGCGGCACGGTTGCCCTGCCGGTTGCCATCTTCGCCACCGACGCCAAGCGTGAGAAGATTGCGACGGACAAAGCCACGGTGGACGTCGCCGTCTCGCTGGATAAGCCGATTGGCTATTTCTCCACGGTTAAGACCATCACGTTCCCAATTCCTGAAGGCGCTCGCCCAGGCGAGTTCGAAGTCTTCGTCGGCTTCGACCGCAACACCCCAAACGCGGGTTGATCTTGCCGATTGTGCAAGTGCACTGCCGCGCATCATTCAAGATGTCATAGGTGAGTGTGGCACCGCTTCATCTCTCAGTGTCATCCCGGGGCTCGTCCCCGGGACCCATCGCTCCGGGAGTCCGGAAGGTGAGGTTTGTGGTGCCGTACCACATATGAGCAACCCCTCGAGTTTGTGAAGCGATGGATCCCGGCAATAAATGCCGGGATGACCCCGGTGGGTGAGGCACGGTTTGAGTCCACCTCATTGCGCACCGCCCATCCACATCCCCCGGTGTCATCCCGGGCCTTGTGCCCCGGACCCATCGTGCCGCGAGTCCGGAAGCTGAAGTTTGTGGTGACGCAACACATAAGAACAACTCCTCGAGTTTGTGGAGCCATGGGTCCGAGGACCCATGGCTCAACGAGTCCGGGTCACATCGCCGGGGACGCAGTGGTGTCGATTGGTGTGCCGCATTCCATGCACAATCTCCTCGCGGCCCATCGGACCCGAGGCTTTGCGTTACGTCACTGCCCCCGCAGGGGCGGAACGGCGAGGGCCGTACCGTTATAATTTGGGGATGCGGCGCTCGCCGTCCCACGCACCACGACCGGACTGCCAGCCGCCAGTCCCCGGTCATCCACGCCCGGGGGAGAGCCGGCGTACGCTGATCGCCGGCAGCAGACATGGCACGGATTCGCTGATGTCTCGTGCCCGATCGTGGCCCCCGGACCCGATCGCAGGCAACCAGCTCTTGCCTGCGCCCTGGGTGGTCAGATCCGGGATGGCCGCAGGATAAGCGCACGGCCGCGGGGCGGGGATAACGCGCGCTTCGAATTTCGCGTCGCAGAGTCAATATCCCCCGCTTCTCCCTCTCCCACCCACTGGAGAAGCGGGTCTTGTTGGCGTGTGACGACCCGCCCTTTCGCCTTCCCCGTGGAGCGTCCTGCGCACCTCATTGACTCTGCCTGGAGCAAATCTATGCTCCGCTCAAGCCATTCGATGCTTGCGGAAGAGACCGGCATGCGCTGCCAAGCGTGGTGCCGGCGCCGAAGGAGCAACCGCCCCGGAACCTCTCAGGCAAAAGGGACCGCAAGCTGATGGCGCTCTGGAAAGCGGCCGGCGAAGGATGCGCCTGCCCACCGAAGGGGTAAAGTTGCGGTTTTCCGCGGCTCAAATCTCTCAGGTTCCGTGACAGAGGGGGCTTGAACTCGCGCTCGTCTTGGGCGCGGGAAACGAGCCGTGCGGAACCTGGATGCCATGAGTGCCCCCGCTGACGCCCATCTCAAGCGCACGCCGCTCTACAACCTTCACGTTGCGCTCGGTGCCAAGATGGTGCCGTTCGCGGGCTACGAGATGCCGGTGCAGTATCCGCTCGGCGTGCTCAAGGAGCATCTGTGGACGCGCGAGCAGGCCGGCCTGTTCGACGTATCGCATATGGGCCAGGCGCATCTCATCGCTGACGATGGCAAGCACGAGACTGTCGCGCGCGCGCTCGAAGCGCTGGCGCCGGCCGATATCGTGTCCCTGAAGCCCGGCCAGCAGCGCTACACGCAGCTTCTCAACGACGACGGCGGCATCATCGACGACCTGATGGTGACGCGCTCCGCATTGGCCTCTGACGAGGGACGCCTGTTCCTCGTCGTCAACGCCGCGTGCAAGGATACCGACTATCTCCACATCGCTGCCCGTCTGCCGGCCGGCGTCATCCTGTCCGCGCAGGACGATCGCGGCCTGCTCGCGATCCAGGGGCCGGGCGCCGCGGCCGCACTGAGCAAACACGCGCCCAAGGCCGGCGCCCTGGGGTTCATGCAGGCCGCCTCCATGCCGGTCGGTCCTTACGACTGCCATGTCTCGCGCTCGGGCTACACGGGAGAGGATGGCTACGAGATTTCGATGGCCGCCGATGATGCCGTCGAGCTTGCGCGGCTGCTGACCTCCGATCCCGCCGTGCAATTCATTGGTCTGGGCGCGCGCGACAGCCTCCGTCTCGAGGCCGGTCTCTGTCTTTATGGTCATGACATCGACGAGACGACGAGTCCCGTCGAGGCAGCCCTCGTGTGGTCCATGCAGAAGCGCCGCCGCATCGAAGGCGGGTTTCCGGGCTCCGCGCGCATCCAGAAGGAATTGGCCGACGGCCCGTCGCGCCTGCGCGTCGGCATCAAGCCCGACGGCCGCGCGCCAGCCCGCGAAGGCACCGAGATCCAGTTGGCCGCTGGCGACAGGATCGGCATCATCACGTCCGGCGGCTTCGGCCCGACCGTCAACGGCCCCATTGCCATGGGCTACGTCGCGGCTGCCCACGCTAAGCCCGGCACACAGGTCCAATTGATCGTGCGCGGCAAGCCGCTGCCCGCCACCCTCGTCAACCTTCCGTTCGCCCCGCATCGCTACGCCCGCAAGGCCTGAACCGCCCAACAGGAGACTCCGATGGCTATCGAGAAATTCAGCAAGGACCACGAATGGGTCCGGGTGGAGGGCGATATCGCCACCATCGGCATCACCAATCACGCCCAGGAGCAGCTCGGCGATGTCGTCTTCGTCGAGGTGCCGGAGGTCGGCCGCAAGGTGAGCGCCGGTGAAGCCGTCGCCGTGGTCGAAAGCGTCAAGGCCGCGAGCGACGTCTACGCGCCCGTATCGGGCGAGGTCACTGAGGCCAACGCCGATCTCGCCGCTAACTCCGCGCTCGTCAACGAGGATGCCGAAGGCAAGGCCTGGTTCTTCAAGATGCGCCTCGCCAACACGGCCGAGCTCGATGCGCTGATGGATCGCGCCGGCTACGACGCCTTCGTCAAAGAGAGCGCCTGATGCGCTTTCTCCCTCTGACCACTGAAGATCGCCGAGACATGCTGGCCCGCATTGGCGTGGCCGGCATCGATGATCTTTTCGCCGACGTGCCCAAGGGCAAGCTTCTCGCCGAGCCGCCTAATCTTCCCAAGGCCAAGGGCGAGCTCGAGGTGGAGCGCGAGCTCGGACGGCTGGCGGCGCGCAACACGCCCGCCGGCTCAGTGCCGTTCTTCGTCGGCGCCGGCGCCTATCGCCACCACGTGCCGGCGAGCGTCGATCACCTGATCCAGCGTTCCGAATTCCTCACCAGCTACACCCCCTATCAGCCCGAGATCACGCAAGGCACGCTGCAATATCTGTTCGAATTCCAGACCCAGGTCGCGCTGCTGACCGGCATGGATGTCGCCAACGCCTCCATGTACGACGGCTCAACCGCCACCGCCGAAGCCGTGCTGATGGCGCACCGCCTCACGCGCCGCAAGAAGGCCGTGCTGTCCGGCGGCCTGCATCCGCAATACCGCGCCGTCGTCGATACGCTCAGCAGCTACAGCGGCGCCAACGTCGACGCCCTCGACGCCGATCCGAAAGGCATCGAGGACATCGTCGCTCGCATCGATAGTGAGACCTCCTGCGTCGTCGTGCAGTATCCGAGCGTCTACGGCTCCATCCGCGACCTGCAACCCATCGCCGATGCCGCCCACGCCAAAGGCGCGCTGCTGATCGCCGTCGTTACCGAGGTCGTCTCGCTCGGCCTCATCAAATCCCCCGGCGAGATGGGCGCCGACATCGTCACGGCCGAGGGCCAATCGATCGGCAACGGCCTGATCTTCGGCGGGCCCTACGTCGGCCTGTTCGCCACGCGCGACAAATTCGTGCGCCAGATGCCGGGCCGCCTTGCGGGCGAGACAGTCGATGCCGAAGGCCGCCGCGGATTCGTGCTGACGCTCTCCACCCGCGAGCAGCACATCCGCCGCGAGAAGGCGACCAGCAACATCTGCACCAACTCGGGCCTATGTGCGCTGGCTTTCACCATCCACATGACCTTACTTGGCGACAAAGGCTTGACCCGCCTCGCCCGCATCAATCACGCCAACGCCGTGGCGCTGGCGGAAAAGCTCGATGCCGTCGATGGCGCTGAGGTCGTGACGCCGGCCTTCTTCAACGAGTTCACCCTGCGCGTGCGCGGCGACGCCGCCAAGGTCATCGACAAGCTCGCCGACAAGGGCGTGCTCGGCGGGGTGCCCGTGTCGCGCCTCGTCCCCGGCAAGGCCCAGCTCTCCGATCTCATCATCGTGGCCTCCACCGAGATCAATACCGACGAGGATCGCGCCAAATACGCCCAGGCGCTGAAGGAGGTGCTGTGATGGCCATGAACACCCAAGGCCGGCCCCCCGGCCCCGGCGCCTCCGGCAAATCCGCCACCGACACCTTCACCGGCAATAGCGGCCTCGATCACGAGCAGCCGTTGCTGTTCGAAGTCGGCGGCACGGCCAAGACCGGCGTCGACATGCCTGAGCCGAAAGCCGGCAAGGCGCGCCTCGGCGGCCTCGAGCGCAAGGCTTCCGTCGGCCTGCCCGGCCTCACCGAGCCCGAGGCCCTGCGCCACTACGTGCGCCTGTCGCAGCGCAACTACGCCATCGATGCCGGCGTTTATCCGCTCGGCTCCTGCACCATGAAGCACAACGCCCGCCTCAACGAGAAGATGGCGCGGCTGCCGGGCTTCGGGGACATCCATCCCCTGCAACCGCAGAAGACGGTGCAGGGCGCCATAGCGCTGATGGAAGTGCTGTCCGGCTACCTCCTGGAGCTGACCGGCATGAAGGCGCTGACGCTCTCGCCCAAGGCCGGCGCCCACGGCGAGCTTGCCGGCATGCTCTGCATCAAGGCCGCGCACGAGGCCAAAGGCTCCAAGCGAAACATCGTTCTCGTGCCGGATTCCGCGCACGGCACCAATCCGGCCACGGCCGCCTTCATGGGCTACACCGTGAGGTCGATTCCGGCGCGGGCCGACGGCACGGTTGCTGCCGAAGCGGTGCAAGCCGCCCTCGGCCCCGACGTCGCCGCCATCATGCTGACCAACCCCAACACCTGCGGCCTGTTCGAGCCGGAGGTCGCGGAAATTGCCCGCGTCGTGCACGAGGCCGGCGCCTACTTCTACTGCGACGGTGCCAACTTCAATGCCATCGTCGGCAAGGTCCGGCCCGGCGATCTCGGCATCGACGCCATGCACATCAACCTGCACAAGACGTTCTCCACGCCGCACGGCGGCGGCGGACCGGGCTCCGGCCCGGTGGTGCTGTCAGATGCCTTGGCGCCGTTCGCCCCGCTGCCGTACTCGATCCGCGAGGGTGACAAATTCCGGCTCGTCGAGACCGAGGGCGAAGTCACCAAAGGGCACACGCCGTTCGGCCGTCTCACCGCCTTCCACGGCCAGATGGGCATGTTCGTGCGCGCGCTGACATACATGCTGAGCCATGGCTCGGACGGCATGCGGCAGGCGTCGGAAGATGCGGTGCTCAACGCCAACTACATTCGCGCCGGCCTGCGCGATCTCATGACCCAGCCGTTCGGCGATAAGCCCTGCATGCACGAGGTGCTGTTCGACGATGCGTGGCTGAAGGACACGGGCGTCACCACGCTCGATTTTTCCAAGGCCATGATCGACGAGGGCTTCCACCCCATGACGATGTATTTCCCGCTGGTCGTGCATGGCGCCATGCTCATCGAGCCGACGGAATCGGAATCCAAGCAAAGCCTCGACCAGTTCATCGGCGCGCTCCGCTTCCTCGCCAAGGAGGCCAAGCAGGGCAACGACAAGAGCCGCTTCAAGGAAGCGCCGCGTCTCGCTCCCCGCCGCCGCCTCGACGAGACCAAGGCCGCCCGCGAGCCGCGTCTGCGCTGGCGTCCCGCCGTCAGCAAGGAAGCCGCCGAGTAACGTCGCTAGAAACGTGATGAGCGCGCTGCGGGGAACGCAATAATGGGGCTCGATCAGATTGCCGTCGTGCTCCTCGGCGCGCTGGCCGGCGGCTTCGTCAACGGCCTCACCGGTTTCGGCACGGCCATCACCGCGATGGGGCTGTGGCTGTACGCCGTGCCGCCGCCTGTTGCTGCCTCGCTGGCCATCATCAGCTCGGTGATCTCCCAGGTCCAGACACTGCCCATGATCTGGCGTGTCATCAAGTGGCCGCGTGTGCTGCCGTTCATCGTGCCGGGTCTCATCGGCGTGCCTCTCGGCACGTGGCTCCTGTCGCAGATCGATGCACGCACGTTCAAGATAGGCGTCGGCCTGTTCCTCGTCTCCTATTCGGCCTATGTGCTCGCCAGACGATCGCCGTGGGCGGGGAGTGCCATCGGCGGAAAGGCCGCGGACGGTGCGATCGGGTTTGGAGGCGGCATTCTCGGCGGCTTGGCCGGATTGTCGGGTGTCCTTCCCGTCGTGTGGACCGATGTGCGCGGCTGGACCAAGGAGGAGCGCCGCATGGTCCTGCAAACGTTCAACCTGTCCATCCTCGCCGTTGCACTCTTGTCGCACGCGGCCTCCGGACTGATTACGGCGCAGGTCGGATGGGCCGTGGCCACAGCCCTGCCCGGCACCATCGCCGGCTCCTGGTTAGGCTCCTTCGTATATCGGCGGCTGGCCGACCGCGGCTTCCAGCGCATCGTCATGGCTTTGCTCTTCGCGTCCGGCGCCATGCTCATCGCCACGAGTTGGTGACATCATTTCCCCGCGCTACCCGTCACGCCGATAGCGATGCCGCCCACGATCAGCGCCATCGCCATAAGCACCACTGCCGTCATCGGCTCTCCAAAGGCGAGCGTCGAGCACAAAACCCCGAGCACCGGCACGCCCAACAAGCCGATGGCCGTGGCCGTCGCGGGCAGCGCACGATTGACGGTATTCAGTGCCCAGAACGCGACCGCTGTTCCGACCCCGCCGGAAAACAGCAGCAGCATGATGAAATGCCCATCGAAGCGGATGTCCGGCCAACCCTCGATCGCGAACGCCAGCCCGAACAGGATCAAGCAAGCCAGACTCGTCTGCCAGAACAGCAGGTCGAAGGGGTCCGACGCCCAGCGGTGCAGGCGCGCATAGACAATGCTGGAGGCCCATACGATGGCGGCCAACAGGATCAGCCCGTGCCCGATCAGCGTGTTGCGGTCCAGCCAGTTGATGGCCGAAGGATTGACGAGAATGGCGAGGCCACACGCACCGCTGGCCAGCGCCAGCAAACGTCTCCGCGTCAAAGGCTCGCCGATCGCCAGGCGCGCGAACGGAAATACCCACAGCGGCGTCGTATAGGCCAGCAGCACCGAACGGCCCGCCGGCACAAACAGAAGCCCGATGCTGCAAAGGACGCCGAAGATGACCATGTGCAGGATGCTGATGCTCAGCACGACCGGAATGTCCTGCCGGGGCGGGAGGCGCAGCCGGCCGAGGCTCGCCGCGACCAATGCGACGGCCACCGAGGCCACCACATAGCGTAGCGCCACCGTCCAGATTGGCGGCGCATAAGCCAGCAGCTCCTTGTTGACGGGCCACGTCAGCCCCCACGATACGGCCACCACCGCCAGCAGCAGGAAGGCTCCGACCGAGCTCAGGTCCGAGGGCCCTGCTTTTTCTGCGGCCACGTCCTTGCCTTCCATCCCCTGCCCCATGTGACTCATTCGCCATCAGTACATCCACTTGAGGCTGCGCATCCACGAAGTTCGGGGTTATCAATCCCAGTTGCAAATAGGTCAGTAATACTGACATAATATCCGCTGAGGAAACGACGGGGTAACGTCCATGCAACTCCAGGCCGACTGGGAGCCTCGCTACGCGCGTCGCGCCGAGCGCATGCGCGCTTCGGAAATCCGTGAGCTGCTGAAACTGCTCGACGAGCCCGGGATCATCTCCTTCGCCGGCGGCATTCCCGACCCGGCGCTCTTTCCCGTCGAGACCGCCCGCGAGGCCTATGCGGCAGCGCTCGCCGACGGCGTGGCCGGTCAGGCACTCCAGTATTCCGTGAGCGAAGGCTACCTGCCCCTGCGCGAATGGATCGTGGGGCACATGGGCCGCCTCGGTGTGCCCTGCGAAACCGACAACATCCTGATCACCTCCGGCTCCCAGCAGGCGCTGGAATTCCTGGGCCGTCTACTGCTTACGGCCGGCGACACCGCGCTCGTCACCGCCCCGACCTATCTCGGCGCCCTTCAGGCCTTCTCCGCCTACGAGCCGCGCTACGACGAACTCCGGCCGGAGCACGGCAACCGCACACCCGACGCCTACCGCCGCGCAGCCGCGGCCGAGCAGGGCGGCGATGTCAAGTTCGCCTATGTCGTGCCTGACTTCGCCAACCCAACCGGCGAAACCCTGTCGCTCGCCGGGCGCACGCGCTTGCTCGACCTCGCAACCGATCTCGGCATCCCGATCCTGGAAGACACCGCCTACGCCGCGCTCCGCTTCGAGGGCGAGCCGCTTGCCAGCCTGCAGGCCCTGGACATCGCCCGCATCGGCAGCATCGACGCCACGCGCGTCATCTACTGCGGAACCTTCTCCAAGACCCTGACGCCCGGCCTGCGCACCGGCTGGATCTGCGCCGGTCGAGCCTTGATCCGGCGTCTCGTGCTCATCAAGCAGATGTCGGACCTAAATTCCGCCGCCATCAACCAAATGGTCATGCACCGCCTGGCCTCGACGCAATATCCGGCACAAGTGGCGAAGGCCATCGAGCACTATCGCCGTCGCCGCGATGCCATGCTGGCCGCGCTCGAGCGTCATATGCCGTCCGGCGTGACCTGGACGCGGCCCGAAGGCGGGCTCTTCATCTGGCTGACGCTGCCCGCGCACATCGATACGCGTGCGCTCTTGCAGCGGTCCGTCGCCGAAGCGCGCGTGGCTTTCGTGCCCGGCGCCGCCTTCTTCGCCGGCGACACCGGCCACAACACGATCCGGCTGAGCTATTCGCTGCCCGGCGAGGCCGAGATCGCCCAGGGCATCGAGCGGCTCGCGGCGCTCGTCAAAGCGTAACGCTCAGCGCGCTTCGCGAGACCGTTTTCCAACAAGAAGCATGCCTCACTTCTTCCCCCTCTCCCCGTTCTTACGGGGAGAGGGTGAGGGGCAGCGGCAAGCACTGAGCAAGATCCTGCCTCACCCTAACCCTCTCCCCATGGCTGGTCGTGGGCATGAGAGAGGGGATCAAGAGCGAAGACCTCAGCGAAGCGCCTCGGCCAGGATGGTCATCACTTCCTTGATGGCAGCCGTCCGGGCCTTTGCGTCCGTGCCAACCTCCACGTTGCCGTCGGCCGTCGCGGAGTAGGCGGCGCCGGGACGCGTGCGGCGCGGCGTGTTGGGTGCATCGAAGCCATGCACCGCGCCCGGATATTCGATCAGGCGCACGGCGTCGCGCTCCGCGAGCGTGCGGCATGGCGCCGGCGGGGTCCAGTTGTCGGCGCTGCCGATCAGCACATACGGCTTGAAGCGCGGCATCCATTTGGCGCTTTCGGCCGGCACCCGGCAGCCCGGATAGAAAGCGATTGCCGTGCGCCATTCGCCGGCCTCGGGCTTGTAGGCGCCGCCGGCGGCCCACAGTACTGACGAGCCCCCGTTGGACCAGCCCAGCACCGCAATCCGTGTCTTGTCGACGAACGGCTGCGCGGCGAGCCAGTCGTCTGCTGCCGCCGCGTCGGCGGCGCGCTCGCGCGGCACAATCCGCCGTTCCCGCGTATTACAGATGCTGTCCATGCCACGCGAGCCGAAGCTGTCGGGAAACAACACCACGTATCCCGCCATGACAAATCGTTCGGCCCAATCGTCGTGTCTCCGCAGCATGTCTCCCTTCTTGGTGAATAGACCACCGCAGCCATGGAGGGCGACGACCGCGGGCGCCGGTTTGCCGTGGAGAGGGCGGCGCAGATAACCCTGGAGTGTCGCGCCGTCCGACGCGCGCGAGGGAAACGTCACGTCCTCGTAGTCGGCCGCCGCCTGCGTAGCGAGCAAGCCCAGCACCGCCAGCGCTATCGTGAATTTGCCGATCATCGGGTACTCCGTGCCGGCGTACCGGGTGCTGTTGTCGCCGTGGTCCGGCGCACAATCTCTAGCAGCCGCAAGACATTGCGTCCGCCGGCTTCGGCAGGTTCAGTTATCAAAATATCGGGAGTGCGGATCCGGATGAAACAAAGGGCAGGCTAGGTCTTGCCCTTGCGAAACCGACCGAAATGTAGCCGCCAACGTCGGCTGATCCTGGTCACCCGCCGGCGGGACCGCGTATCCGTTACGGGCCCCGCCACAGGCCTCCGCCTAGCGTCGGATGCCCTCGAGCTCCGCTTTCGCCCAATCAATCACCTGCTTGGCAGTTTGGCCCGACACCATGCGCGCCACCATTCCCGGGATCATGTAGCGGCTCCAGATCTGCACGCCCACGTCCGGAGGCCCGCTCGATCCAACGACGTAGTACTCGGCATCGTGGTGGGGGCGCACAGGATAATTATAGAGGGTGCCTTTCGGCGGGTCCAAATCGGCCCAGACCGGCAAGTCCGCCATCGACAGAAATGGTGGGATGTCATAGCCCGCCGCCGGAATGCTGAGCTTTGTGACAACGTCGCGTTGGCCGAGGAACGTCATCAGATCCTTTGCCGCCGACTGGTTCTTTGACCATTGCCAGATGCCCCAGAAATAAGGGCGATGGGGCACAAGTTGACCCATCTTGCCCCTGGGATTTGGAAAGTGCCAGGTGTCGGCTGCGATCGCCGGCGCATCACGCCTTGCCACGGCCCAGGCACTTGGCGGGTTCCAGATCAGGGCTGCCGAGCCTGCCACGAAGGCCTTATTGTTGGACGCGTCATCATACGAGATGGTTTCACGGGGCAGGTAGGGGAGGAAGCGTTTGACATAATCGAGCACCTCGCGGACCGGATCGGAATCCACGGTGATGTTGCCCTTGGCATCCACCAGATGCGCCCCGAATGCTCCGAACGTTGCACCCCAGGTCTGGTTCGCGTCCGTGCTGTTGGACCCGCAGCCAAGCGCGAACACATGGCCCGCCTTGTGGCACTGCTCGGCCATCTTCAGTTGCTTCTCGTACGTCCACTCGGCCGCACCTTTGGTCTTCACGTCCTTGGCCGGATACCACTCGGTCACGTCCTCGCCCGTGGCGTTTTTGATCATGGAAATGCGTGCGACCGGCGGCAGGGGAGCCGATCCCCAGGCGACCGGCACGCCCAACCATTGTCCCTCTGACGTGCCCAGATATTCGACCGCCTTGCTGACTGGCCCGTACTGCTTGATCAGCCCATCCACGACGTCGTTCACCGGCGTCAGCTTGCTGGCGTACTGCTGAGCATTCCATTGGTCGAAAGCAAGGACATCGTGCCCGCTCCGCGCCTGCGCCTCTGCCGCTTGCGTGAGGATTATCTTGTTGCCGGCGGAGGGTATGAAGTCGATCGAAACCTCGACCTTGTTCTTGGCCGCCCATTCGTCGACCAGCCCTTTCAGCACCGGATTGGCCGCCGGTACCCAGTGATCCCAGATGCCCATCGTCAGCTTGCCGGCGGCGCCGGCGGTCTGGACATGTACCAGTGGCAGCGTTGCGCTAGCAGCAGCGCCAGCCGTAACCTTCAGCGCCTGGCGACGGGTAATGCGACGGACACGTGTCATGGGCTTTCCTCTCCTTTTTTCTACGCGGCGTTTTCCTCGAGTTTCTTGATCTGAGTTGTGGTCCCTCGGCCCCTCGATGCGTGTCGAGGGGCGCCAGGCAGCTTTTCCGCCGGAGCGCCGTATCAGCTTCCGCCGGCTCTTCCCCGTTTCGGGTGAAGCTTTTTTGTGTCCAGGGCAGGCCTTCGCGCTCGTCAGTTTCAGACGGCGATCCGGCAATCCGCCCTTCTGAATACGCCCTTGAGCTCAAACACCGGGCTATGGTTCGCGCACGCCATCCGTGCGCCGCCCGATGTCGGTGCAATTCAGTTCAGACCAACATGATCATCTGCAACAGCCCATAGCGATTGATCCGCTTCGCCTCGAATATCGTGCGATCTGAGGGGCCGTTCAGAGAAGAATAGTCTCGGGCCATCGCCCTTGGCAAGGTTGACCTGCGCCGGTTGCGACGAAGACCGCGCGCCTTGTCGACACCGGACCTGCTCGACGGCGTAGATTTGCTTCTGCAGGAGGGGTATGTCGCTGATGCCCGCTTGCAGGATAAAAGCCGGCAGTCAGTTACACTTGGCAAGCTCTAGTTGAGCTTGCCCTTCAGATCACGGATCGACTGCTCGACGAGCGTGGAACCAAGCCCGCCTGCCACCTTGTCCTGCACGATCCGCTCGGCCGCCGACGTCGCCACCTCGACGGCGATGGCTCGAACCTCGGCGATTGCCTGGGCCTCAGCCCGGGCAATCTTCTCCTCGGCGATGCGCGTGCGCCGCGCAAGCGACTCCTGCATCGCTTTGTCACCGTCGGCCTTCAGCGTCTCGGCTTCGCGGCGGGCTTCCTCGATGATCTGCTGCGCTTCGGCTTCCGCTTGGCGCTGCTTGGCCTGGTAGTCGGCCAGCAAATCCTGGGCCTCCTCGCGCAGCTTGCGCGCTGCATCAAGATCCTTGCGGATGACTTCGGCGCGCTCATCGAGCGCCTTCGTCACCATGCCTGGCACCTTCAGGTAGATCATGAGCCCGACGAAGATGAAGAAGGCGACGGCGACCCAGAACTCGGCCATGAAGAACATGATCGCTCCTATTCGGCCGGTTGAGCCGGAAGCGCGCGGCGAACCTCTTCAGGCGTCGCCTCCTGCCCCAGCAACTTGCCGACGATAGCGCCTGCCGTCGCGACCGCGATGTCGTTGACGCTGGCGAGTGCCCGCGTCTTGGTCTGCGCGATCTGCCGCTCGGTCTCGGCGATCTTGGCCGCCAATTCGGCATCGACCCGGTGGCGCTCCTGCTCAGAGACCGCCGCCAGCTTGTCGCGCATCTCCTTGGCGATGCCCTGTGCCTTGCTGCGCGCATCGGCCTGCGATTGCTCGTAGGCCTTGAGAGCCGCGTCGGTCTGCCCGCGCAACTGCTCCGCCTGCGTCAGGTCGCGCTTGATGCGCTCCTGACGCTCCTCGATGACTTCGCCAATGCGCGGCAGCGCTACCCGCGACAGGAGCATGTAGAGCAGGCCAAATGCGATCGCCAGCCACAGGAGCTGGGACGCGAACGTCGTGGCGTCCAGCGGCGGGAAGATCTTGGCGTGCCCCGCATCGTGCGGAACTGCTGTGCCGGCAGTGCTCGGTTGAGCCATCTCGGTGCTCGATAGTCCTTAGGAATTACGATACGGACAATGCCGGCGGCGGATGCCCCGGCGACCCGTCACTCCGCTGTCGTGCTCAGGTGAAGAGCAGCAGGAAGGCGATCAGCAGCGCGAAGATGCCGAGCGCTTCCGTCACGGCGAAGCCGAAGATCAGGCGGCCGAATTGGCCGTCGGCTGCCGACGGATTGCGCAGTGCGCCCTGCAGGAACTGGCCGAACAGGTTACCAACGCCGATCGCCGCGGCACCCGTGCCGATGGCGGCTAGGCCGGCGCCGATAAGCTTGGCGGAAGCTGGATCCATAATGCGTTCTCCTTGGGTTGAAAGGGTGGTTCAGGCGGGCTGCATCCAGGCTAGTGTCCCGATTCCGAAGTTCGCCTGATCTCGATGCCAGGTCCGGGAGCGAACTTCGGAATCATAAGGGACACTAGAATCATAAACTTTCTAGTGTGATTCAGATCGAGCAATTCGCTCCGAACCGTGCCGCGGGATATGGCGAATTTCTCGATCATCACACTAGTGGCCGGGATGCAGGGCGTCGTTGAGGTACATGCAGGTGAGCATCGTGAAGACGTAAGCCTGCAGGAACGCGACGAGCACTTCGAGCGCAGTGAGCGCCACGGCGCCGATGAGCGGCAGGGGCGCCAGTGCTGCGAACGAGCCGGTGCCGAGCAGCATGATGACGAAGCCGCCGAATACTTTCAGCGTGATGTGGCCGGCGAGCATGTTGGCGAACAAACGCACCGAATGACTGATGGGCCGCGACAGGAACGAGATGATCTCGATCGCGGTCACCAGCGGCAGGATGTAGATCGGCACGCCCGACGGCACGAACAGCTTGAGGAAATGCACGCCGTTCTTGGCGAAGCCCACGATCAGCACTGTTACGAACACGAGAGCCGCCAGCGCAGCCGTGACGATGATGTGGCTCGTCACCGTGAAAGCGCCGGGGATGATACCCAGCATGTTGCACGTGAATACGAACGCAAAGATCGTGAAGATGAGCGGGAAATACTTCATCGCCTGCTCGCCAGCGGCATCGCGCACCATGTTCGCGATGAACTCGTAGCCGATCTCCGCGGTCGATTGCAGACGCCGCGGCACTAGTGAGCCGTCGCGCATGGCATAAATTAGCATCCCGGCCGAAAGCACCACGGCGACCAGCATGAACAGGGCGGAATTCGTGAACGATACGTCGTAGCCGAACAGCTTGAGCGGAATGATCCTGTGGATCTCGAACTGATGGATAGGGTCCGGCATTCCGGTTCCCTGCGCACTCCCTGCCGCCACGTCAGCCCTCGCTCAGTCGTCGCTCCGGAGGAGCGCTCTATTCAATCGTCGCTCCGGAGGAGCGCTCTATTCAATCGTCGTCCCGGAGGGACGCCACTTAATCGTCGTCGTCGGGGACGGACTTGCCGAGATTGCCGCCCGTCCGGGCCGTAATCTCCCCCTGCATCTGCCGGTAGGCCCTGAGAATATTCAGGATGCCTGCAGCAAACCCCAACACGAAAAAGACCAGGAACAGCCAGGGTTTGGTCCCCAACCATAGGTCCAACGCGTAGCCAATCAGCCCCCCGACCACGATGGCCCCGACAAGTTCGGATGACATCCGAAATCCGTAGGCCATGCCGCGTCCCTGCAAGGCGTCGCCACCTTGCCGCCCCGTATCGTGCTGCGCCTCCGCCCGCTTGAGCTTGTCGCCGAGTTGATCGACACGACGTTCGAACGCGGCCCTCTCATCGGGAGAGAGCTCGGCTCGCCCGGGTTTCCGATCCTGTTCGGGATCCGACATGGAGGCGCGTTCCTTGACGGAAAGCGGCACGCTACCCAGGGGGTATCGACCGCGCGGGACCATAGTGGCGGGGTCCCGGGGTGTCAACAAAAGCGCGGCAAAAGCGTGGCAGTGCCAGGGATGGCGAATTAGCGCAGGCGGCAGACTTTCGCGAACGCCGCGCTAGAGCAGGATCGCTTCGGATTGAATCACTTTGCCTCAGCCGAGACATCTCGGCCGAAGCGTGAATCCTGCTCTATTCCATACATTTAGAGTGCGATTCACGTTTCTCATGGAAGCCGATAGTGCTTCCATGAGAAACGATCGCGCTCTAGCCTGCGGCCTGATGCTGCCCGTCGCCATTCTCGATGATGCGCTCAGCCGTGGCCAGATCGACCGAAACGAGCTGTGAGACGCCTTTTTCAGCCATGGTGACGCCGAACAGCCGGTTCATGCGCGCCATGGTCATCGGATGGTGCGTGATGACAAGGAACCGGGTCTCCGTCTCGGCGGCCATTTTCTCCATCAGTGTGCAGAACCGGTCGACGTTGGCGTCGTCCAGCGGCGCATCCACCTCGTCCAGCACGCAGATCGGCGAGGGATTGGTCAGGAACACCGCGAAGATCAAGGACAGCGCCGTCAGCGTCTGCTCGCCGCCCGACAGCAGCGAGATGGTGGCAGGTTTCTTGCCCGGCGGCTTGGCCACGATCTCGAGGCCTCCTTCGAGCGGGTCTTCCTCGCTCTCCACCATTTCGAGCCGCGCCTCGCCGCCGCCGAACAGCGTGCTGAACAGCTCCACGAAATGCGCGTTGACCGACTGGAAGGCCTCGCGCAGGCGAGACCGCGCCTCGCGATTGAGGTGCCCGATGGCGCCCCGCAGCTTGTTGATGGCCTGCTCGACGTCGAGCCGCTCCATGTCCATGCCGGCGTGCTGCTCGGTGATCCTGGTCAGGTCCTCGTCGGCCGTGAGATTGACACTGCCAAGCCGCTCGCGATCCGCCTTGAGCCGCAGCAGCTTGCGATCGACCTCGGCCAGCTCCGGTAGCTCCGCGTCGGGTGCCAGTCCTGCGAGCCCGAGACACGCCTGCGGCTCGCAGCCCATGGTGTCTGCGATCTTGCGCGCTTCCTCGCTGCGTTTCTGGCGCGCCGCCTCAAGCCGTGCCTCGTTGCGCGCTCGAGATTCCCGCTCGGCCGCATGCGTCGCCTGAATGGTGCGTAGGGCCTTCTGCGCCTCGCGATGCGCCGTATCTGCGGCGGCAAGCGCATCGGCCGCGGTTTGCCGCAGGCGCTCGGCCTCCGTCAGCTCGGTCAGGATCTTGCCGCGCTGGACCTCGACCTTGGCGGGCAGGTCGGCCAGATTGGCGAGTTCCGTTTGCGCCTCCGCCTTGCGCTCGTTCAGCGTGGCGATCTGCTGGTCGGCGCCCTCGCTGCGTGTCTGCCAGCGCTCGCGTTCCGTTGCGAGAGCGGTGCGTCGATTGCTACGCATCTGTCGCTCGCGCTCCAGGCTCGCGACCAGTGCGCGTGCGTCGGCGACCAGCGTCCGCGTTTCGGCTGTGGTGCGCTCGGCATCCGTCAGCTCCGCTTCCAGGCCTTCGTTCGCAGGCATGGCTGCCAGCGCCGCTTCCGTCTCGATGGCCTTCTGCCGCGCTTCCTCTAGTCCGTCATTGATACGGCTGCGCGCCTCGCCGATGGCGGCAAGGCGGCTCTCGGTCTCGCGCGCCTGACGCTCGATGACCGTCAGCGTCTCGCGCACGCGCGCCAGTTCCGATTGCGTGTCACGCCAGAGCTGCCGCAACCGACGTTCCTCGGCCTCCGCCACGCGATGGAGCTCGGCCGCCGTCCGCTGCGCCGACGCCAGATCTTCCGCCTCGTCGCGTGCGGCCGCCTGCCGTCCTTCGATTTCGCCGAGGCGGTTGCGCTCGGCGAGCCGCTGTGCCGCCGCCGTCGGCGCATGCGCCGCGGCGACGAACCCGTCCCACCGCCACAGGTCGCCCTCGAGCGACACCAGCCGCTGCCCCGGCTTCAGCGCCGATTGTAGCCGCTTGCCGTCGGCATGCGCCACGATACCGATCTGCTTCAAGCGGCGCGCCAACTCCGGCGGCGCCTCGACCATACCCGCCAGCGGCTGCACTCCGTGCGGCAGCGCCGGATCGTCGAGCCCCATGTCGATGCGGCGCCAGTGCATCGGCGCTTCCTCGCCGACCGGCGCATCGAGGTCGTCGCCGAGCGCCGCGCCCAGCGCCATCTCGTAGCCCGACTGCACGCGCAACTGATCCACGATAGGCGGCAGTCCGTCCTCGCGGGCGGGCTTCAGCAGCTTGAACAGTGTCTCGACTTCCGTCGTGAGCTGCCCCGCCCTGAAGCGTGCCGTTTCGCTCGCCTCCTGCCGGACTTTCACCTCGGCGGCGAGATCGAGGACGCGTTCCTCCGCCGCGATCGTCTGTGTTTCGATCTCGGCGATATCGCGCAGCAGTTGCTGCCCCTTCTCGGCGGTGATGGCGAGCTTCTCGGCATCCGGCGCCTTGGCCGCGGCTTCGCGCGCCTGCGCTTCCAGTGCCACCGACTGCCGGCTCAGCTTCTCGATCTGCTCGCTGCGCTCGCGATGCGCAGCCTCCAGGCTCTGGCGTCGTGCTCGCGCCTCGAAGGCGCGCCGCGTCGCGTTGGCCAATGTCGCCTCGGCCGCCTCCAGCTCCGCCGTGCCGGCGGTAAGTTTGGTCCGCGCCTCGGTCTCGGCCGCCGCTTCGCTCTCGGCCGTTGCGGCCAGCGCCTCATCTTCTTCAGCGAGCCGCGCCACGATCTCGTGCGCCTCGCGCACCAGCTCGGTCTCGCGCTCGATGTCGCGCGTAAGCTGCGCCACGCGGCCCTCAAGCTCGCGCTGACGCTGAGCCAGACGCTCTGCCTCTTTCTCGAATGTATCCTGCTCGATCTTGAGCCGCGCGATGGCGGCACCGCGTCGTGCCTCCTCCTCGCGCAGCGGATCGAGCGCCTCGGCGCCGTCGGCTTCCTCGCGTAGTGCTACGGCCTCCTGCTGTGCCGCCTCAGCCACGCGCGACAGCGTGTCGGCCAGCATCGCCTCGGTGTAGTCCACCTCGCTCTGGGCCGCTGTCCATGCCAGATGCAGCAGCAGTGCCTCGTTTGTGCGGATCTCGCCCGAAATCTCCTTGTAGCGACGCGCTTGCCGTGCCTGCCGCTTCAGGCTTTCCACCTGGCCCGCAAGCTGGCCCAGCACGTCGTTGAGCCGCGCCAGATTGGTCTCCGCCGCCTTGAGCCTAAGTTCCGCCTCGTGCCGGCGGCTGTGCAACCCGGCCACGCCCGCGGCGTCCTCGAGGATGCGGCGACGCTGCTCGGGCTTGGCATTGACGATCTCGCCGATCTGCCCCTGCCGCACGAGCGACGGCGACCGCGCGCCCGTCGCCGCGTCCTCGAAGAGGATCTTGACGTCGCGCGCCCGCGCCTCCGACCCGTTGATGCGATACGCCGAGCCGAGCTCCCGCTCGATGCGCCGTGTGACCTCGAGCTCGTCGCTGTCGTTGAATTCAGGCGGTGCTTGCCGGGCGCTGTTGTCGACGAAAATCGTCACTTCCGCCCAGTTGCGCCCCGGCCGGCTCGTCGTGCCGGAAAAGATTACGTCCTCCATGGCGGACGCGCGCATGCTCTTGTAGGACGACTCGCCCATGACCCAGCGCAGGGCTTCGAGCAGGTTCGACTTGCCGCAGCCGTTCGGGCCGACAACGCCCGTCAGCCCTCTCTCGATCAGCAGCTCAGTGGGCTCGACGAAGGATTTGAAGCCGAGCAGCCGTAGCCTGGCAATATGCACGGGCAATTCCCTAACCAACAACGCTGCGGGACGCGGGCGAGCCGGCCTCGGCGCTCAATTGTTCGCCTGACCCGCTCCGGAGGCGACGCGACCGGCGATCAGTGGATCCACCATTTCGCGGATCTCTTTGATGCCGATGACCTTCTTCACCAGACGCCCGTCGATGAAGAAATTCGGCGTGCCGATGACGCCCAGCTCACGCCCACGCTCCTTGACCCATTTCAAGTCATTGATCATGGCTTGATTCTCGCGGCAGGAGTCAAACTCGGCACGCGTGATCCCCACCTGCGCGACGACCTTGTGGATGGCGTCGATACGCACCTCCTGCGACACCCATTGCCCCTGCTGCTGCAGGAACTTGTCGTAGAGAGTCAGATATTTGTCCATCGGCGCGCAGCGCAGCGCAATGGTCGCCATGCCGCTCGACTTGCCGATCGGGAACTCGCGCAGGATCAGCCGCACCTTGCCGGTGTCGATGTATTCGCGCTTCAGCACCGGAAACGTCTCGGCCTGGAACCGTTTGCAGTACGGACATGTCAACGACATGTACTTGATCATCACCACAGGTGCTTCGGCGCGCCCGATGGAAAACTCCTGCAAGGCGCCCGCCTTCAGCACCTCGGCCTTCGACGGGTTCTCGATGACGTTGCGTGCAGGCACCGCCGTCTCGCCGGCATCATTGAACGGGTTGAAAGGTTTATCCGGCGTGGCGCTCGTGGTGATGTCGCCGGAGGCCGCAACCTGCCCGACCAATCGCTTATCGACTCCCTTGAGATTGATGAGAGTCT
>CADEFX010000053.1 GCA_902826715.1 uncultured Hyphomicrobiales bacterium | reverse complement strand
TTCTTCGCCGCTCCAGGCAAGGTGACATGCACCTCGATCAGCGTAAGTTTCGCGCCCGCTTCGACGGCGACGATATTGCGTGTTGTGATGGCTTGGCCGGCGTCAGCGGAACGTGCAAACACCAGCAGCAGCGGACGCTCTTGCACGTGTCCCTTGCCGATCTTCAGGAGGACGCCGTCCGTCATGAAGGCGAGGTTCAGCGCGCGCACCGAATCCTCAGTTTTGATCGCCTTGCTGTCGAACTTGCCGGCCAGCCACGTCGGCGCGGCTGCCAGCATGTCACCCATGGCCTTGAACTCGACACGGCTGCCGAGGCGATCCGCCTGCGAGAGCGCCGCGTCGTAGCGGCCATCGACGAACACAATACGGTCGGCATCGAGCGTCGCGAGCGGCCCGAGTGCCGGGTGGCCCGCCTCGCCCGGCACCGATGCAGCCGCACCAAGCGCGCGCGGCAGAGCTTCGCGCAGCCGTTCGCGCAGGTCTGTATACTTCCATTCCTCGATGCGCCGATGCGGCAGACCGCGCGCCTCGAAGATGCCGATAGCCTGCTTGCGCAAGTCCTTCACCCAACCCGTTCCGGGCAGATGGGCTGCCGCCGCCTCGAACTGCTCGCCGAGCGCTGCCTCGGCTTTCGTCTTCATAACCGCTACATTCATATCAACGCTCCGGCCGCGGTGCTTCGCCGCCGACCTTCCTTCTGTCCTGCCACAAGGATCCGCTCTCAGGCCGCTTTCGCCTTGAAGGCGGCATAACCCGTCTTCTCGAGTTCCAGTGCCAGCTCTTTGCCGCCGGTCTGGCGGATGCGGCCGTCGGACAGGACGTGGACCTTGTCCGGCACGATGTAGTTCAGCAGACGCTGATAGTGCGTGATGACCAGCATCGCCCGGTCCTTCGAGCGCAGCTTGTTGGCGCCTTCCGACACGATGCGGATGGCGTCGATGTCGAGCCCGGAATCGGTCTCGTCCAGCACGCAGAGCAACGGCTCCAGCATCGACATCTGCAGAATTTCCATGCGCTTCTTCTCGCCGCCGGAGAACCCGACGTTGAGCGGCCGCTTCAGCATCTCGTCGGCAATCGACAGTTCAGCGGCCTTCGCGCGCACGAACTTCATGAACTGGGGCGTCGTCATCTCCGGCTCGTTTCGCTTCTTGCGTACCGCATTCACCGACGAGCGCAGAAACGTCATGGTGGCAACGCCGGGAATCTCCAGCGGATACTGGAAGGCCAGGAACACGCCTTTGGCTGCGCGCTCGTCCGGCTCGAGCCCGAGCAGGGATTCGCCGTCCCACAGGACGTCACCTTCCGTAATCTCATAGTCCGAGTGACCGGCCAGCACATAGGCGAGCGTCGACTTCCCGGACCCGTTCGGTCCCATGATCGCGTGCACTTCGCCGCGCGGGATCGTGAGGTCGAGCCCTTTCAGGATCTCCGTTCCCTCGTCCTTGATTCGCGCATGCAGGTTCTTGATCTCGAGCATTCTTTCCACGTCTCCAAACAATACGTGTCTCGCCACCGGACCGTCTGCCCGGCGTTATCGTTGCGTTACGAATCTCGCGGCGCGTGCCGCGCGCAGCCGACCCTAGAGCGGTGAGCGCATGATCTCGATCTCGGATGGGTAGAGGACGCCTAGCCAGTCGCATGAGTTGGGCGAGCGCTGGCCGAACTCCACGAGGAAGGCTTTGCCTTCATCGAGAGTTTCCAGAACGGTGACGACCGAGCCTTGGCGCAATGCGAGACCCTTGCCCTTCTCCGACAATGCGTTACGCCGCCGACACTCACCTTCGTCGATCTCGCGCACCAGCTTTGCCCTGAGCATCATCTCGCCAAAACCCGCCGCATCACTCATGCTTCTTCTCCTCCACCAAGAGACCGGTCTCAGGACCGACCTGATGCTTCGCTCCCCGTATATCCGGGCCGCGGTATTGGCGCCCGTCCATGGTGTCCGGCCCGTCCTCGGCCGGTTGCACCAAGCCTTTACCCAGCTGCTGCCGGCGCCGGGATACTACACCGACTAAAGTCGGATCGCATGCCCAGAACGACATCAAATCGGGTTTAATGACGAATTGCTGCACTGCACTACCCAACGGAGCCCTCCAGGCTGATGCCGATTAGTTTTTGCGTCTCTGCCATGAATTCCATCGGCAGATGCTGGAGCACGTCGCGGATGAAACCGTTGACGATGAGGGCCACGGCTTCCTCGCTCGATAGACCGCGCTGCCGGCAATAGAACAGCTTGTCATCCGAGATCTTCGACGTTGTCGCCTCGTGCTCGAAGTGCGCCGACGAATTCTTGGCCTCGATGTATGGCACCGTGTGGGCGCCGCACCTGTCACCGATCAACAGGCTGTCGCAATTGGTAAAATTGCGGGCGCCGGTTGCCTTGCGATGCGCCGAGACGAGCCCGCGATAAGTATTCTGCGAGAACCCGGCAGCGATGCCCTTGGAGATGATTCTGGAGGAGGTATTGCGGCCGAGATGGATCATTTTTGTGCCGCTGTCGACCTGCTGATAGCCGTTCGACACGGCGATGGAATAAAACTCGCCGCGCGAGTTGTCGCCGCGCAGGATGCAGCTCGGATACTTCCAGGTGATGGCCGAGCCGGTTTCGACCTGGGTCCAGCTGATCTTCGAATTGCGGCCCCTGCAGTCGCCGCGCTTGGTGACGAAGTTGTAGATCCCGCCTTTGCCGTGTTTGTCGCCCGGATACCAGTTTTGAACGGTGGAATATTTGATCTCCGCATCATCCAGCGCCACAAGCTCCACCACCGCCGCGTGTAGCTGGTTCTCGTCGCGCATCGGCGCCGTGCAGCCTTCGAGATAGGAAACGTACGCGCCTTTGTCCGCGATGATCAGGGTACGCTCGAACTGCCCCGTGTTCTTCTCGTTGATGCGGAAATAGGTCGACAATTCCATCGGGCAGCGCACGCCCTCGGGGATGTAGACGAACGAGCCGTCGGAGAACACGGCTGCGTTGAGCGAGGCATAGAAATTGTCGGACTGCGGTACCACAGAGCCAAGATACTTCTTCACCAGATCTGGATGGTCGCGCAGCGCCTCCGAGATTGAGCAGAAGATCACGCCGGCCTTGGCCAGCTCCGCCTTGAAGGTCGTTACCACCGACACGCTATCGAACACAGCGTCGACAGCGACGCGCGCGCCCTTCACACCTGCCAGCACTTCCTGCTCCCTGAGCGGAATGCCGAGCTTGGCATAGGTCTTCAATAGCTCGGGGTCGACCTCGTCCAAGGACTTCGGGCCTTCAGTCGATTTCGGCGCCGAGTAGTAGTACAGATCCTCAAAGTCGATCTTGGGATAGTGAACCTTCGCCCATGTCGGCTCGGTCATGGCGCGCCAGCGTCGATAGGCATCGAGCCGCCATGCGAGCATCCACGCCGGCTCGGCCTTTTTCTCGGAAATGAAACGGACGATATCTTCGCTCAAACCCTTCGGGGCCTTGACGCTCTCGATATCGGTTTCAAAACCGTACTTGTATTTGTCGACATCGATCTCCTTGACCTGATCGATTGTCTGTTGAACCGCCGCCATTCCTTAAACCCCTTCCGGTATTCTCTCGAACCGGGGCCGGACCTGGTCCTGCGTCCCGATGCTGCCGCGCTCCATCGAGCGCGGCCCGCGCACGGCGAGCCAGGCCGCGAGCAACCGCTGGATATCGCGATCGCTCGTTGTCGGCCCCAGGCTCACACGGATTGCACTCTTTGCCATGTCTGCGGCGAGGCCCATTGCCTCCAGCACATGGCTCGATCCGACCTTGCCTGACGAGCAGGCCGAACCGGCACTCACTGCAACACCCTCCAAGTCCAGCTTGATCACCATCGTCTCGGCTGACTTACCGGGCCACGCGATGCAAAGCGTGTTCGCAATCCGCGGCGACGACTGACCGATGACGACGCATTCGGGCACCAGTTCGATCAGGCCGCGCTCGATGGCGTCCCTGCGGGCAGCAAGATCGCCGACCGTCTCCAGATCATTCAAAGCCAAAGACGCGGCCGCTCCAAATCCCACGATAGCCGCGACGTTTTCCGTGCCGGCGCGGCGCCGCCGCTCTTGGCCGCCACCCGCAATCAACGGCGCGATCGTCACGCCATCTCGGATGACCAGTGCGCCAACGCCCTTCGGTCCGCCGAGCTTGTGCGATGACAGCGAGAGCAGATCGACGCCCAGATCCACAAAATCGATCGGCACACGGCCAGCCGCCTGCGTGGCATCGGTGTGGACCGACAGGCCATGCTGACGCGCGAAGCTCACCGCCTCCGTTACCGGCTGAAGAATTCCGGTTTCGTTGTTGGCCATCTGCAGGGTTACGACCGCCCGCCCGAGCGCGTCCATTTCGAACCGCGCCAAGGCATCAATCCTCGCCCGCCCCTCCGGGCCGGCAGGAATATCGACGAGGCGGGCGCCCGAAATCTTTGCCGGCGCACGCACGCTCTCGTGCTCGATGCCGGACAGGAAGATCGTATCCCATCCGCCGAGTGCCCAGGCGTTCGCCTCCGTCGCGCCGCTGGTAAACACGACCTCGGCAGGATTGGCGCCCACGAGCACCGCCACCTGTTCACGCGCCGTCTCGACCAAGTCGCGTGCGTGCCGCCCTTCGGTATGCACGGAGGACGGATTGCCGGCCGCATCCATGGTCGCAACCATGGCTTCACGGGCCTCCGGCCGCAGAGGTGCCGACGCGTTCCAGTCAAAATATGTGCGCTGCGCACTCATTGTACCGTTGTCCCCAGGGAACCACCGGCTTCCTGCGCAGCATTAGGCGAACCTATTACGCCCTTTCGGCGAGGCGTCCCCTCCAGGACGTCTTTCAGGGTTACGCCAGCCAGAAAGTCTCCAATGTGCTCACCAAGCGCATCCCAAAGCCCATGTGTCAGACACCTCTCACCGGGCAGGCAGGGCGTTCCCAGTTCGCCCGCGCACCGGGTCATGCGTGTTCCTTCCTCGACGGCCGCCATGATCTCGGCAACCGTGATGGAGGCGGCGTCCCGGCCCAGCCGGTAACCACCCGCACGGCCACGCTCACTGCTGACGAGCCCGGCCCGGCGAAGGCGGAGGAAAAGCTGCTCGAGATAGGCGAGCGAAATGTGCTGCCGCTCGGCCACCGCCGACAACGGCACGGGATCAACGCCGTCGTGCTTGGCAAGATCGGTCATGGCCATGACCGCGTATCGGCCTTTGGTGTTCAATTCCAACGCCACATCTCCACGCCAGAGGCCCGTTGCGGCGAATAAGCCGCGATAAAGCCTTGCATTCAGCACCCCCAGGCATGCTATGAAGCCCGCGCTGAACGCCCCCGAAACAGCTCTGTTTCGAACTGTTCTAAGTTTCACAAGCGTATATGGAAATTCCGAGCGAGCGAGTCAAGGTTTTTTCGCTGCGCCAGCTAGCCGCCTGCGTCTGCTCCGGCGCGCACCCCGGGTTCAGGCCTGGGGAGGCCCCCACAACTCCAATGGAAGCGCACTCTCCAGATGCCTGAGCTGATCATCAACGGCCCGGCCGGCCGCCTCGAGTCTCGCTATCATCACGAAGGCAAGAGCGACAGTCCCGTCGCCCTCATTCTGCACCCGCATCCACAATTCGGGGGCACGATGAACAACCAGATCGTCTACCATCTCTATTATACTTTCACCGAACGCGGCTTCTCCGTGTTGCGCTTCAACTTCCGCGGCGTCGGGCGCAGCCAGGGCTATTTCGACAACGGTCCGGGCGAGCTTGCCGATGCCGCATCTGCACTCGACTGGCTCCAGATGCACAATCCCGATTCAAGCTCGTGCTGGATCGCAGGTGTGTCGTTCGGAACCTGGATCGCCATGCAGCTCCTGATGCGCCGTCCCGAGATCGACGGCTTCGTTTGCATCGCCCCACCAGCGAATCTCTACGACTACAGCTTTCTCGCGCCGTGCCCGTCGTCCGGTCTGCTCGTCAGCGGCGAGAAGGATCGCGTTGTGCCAAGCGCATCGGTGGCGGAGCTGTCTGTCAAGACCAAGGCACAGAAAGGCATCAAGCTCGAGCACGTCATCATTCCGGGCGCCAACCATTTCTTCGAAGGCAGGCACGACGAGTTGAAGGAAATCGTCGGCTCGTACGTCGACAAGCAGATGGCCGTAATCGCAGCTGCGCGGAAAGAGGCCGAGTAGACCGGCGCGTCACACGTTCGCTTGTGCCAGCACACCGCCCGTCAACGGCCGTGCCACCCCCGTCGTGCCAGGAAATGTGATCGGCAGCCCCTTGAGCGAGCGAACGGCCAGATAGGCCCAGGCTTCCGCTTCCAGGCTATCGCCGTCGGCGCCGATCGCTTCCGCCGGCACAACGGCGTTCTCCACATTGGCCGCGATCATGCCCATCAATGTGCGGTTTTTCCGGCCGCCGCCGCACACAACCCACATCATCGGTTGTTCGGGAAAATGTGCCCGAGCCGTTGCAATCGCCGCTGCCGTGAACGCCGTGAGGGTGGCAGCTCCATCTTCCGTCGCAAGACCTTCCACCAGTTCCAGCAGAAACTCGTTGCGATCGAGTGATTTCGGCGGCGGCTCCCCGAAATAGGAATGCCGCAGATACTGCGTCACGTAATCTTCGTGCACGCGCCCTCGCGCGGCCGTCTCGCCGCCTTCATCGCGGGAGGCACCAAGCTTCAACATCATCAGATCATCCACCATGCCGTTGCCGGGTCCCGTGTCGAACGCCAGCAGATCGCCATCACGGCCGATCCACGTGACGTTGGCCACGCCGCCGATGTTCAGGAACGCCACCGGCCGATCGGGGAGCTTCGCCGCCAGCGCACGGTGGTAGATCGGGGCAAGCGGCGCCCCCTGCCCGCCGGCGGCCACATCAGCGGCGCGCAGGTCGTGCACGACATCGATCCCGGTCCTTTTGGCCAGCAGCAGCCCATCGCCAAGTTGCACCGTAAGTTGCTGCGCGGGCCTGTGCAGCACCGTCTGGCCGTGAAACCCAACGACATCGATCGCCAAGGGTTGAAGCATCCGGTCGCCCATGAAGCGCAGCAGCGCTTCGGCATGGCGCTCCGTGAGGTGCCGCTCGGCCTCGCCGAGGCATCCGGTCCGCTCGCCGCGGTCGGAGAGGGCGGCCGCATCCGCGACCGCCCGCGCAAGCAGCGCCCGGAATTCAGGTGGATAAGCGACCGTTGCGGAGGGTCCGCGCCGGATCGAGTCCTCCCCATCCGTTTCGACGAGCGCGACATCGATACCGTCCATGGACGTGCCGCTCATGAGGCCGATCGCGCGCATCACCTTGCCCATAGCGGTCGTCCCGTGCAATTTGCCTCCTGTTTCGACCCTAGAGGCCGATCGCCGTCGACGCAAACGCGAACCTGAACGCCATGCAAAAATTCAAATCCGACTTCCTGAAGACGCTGGACGAGCGCGGCTTTATTCACCAGTGCTCCGACCTCGCAGGCCTGGACGCGCTCGCTGCCAATGCGCGCGCCATTGGCTACATCGGGTTCGATTGTACGGCCCCGTCATTGCATGTCGGCTCGCTCGTGCAGATCATGATGCTCTACTGGCTGCAGCAGACCGGCAACAAACCGATCGTCCTCATGGGAGGCGGCACGACGCGCGTCGGCGACCCGTCGGGCAAGGACGAGACACGCGCCATTCGGCCGCTCGAGGAGATCGAGCGCAACAAGGACGGCATCAAGCAGGTATTTGCCAAGGTTCTCGCGTTCGGCCCTGGCAAAAGCGATGCCATCATGCTCGACAACGCCGAGTGGCTGACCAAGCTCAACTACATCGAGATGTTGCGCGACATCGGTCGGCACTTCTCCGTCAATCGCATGCTCACGCTGGAGTCGGTCAAGCTGCGCCTCGAGCGCGAGCAGGAGATGTCGTTCATCGAGTTCAACTACCAGATCCTTCAGGCCTACGATTTCGTCGAGCTGGCACGGCGCGCCGGCTGCAATCTGCAAATGGGCGGCTCGGATCAGTGGGGTAACATCGTTACCGGCGCCGATCTCGGCCGGCGCATGGGCACGCATCAGCTTTACGCACTGACGACACCGCTTCTGACGACATCTTCGGGCGCCAAGATGGGGAAAACAGCCGAGGGAGCGGTGTGGCTCAACGAGGACCAGTTATCGGCATATCAATACTGGCAGTTCTGGCGCAATGCCGGGGATGGCGATGTGGCGCGCTTTCTCAAGCTCTTCACGTCGCTGCCCATGGCCGAGATCACCAAGCTCGCCGCGCTGCAGGGCTCGGAAATCAATGAGGCCAAGAAGGTGCTGGCCACCGAGGCCACGGCTCTCATGCACGGACGCGCCAAGGCCGAGGAAGCCGCGCAAACCGCAGCCCGAACGTTCGAGCAAGGTGCACTCGCGGAAGGCCTGCCGACGATCGAGATCGAACGCGCCGGTCTCGAAAGCGGACTGGGTGTCCTTGCCGCATTCGTCACGGCCGGCCTCGTGAAATCCAATGGCGAGGCACGCCGTCAGATCCAAGGGGGCGGTCTGCGCGTTAACGATGCGCCGGTGGCGGACGAGAAGGCAAAGTTGTCTGCCAGCGATGTGACCCCCGAAGGCGTCATCAAGCTCTCGCTCGGGCGCAAACGCCATGTCCTGTTGAAGCCTGTGTGAGCTACTTGTTCTTGTCCGGTGGCGACGTGGTCCGCGCCGACCAGCCCCCGAGCGCCTCGGACTGGACCTTCGCTTCACCTTGCGTGCTCCAGTCCGCGGGCGGGCTAGCGCGCACCTGCGGTCCGGCCTTGCTTCCTGCCTTCGGCTGCGTGCGCTCATCGCGCGGCGTGACCTTCGGATTCTCCGGCGTCATCTGGAAGATCTCGCGGAAGATGCCCGGCATCACCAGCGACAATGGATTGACGATAACCTGCGGATCGGCCATCGGGCCTTCGATAGCAAACGTAATGCCGAGCACGCCTTCCCCGCGCGGACCGGTCAGCAGCGGTCCCAGAATGGGAATGGGCGCAAAGCTGCGATTGAACCCTGACAGCGGCACATACGTGCCGCCAAGCTGCAGGCGTTGCGTGCGATAGTCGATCTTTCCACGCATGGTTGCACCGACGATCTGTCCGGTGACGTGAGCATTCTCCAGAACCAATTGACCGTTACCCATTGAGAACGGGGCGCGCAGGCGCTCGAAATCGAACTGTTCGCGCACGACGCGGCGGTTGCCTTTGCGCCCGCCTTCGATGGCAGGACGTCCCTCGTCCGGAGACTGCAGTACCTCGCTGACGATGGGATCGCCGAGAACGCGGAAATTCTCGATCGCAAGCACGCCGGTGCGCTCGGCGGCACCCTTGGCGTCGAGGTTGATCTCGAGATCCGCCGTGCCGCCCACCATGTTCGGATAAAAGCCGATGAGCTTGAGCGCCTGCCCGGCATCGGCCGCCTCGGCCGCGAGAAGCCGCGAGCGTCCTGCATCGGGCCGCAAGCGCGCCACCAGCGTCTTGCCGCTCTCCAGCGTGCCGCGCATATCGAGCATCGTCATTTGCTCGGCACGTTTCTGCATCTTGAGTTTGACGGCGCGAAGGGTGGTGTCGGACGCGCCCAGGACGTTATCGATCTCGGCCACCAGATCGAGACCTGGGCGATCTCTGGATTGCGTTTGGCGATCGCCCAACTGTCCAAACGAGATCAGGGAGTGAAACAGCTCCTTGGCGTCGTAGGTCTTGCCACGCGCCTTGACGTCCCACACGCGCCCCGGCCGCAAGATGCCTTGGACGTCGACGTTGGTGACGACATTGATGGAGAAGTGCGGGAAATGATACTCCATCGGATGGTGGTCGGGCCCAAGACCGACCCACCCGTCGATGGCGATGTTGTCCCCGATCAGCCTGAAATTCCGCAGCTCGGTCTTGTAGATCTGGCCTTTGATAACATCGAACTCCAAGCCAGCGGGACGACCGGACGGCTTTTGCCAGGAAATGTCATTGAGCGTCAGTTCGGCCGCGGTCAGATCAGCGATGAAATGGATTTTCGTGTCGTCAGGCCCATTGCGCTGTACGTTGATTTCGACCGGCACCTCGCCCTGAACCATGTGGTTCAAGTCGAGCTTGAGCTGAGCGCGATCGCTGTTGTCCAACGTGGCGCTGATCTTAATCGGTGGCTGCTGCGCCGCCGGCACTCCCGCCAGCACCTGCCAGCCGAGCTTGACGCTTACGCCGCCGAGCAGCATGTCGCCGCGGACGTCCATGGAGTTCTCAGTCACGTCGAACGTGACGGTTGCCCCGTTGACGTCGTGCGATCCGAAGATGGCCTTAGCCCGCCCATCCGTAAGACGCGCCTTGGCTTCGACCTTCATGTCGGCCGTGGAGATGGTCTCGCCAAGCGGCAGCGATAGGCGCATCTGGCCCTCCACCTTCCCGTCGAGCCCCGTAAGACCAAAGCCGGCCTCCCTGACCAGCGCATACGGTTCGCGATCGAGAACATCGAGCACTGCCCCGAGCGGCGCTTGCGCGCGGGCTGAGATCTCGGCGAGCGGCCGATCGCTATCGATGGCGGACACGAAGAGGCGACCTGATTTCAGTGCGACGCGGCGGCCCTGGCCGGCGGCAAGGCTGGCCTCTGGGATCGTCAACTCTGCGTCGGTACCTTCCACTCTGAGCAAGGCCCGCGGCGCTTCGATATGCGGCATCCCTTGCGTTGTCGCGAATTCGAGGTCGGCGCCCTCCAGCGACAGCGACATCCGCCGCTCGTCGGGGGAACCCGTTTGTGCAGCCCCGGCCTCACGCTGCGTGGCGATACGGAAGCTGCCTCCCTTGAGCGAGCCCGCCAGCACATTGCGGCCGACCCATTCTCTTGACCGCGGGGCTATCGCACTCGGCCATAGCGCTTTCATCGACGCTATTGGCATGGCGCCAATCCTGCCTTCGAGCAGAGCGTCGACCCGGCCGGCGGCGTTGGTGACATTGCCGGTCATGGCGAATTGCGCGCCACCCGCATCGAGTTGAAAATCTTCGAGGTACAGACGTCCGGACTCCGGCCCGACCCGGCCCCGTGCGCTCCAGCGGTCGATGGCAAGCGGCGGGACGTCCCCCTCTTCAGCCGCGAGAACGCCATTCAAGGTGCGCAAATCGAACTGCCATCCCGGCAGAGGCTTCTCGAGCGTCGAGCCATGCACGATCGAGCCCGCGATCACGGCTTGGCTTCTGCCCCATGACAATGTCGCAGGGCCAAGATCGAAGCGCTGCTTGTCCCCCGAGTAACGGACATCCAGGCGCCCGGCGCCAAGGGCAAAGGCCGAACGTTCGAGGCCGGGCAGCTGAAGCTTGCCGGGCTCCAGATTGATGGCGAAGTGGCCATGCAGCACCGTTCCGTCGCGCGCCAGTTCGAGGCCGCCCTCGCCCGAAATCGGAATGTCGATGCCTTCGAACATGGCGAAGTGCAGAGGGCCCTGGGCCAGCCCACGCGGCACCAGATCCTGCACGGTGGCATCGAGTCGAACGGTCTGCGACTTCTCGGACTCTTCGGCCCGCAAGCTGAACGTCCACGGCCCGGTCGCCGACGCAACTGTGCCCATTCCCGAAACAACACTGCGCTTCTGCTTGTGTTCGACCCGGATGTCGAACTCAGGCACCTGCCAGACGCTGCGAGCGCCGTGTGCGTCGTAGATGACCGAAGCATCCTTGAAACCGACTGTCTCCAGGAATGATGCGGCATCCTGCCGCCGCCGCGCCCGTGCCGAGGCGTCTGCGATCGCCTTGGCCAGATCGAGCCCGCGCGAAGCCGGCTCACCAGTCGCTGCGCCAGCGCCGCTGGTCTCCGTCCCGTTGGTGCCAGATGCCGCCGCCGGAGCCCCACCACTTTCGACTGGCTGCGTGAAGCTTAAGGACAGGTGGCCGTCTGCCGCACGTGACACTAGCACTCTGGGCTGGATCAGCTCAATTCGCGCGGGCGCGACGCGGCCTCCCAGCAGCGCCCGATAGCTAACGCTGACACCGGCCAGAGGTGCCATGGCCACAACATCACCGTCCGCGTCGGCAACACGGATGTTGCGCAGCCGGAACTCGAGCGTGTTGCGCTCCGAGAGCTGAACGATGGCGCCGTCGATCTTGACGGAAAATTCCGGCAGCTCCGAATTCAGGCCGCGCTCGACCGGCGCGACGATGAAACCGACCGAGATCGGCCCCTGCAGCAATCGCCAATAGATCAAGCCTACGCCCAGCGCGGCGAGCGGAAGCAGGATGGCAAGGCATTTGAGCAGGAAGACGGTGGGTCCGGCGCACAACCGCGCGCCGCTAGTCAGAACCCGGGCGATGTTCGGATGCCAGAACGGAAACCTGCGGTGCGCAACGCCCCGATGCGTCACGCGCTGCGGCACGGCAACGCCGGTGCGGGGTAGCGGCGGCGGCTGTGTCCGATAAGCCGGCCGCTCACGGCTCTCCATCGAGTCATTTCCCCAGGTGGCCACGTGTCACCGGCCCAATAAGGACAGCGGCCGCGGACTTTGATCCGCGCCACGCCGCGATTCATACGTTCGCAATCAAGTACCCGAAACCGCAAGGCCCCCCACGGGACTTGAGTCCATGCCGTACGCTTCAACGCAGCGTGCTAAGGTGGCATGTGGTTTTACAAAAACGACGAAAGAAAGGCACTCCATGGTGCAGGATGGGGACCCGGCTCCGGATTTCGAGCTACCCACCGAAAACGGCGAAAAACTGAAGCTGGCCAGCCTCAAAGGCCAGCTCGCGGTCGTCTATTTCTACCCCAAGGACGACACCTCGGGTTGTACTTCGGAGGCGAAGGATTTCTCAGCTCTGGCGGCCCAGTTCAACAGAGCTGGCGTGACTGTCATCGGCGTCTCGCCCGACAGCGTCGAAAGCCATCGCAAATTTCACAGGAAGCACGAGCTCAAAGTCCGGCTTGCCGCCGACGAGGACAAGGCGGTAGCGAACGCCTTTGGCGTGTGGGCCGAGAAGTCGATGTACGGGCGCAAGTTCATGGGTGTGGAGCGGTCGACCTTCCTGATCAATAAGGACGGCCGGGTCGCCAGAAGCTGGCGCAAGGTCCGCGTTCCGGGACATGCCGCCGAGGTTCTCGCAGCCGCCAAAGAGATCGCCGGCTAGCGCGATTCAGATCGCGAAATTCATACCAGCGTCGCCGCACAGTGAAACGAATTTCGCGATCAGGACGCTAGCTTAATGCCCGACATGCCAACGCCAGCTCTTCCCGGCAGCCTCGCTGGAGCAGCGCGCGCCGTCGTCTCGGCCGCCGATCCACGCGAGAAAGCGCGCCTTGCCGCCGCCGCATCGCAAGCCTGGTTTGCGCGCGCCCTCTCCCTCGGCACCATCAGCACGCGGGGATCCATGCCCGACAGGCCAGGGCGCCCCGCCAAGCCGGACCTGCTGCCGCCGCGCGCAATGCCCCGCCGGGCCACCCAAGGTCTCAAAGGGCGCATTGCACTACTGCACTCCCTCGCTCATATCGAGCTCAACGCCATCGACATGACCTGGGATCTCATCGGCCGGTTCATCCACGTGCCGATGCCGCAGTCCTATTACGACAATTGGGTGCAGGTCGGGTTCGAGGAAGCCAAGCACTTCGGATTGCTCTCAGCGCGTCTTGCCGACCTCGATGCCGCCTACGGCGATCTCCCAGCACACGATGGTCTGTGGCAAGCCGCACAGGCAACAGGCGAGGTTCTTTTGGCGCGCCTTGCCGTCGTGCCGCTGGTGCTCGAAGCGCGCGGGCTCGATGTCAGTCCTTCCTTGATCGAGAAGCTCACCGCAGCGGGCGATACGGCATCGGCCGGCATCATCGACATCATCTACCGCGACGAAAAACGGCACGTCGCCTTCGGCGCCAAATGGTTCCGCTTCCTGTGCGAGCGCGAGGGCCTGATGCCCGAGCCGACATTTCACCGGCTCGTGCGCACGCACTTCCGCGGACCGATAAAACCACCGTTCAACGACAAGGCGCGCTCGGAAGCGGGGCTCGTGCCGGGCTTCTATAAACCACTCGTGGCGACCGGACACACGCCCTAGGCCCAAATCTGCTATCTCCCTTCATGCGGGAAACTATGACCTGTGCCGCCAAGCATGCTAAAAGCGGCGGTGGCAAAGCTTCCGGGGTAGAGGCTCCGTCGCAACTGGCCATCGTGCGGGCGAAATTGAGTGTCACGCAGTTGGCGTGTGCGCCGAGGGGAGTATCATGTTTACAAAGAAATCTGAGCCGACCCCGCTTACAGGTGTGCGTCCTGGGTTGCCGCCGACACCCCCAAAGGGCAACGGCCAGCGACCGGCGACCGGCAGCGTGTCACAGATCAGCGCCGATCTGACGATCATCGGCAACCTGATCTCGCAAGGTGAGGTACAGGTTGACGGCGAGGTGCAAGGCGATCTGCACGCGACCGTTATCCTGGTGGGAGAGAACGCGCGCGTCACCGGCAATGTCGTCGCCGAGGAAGTGACGGTGCGCGGCACAGTACAAGGATCGGTCCGCGGCAACCGCGTGCTGTTGCAATCCACCAGCAAAGTCGAAGGCGACGTCTTTCATCAGCAGCTCGGCATCGAGCAGGGTGCCTTCTTCGAGGGCAAGTCCCGCCGCGTCGAAAATCCGACGGCCGGCGTCGAGCGCCCCGAGATCACGTTACCGCCGGACGGCCATTACGCGAACGGCGCCCAAGCCTGAAGCCGCCATGAACGATTGCACTCTAATCTAGGTCGGCGACCTCGGCCGACGCACCGCCCTTGATGCGGTGCGCCAGCGCCGCCTCGATGAAGGCATTGATGTCGCCGTCCAGCACGCCGGACGTATCGCTCGTCTGCACACCTGTACGCAGATCCTTCACCATCTGATAGGGCTGCAGTACGTACGAGCGGATCTGGTGACCCCAACCGATGTCGGACTTGGAAGCAGCCTCGGCCGCCGCCCTCTCCTCACGCTTCTTCAGCTCGACCTCGTAAAGCCTGGCCTTGAGGCGTTTCAATCCCGCCTCGCGATTCTGATGCTGCGAGCGCTGGTCCTGCGAGACCAGCATGATCCCTGTCGGCTTGTGAACGATGCGCACCGCCGATTCCGTCTTGTTGACATGCTGGCCGCCCGCGCCACCCGAGCGCATCGTTGTAATCTCGAGATCGGCCGGATTGATCGTGATGTCGATCGAGTCGTCGATGACGGGGTACACCCACACGCTGGCAAAGCTCGTATGGCGTCGCGCATTGGAATCGAACGGCGAGATGCGCACGAGCCGGTGCACACCTGACTCCGTCTTGAGCCAGCCATAGACGTTCTCGCCCCTGACCTCGAGTGTCGCCGACTTGGTCCCGGCCTCTTCGCCCGGGCTTTCGTCGATCAGCGCGACTTTGTATCCGCTCGCTTCGGCCCAGCGCATGTACATGCGCACGAGCATCGCCGCCCAGTCCTGGCTCTCGGTGCCGCCGGCCCCGGCATGGACCTCGAGATAGGCATCGTTGCCGTCGGCCTCGCCCGACAGCAAGGCCTCGACCTCCTTGCGCTGCGCGTCGTGGGCCAGGCGCTCAAGCGCCGTGCCGGCCTCCGAAATGGTCGCTAGGTCGTTTTCGGCTTCGCCGAGTTCCATGAGCGTCAGCGCGTCGTCGAGATTGCGCTCCAGCCCGCGATACGACTTGATCGACTGCTCCAGCTGCTGGCGCTGTCGCATGACCTTCTGCGCGCGCTGCGGGTCGCCCCAGAGTTGCGGATCCTCGCTCTGACGATTCAATTCTCCAAGTCGCTGTTCGGCCGTCTCCCAGTCAAAGAGACCTCCGCACGAGCGCCAGCGATTGCTTGACGTCGTCGACGAGCTTCTGATGTTCCGCGCGCATGACCGGCCTCTGCCAATGCAATGATAGTTGTGGAGCGGCTATATAGCCAACGCACGCACGGCTGTAAAACGGCCGCTGTACGCTGTCTCGAACGATGGAAAGCGCGCAGCGCTCACCACATGCCGCGGCGCGTTGTAATAGCCCGTTCGTCCTCGCGCTGCTGGACGAACGTGCCGCCATCGTTGCCAAAGCCAATCATAGAGTAGCTGTCGTCGGGCTCCTCGCCCGGCTTGAACGCCTCGAGCACGGTATCGCTCTCACCGGCCTGCGCTCTGAGCCCCGATCTCACGTTGACGCGCACGAGCTTGATGCCCGGCGGGATACGGAATGGAACGGCCTTCCTATCGGCCAGCGCCATCTTCATGAAGTTGCCGAAGATCGGCGCCGCCACGTGTCCGCCGGTCTGTCCCTTGCCCATGGGCCTCGGCGTATCGTAGCCGACGAAGACACCGACGACGAGATCGGGCGTATAGCCGACGAACCATGCGTCCTTCTCTTCGTTGGTCGTGCCGGTTTTGCCCGCAATCGGCACGTTCGGAACGTACTGCTTGATGACGGTGGCCGTCCCGCGCTGAACTACGCCTTCCATGATCGACGTCATCTGATAGGCCGTGTGGGGGTCCAGGATCTGCTTGCGGTCATCGGCCAAGGACGGCTCGGTCGCCGAGCGCCAATCGTCGGACTTGCAGTCTACACACTCGCGCTTGTCGTGCCGCCAGATGGTGTGGCCCATGCGATCCTGAATGCGATCGATCAGCGTGGCCTGCACCTGCTTGCCGCCGTTGGCCAGAGACGAATAGGCCGTGGCCATCTTGACCAGCGTGGTTTCGCCGGCCCCAAGCGACATGGCGAGCACCGGCAGCAGATCGTCATAGACGCCGAAGCGCTTGGAGTATTCGCCGATCAGCGGCATGCCCATGTCCTGGGCCAGACGCACCGTCAGCTGGTTGCGCGACTTCTCGATGCCAAGGCGCAGCGTCGAGGGCCCGTAGGAGCTGCCGCCGTCATAATTCTTCGGCGCCCAGATGTCCTTGCCCGCGCCTTGGTCGATCTCGATGGGCGCATCGAGCACGATGCTGGTCGGCTTGTAGCCGTTGTCGAGGGCCGCCGCGTAGACCAGCGGTTTGTAGGATGAGCCCGGCTGGCGCTTCGCCTGCAGGGCGCGGTCGAACTGGCTTGTCGCAAATGAAAACCCGCCGGCCACCGCAACCACACGGCCCGTATGCGGATCCATGGCAATGAGGCCTCCACCCACCTCCGGTATCTGCATCAGCGACCACACACCCGAAACCTGATCGGGATTCTTAGGCGCAACCCAGATAACGTCGCCGACGCTCAACACATCGGTGACGGCCTTGGGCGCCCCCTTGCTGCCCTTGGCCCATTTCATCTCGTCGAAGGGGATTTCGGCGGCTTCGCGATCGGCCACAAGCGAGCCGTCAGCCTGCCGCGCCGGCCTCAAGCCCACGACCGCCTTGCTGCGCTGCGACTCCAGGACGACGCCCAGCCGCCACGGCGCCAAATCCGTCGGGATCTCGATGTTGCTCAGGGCCGCGCCCCAATCGCCGTTGATCTCGATGCGCTGAACGGCGCCACGCCATCCTTTGCCGCGATCGAACGCCACGAGGCCGTCCGTCAACGCCTTGCGTGCCATGCGCTGCAGATTGGGATCGAAAGTCGTGCGCACCGACAATCCACCGTTCACGCGGCCATCCCCCACGCTGGCACGGTCGGAGCGGCCATAGAGGCCGTCTTCGCCGAACTGCGACACCAGCGTGCGCCTCACATCCTCGGCGAAATAGTCCGCCGCATAGATCTGCGTGCCGAACGGGCGGATATTGACCGTCAGCGGCTTTGCCTTGGCGGCCCGCGCCTGCTCGGCCGTGACAAGCCCGTTGTCCTGCATCTGGTCGATGATCCAGTCGCGCCGGATCGTCGCCTCCTTCGTGCGGCGGAATGGATGGTAGTTGTTGGGCGCCTTGGGCAAGGCGGCGAGGTATGCCGCCTCCTCGATGGTGAGGTCCTTCAATTCCTTGTTGAAGTAATTAAGGGCGGCAGCAGCAACACCATAGGAGCCAAGACCGAGATAGATCTCGTTGAGATACAGCTCGAGGATCTTGTCCTTGGGATAAGCGCGCTCGATACGGATGGCGAGAATTGCTTCCTTCAGCTTGCGCTCGAGCGTGCGGTCGCTGGTGAGCAGGAAATTCTTCGCAACCTGCTGCGTGATCGTGGAGGCGCCTTCCGCGCGGCGGTTTCCGCCCCGCGCCTTATCCTCGACCATTTTCACCAGGGCGCGGCCGATGCCCACGAAGTCCAGGCCGCCATGCTCGTAGAAGCGCTTGTCCTCGGCCGACAGATAGGCGCCGATGACCAGCTTCGGAATTGTGTTGATCGGCACGTAGATGCGACGCTCACGCGCATACTCGGCGATGAGTGAACCATCGTGTGCGTGAATCCGCGTCATCACCGGCGGTTCATAACGCGCCAGGCTGTCGTAGCTCGGCAGATCCTGCGAGGCTTTCCAGAATAGATATCCGCCGACGCCCGAGGCCGCCAGAAACATGAATACGCCGGAGGCGAACAGAAACCCGAGGAAGCCCAGCATCCAGCTACGCCGACGTTTTTTTGGCGCCCGTTCCAGCGGCGGCGGGAGGATCGGAGTGGGTCTCATACGGCCCGGGCCAAGTCCCTTGCTCTGCAAGATGTTACGAGCGAGCTTTGGGGTCTAACGCTCCCCTCTCGCACTGCGGCGCACCTTAGCACGAAATATGGCGGCAGCTTGCCTCGTGCCAGTAAAACTTAGAGATTCCCTGGAAAGGATCAACAACAACACGGCGAGTTTTAGGTTCCCGGCGCTACGTCAGTGGCCTACCGGCGGCGTTTGGAGAAGTATTCGTCCACAGCCCTGACCACCGCGTCGGCAACGCCGCGCTGCCATTCGCCGGACGCCATCAGCTTTTCGTCCTCAGCGTTGCTCATATATCCGAGCTCGATCAGGACCGACGGTGAACCCGGTTGCCGCAGCACTTTAAACGCCGCCGATCGCGACGGATCCCGGGCCAGGGCCATTTTCGGCTTCATGCGCTTCAGCAGGATGCTGCGGAAGTCGGCAGCAAAATCACCCGTTTCACGCCGCATGAGGTCGAAGAGGATGTGCTTGACCTCGTCATGTCCTTCCTCACTCGCGACTTCGAGGCCGGCTAACAGATCAGCCGCATTCTCCTTTTCCGCCAAGAGGCGGGCGCGCTCATCGGATGCGCGATCAGACAGCGTGTAGACGGTCGCTCCGCGCACGCTTTGGGCGAACTCACGTGCCTCAAGTGAATCGGCGTGGATCGATACGAACAAGTCGGCACCATGCTGCCGCGACAGCCTGACGCGGTCCTCCAGCGACACAAAGGTATCGGATGACCGGGTCAGGAAGACCTCATACCGGCGCGACCCAACGAGACTGCGCTTGATTTCGCCCGCCATGGCCAGAACAAGATCCTTCTCCAGGCCCAAAGCGCCTTGGGTGCCCGGATCCAAACCGCCATGACCCGGATCGATGACGATCACCGGCCTCGATCGCCCCGGCTTGGGTTCCTGCCGCTCAGGCACCTGCGGCCGGACAACCGCCGCAGATGCGGCGGCGGCGATCTCGGCGGCCGCAATCTCGGTCGCCGTCATCGGCTGCAACCCAATGTCGAGCCAAAATCGCGCCGAACTTCCTGATCCGCTCCGCCGCAGCCGTGTATCGATGCGCACCGGGGCGGTCGTATCAAACACCATGCGCGACTTGCCCGGCGCAAACTGGCCGAAGCGAAAGCCCGAGACCAAACCAGCACCGCTGCGGCCTTTTTCCGGCGCCACCTTGAAATCGACGTCGGCGACATCGAGAACGACCCGGCTCGGATTGGCCAGGCTGAACGCATTGAACGTGATCGGCGCGGTCAGACTGAGGGACAGTTGCGTGCGCTTGGCATCGCCGGAGAGATCGACGGCCTGTACGATGGCGCGCCCCGGTTTTTTGCTGACAACCGTATCCCAGGCGCTGGTCTTGTCGGGGTCGGCGTCCGGCGCCTGATTGGCCTGCAGCGCCTGCGCCAGGGTTTCCGTGGGCGTCAGGGCGCAGAACAGCACCACAAGGCTGGCTGCCAGAGTCGTCTTGGCGCTGTACATGCCCTTAAATGCCCCCCGGCGCCCCCATCGCGCAGACCGGAAGTCGACGTCACATCCGGCTATCGGCAGAATTTACCAGATCTTTGCCGAATCAAGGGCATTTGGCGGGCAAGCGCGTGTCGGGCAGGGAGGACAACCTCCCGGACGGCGTTCAACGAGCTTGCCTCGCCCAAATCGAGACCGTAAAAGACTCAGATCGCGTTTCGCGATGCGCGTCTGCCTCTGCAGCGCCGAGTTCGGGTCTGTCAGTCATACGGACCGAACTGAAGCGAACCGCGACTGCCTGTGCTCCTCGGGCAGCACTTGGCCTGCGAAGGCCGTCGCCGCAAGGCGTATGGTGGCAACAGGAGGAGCCGCAGCAGTGCTGTGGACAAGGTTGGGCTATCTCAGCGTTCGGCTGCCCGAGGCGATTGGACCAAAGCCGTAGTACCGGTGCATTCCGGCAGTACGCAGATCGATCCGACGGCTCGAGACCATGAATGCAGCGGACAGGGCGTCGTGCCTTGCTCCGTCTACCAAATGACAGAATCCATAGTCCCTCAGAGGACCATGACACACAGGAGCAAAAACGATCATTTCCGGCCTCGGCGATTCCGCCGGTGGGCAAGCGTGCTGACGCGCGGTCGGGCAGTCCCCGCCTGCGAATCGGCTGCCTCTGCTTCTTCGGAAAAGATGTACTTGCTCCACATTTCACAAACAACACCAGCAAAAATGCGCGCAAGAACCGGGCGCTTCACGCCAGCCGGACCCCTGTCCGACGGATGCGAAGGCGTCTCACTGCGCGCACAGGAATTTCGCGCATGGACAAGAACAAGATGCTTATCGACGCCACGCACCCCGAGGAGACTCGGGTGGTGGTGCTCCGCCACGGCCGCGTAGAGGAGTTCGATTACGAGTCGGCCTCACGCAAACTGCTACGCGGCAATATTTACCTCGCAAAGGTGACACGGGTCGAACCGTCATTGCAGGCCGCCTTCGTCGACTACGGCGGCAACAGGCACGGCTTCCTGGCGTTCAACGAAATCCATCCCGACTACTACCAGATCCCGGTCGCCGACCGGCAGGCGCTGCTCGAAGAGGAGGCGGAAGCCGACGCGCGCGCCGACGAGGAAGCTGATGCAGCCGCGCACGCCCGCGCTCGGCGCCGGCCGGAAAGCGATAGCCGCGATGCCCCAGGTTTCGAGTCGCAACCTTTCATCGATGACATCGGCTCCGAAGAGGCGGCAGATCCCTACACCGCCGAGCTTCCCTTCCCGGACAGGCAGGCGCTCGAGCGCCATGCGCCGCTGGACGTGACAGGTCAGGACGTTGACTCCCGAAGCGAGCCACTGTCGGCCTCCGAGGCCAGGGGCGACGCAGACAGCGAAGCGCAGGCCGACGCGTCGAGCGATGTCACGCTTGGCGAAAACGGCGGCGTCATAGAGGTCAACACAGCCGAGACCGATCAGGTCGAGCAAGTCGAGCAAGTCGGCACCGAAGACGTGATGGAAGAAGTGCCCGAGCGCCCGAGGCGGCGCGCTCGGTCCTACAAGATCCAGGAAGTCATCAAGCGGCGCCAGATCATCCTGGTGCAGGTCGTGAAGGAGGAGCGCGGTAACAAGGGCGCTGCTCTCACCACCTATCTGTCGCTCGCTGGCCGCTACACGGTCTTGATGCCCAACACCGGACGCGGCGGAGGCATCTCTCGCAAGATCACGCAGGCGCAGGACCGCAAGCGTCTGAAGGCCATCGCCAATGAGCTCGAAGTGCCGGAGGGCATGGGCCTCATCATCCGTACCGCTGGGGCAGCGCGCACCAAGCAGGAGATCAAACGCGACTACGAGTATCTGTTGCGCCTGTGGGAGAGCGTGCGCGACATGACGCTGCAATCGACAGCGCCGTGCCTCGTGTACGAGGAAGGCAATCTCATCAAGCGCTCGATCCGCGATCTCTACTCCAAGGATATCGACGAGATCGTCGTTGCGGGCGACGGCGCACACCACGAAGCGCATGACTTCATGCGCATGCTGCAGCCCGGCGGCGCCAAGAGCGTCGTGCACTATCAAGAGTCCGAGCCGCTGTTTGCCCGCTATCAGATCGAGCGGCAGCTCAACGCCATGTTCTCGCCGCACGTGACGCTGCGCTCGGGCGGGTACCTCGTCATCAACCAGACCGAGGCGCTCGTCGCCATCGACGTCAACTCCGGCAAGTCCACGCGCGAGTTCTCCATCGAAGAGACCGCGCTGAACACCAATCTGGAGGCGGCCGAAGAGATTGCCCGCCAGCTCAAGCTGCGCGACCTGGCCGGCCTCATCGTCATCGACTTCATCGACATGGAGGAGCGGCGCAACAACCGCAAGGTCGAGAGCCGCATGAAGGATGCCCTGCGCCATGATCGCGCGCGCATCCAGGTCGGACGTATCTCGC
>CADEFX010000052.1 GCA_902826715.1 uncultured Hyphomicrobiales bacterium | reverse complement strand
CGAACGCCGGACAGCGCTTGCTGCATATTGTTTCGCTCCCAGGAATCGTTTGCTGTTTTGTTGAATTCAGAACGTCGAGTTCAGCTTGAGGTGATTGAGCCGGTTCACGGACTGCAGGTCAATGCGCAATTGCTCGCCCGAGCGGCGCACGTCGAGCGGCACCGGCACACCAGCGCTGCCGCGGGCCCACAGCTTGCGATAGAAGGTGCCGAGCGTCGGCGTGGCTTCGCCGCCGAGACCGACGATGGTGTCGCCGGGCGCGACACCGCCTTTTGCTGCCGGACCGCCCGGCGTGACACGGCGCACGACGAGCTGGCCTTTGATCTCGTCGGTCGTGATGCCGAGCCATGGCCGTGGGGGGCCGCTGATGCGACCGCCGGCGATCAGTTCGCCCAGGATGGGAGGCAACAGATCGATGGGCACGAACATGTTGGCTGGGACCCCGTCGCCCTTGCCGGTGGCGTCGCCGACGATGAGCGAGCCGATACCGGCGAGCTTGCCGTCGCGTGCGACGAGCGCCGCGCCGCTCCAGTCGGGAACCGGCGGGGTCGCAAATATAGCCTCGTCGATGAGGTATTCCCAATAGCCGGCGAATTCCCGCTTGGCGGCGACGTTGGCCGGGCGGATCATCTCTGCGCCGCCGGCGCGGATGGTCAGCACCTTATCGCCTTCGTTCAGGCTCGCGGACTTGCCGAGTTCCATCGGCCGTACCTTCAGGGATGCTGAGGCACGCAGCAGGCCGAAGCCCGAATCGTAATCGTAACCGACGACGTCAGCCGTGACGGTGCGACCGTCGTTGGTGGTGATTTCGGCGGCGTGCGCCTCGACCATCAGATAGCCGATGGTGAGGACCAGGCCGTCGCTCGATATGACAACGCCACTGCCCTGCCGCTCCCGCCCGAGATTCTCGATCGTGCGGCCGTCCGGATTGATGAAGGTCTTGATCTGGACCACGGCATCGACAAGCTCATCGACGGATGGGCTTCGGGTGCCTTGTGCACTGGCAATGGGTGCGAAGGCCGATCCCGCCACAAGGATGCCGGATAACGCCAAAGATCGGATGGAACGCATCGGCAGCATGCACACCTCCTTCGGCCGGGGCGGACGGGGCACGCGCATCCGCCCTCGGTCAACAGCCTATGACAGCTGACGGCGCATCGCCTGCACAAAGCGATCCACGTCTGCCTCGTCGTTGTACACGTGGGGCGAGATGCGCATACGGCCGAGCCGCGGGGCTACGTAGATGTGCTCAGCGGCCAGAGCTTCGATCAGCCCTTTGGGCATGCCGCCTTTGAAGCCAAGGCTCAAAACGTGCGGCGCGCGCAAGCGCGTGTCTGGAAGCTGGACGGGAAGTCCGCGGAGGCCATCCGCGATGCGCTCGGTGAGCATCAGGAGACGCGCCTCGACAACCGGCAGGCCCCAGGCGGCAAGCATTTCCATGCCGATCGATGCCATCTCCATTGAGATGAAATGGTCGCGCTCGCCCATGTCGAAGCGGCGCGCGTTGGGCACGTAGCGCGTATCGCCGAAATAAACGCTCTGCTCGGCACGGACGTCGCGACGCCCGAAGGAGGTCTGCTCGAGCGGCACGCCATGCTGGTGCCGCTTGGCGACGTAGATGAAGGCGCGGCCGTAGGGGCCGAGCAGCCATTTGTAGGTCGGGAAGATCACGAAGTCCGGGTCGAGCTTGGCAACATCCAGACGCATGATGCCGGCCGCATGTGTCGCATCGATCACGAACGCCGCCCCCTGCTGGCGCAGCGCCTTGGCCACGCGATCGAGGTCCACGGCTCCGCCGTCCGACCAATGCACGGAGGATATCGAGGCGAGGCCTACCGGCGCCGCGCCGGGACGTGCGACGACTTCCACAATGGCAGAGGTCCAGTCGCCGTTTTCCGGCTGCGGGACGGTGTCGATCGTGAAGCCCTGCGCTTCAGCCCGCGTCTGCCATTCCAGCACGGGTGAGGAATGATCGTCCTGCAGCACCACGACCCGCGATCCGCGCGGTACGGCGAGAACCTTAGCCGCAACCGCGACGCCATAGCCGACGGACGAGATCAAGGCGACGTCATCGGCATCGGCGTTGATCAGCTTGCTGGCAGCCTTGCGGGCGCGCTCATGCTGCTGGTTCGCAAATGCGCCATCGAGGGTCCACGGTGTTCCCTTGCGCCCGACGGCGGCACGGCCCGCCTCGAGCGTTGCCAGCGGCAGGGGGCTCCAGGACGCCGCATTGAGGTAGCAGATCTCCCGTGGCATTTCGAACAAAGCGCGTTGCGAGGGTAGCATCGATGCACTCCGGTCAGCGGCACAGCACGCGCATGATGCGACAGGATGAAGGTCGGCGGTAATGTATTTTTTTGTATTCCCAGAATGCCGACGGAAGAATTGACCGTGCGAAACGAAAGCGGGGAGCCGGAACGGCTCCCCGCCTGAACGTGCGCTTGAGATGTCGCGCTACTTCTTCACGAAGGGACAGTTGCCCTGGTCGAGCGGCCGCCAGGCCTGATCGGCAGGAATGGTCTTGACCAGCTTGTAATAGTCCCAAGCGCCCTTGCTCTCGGATGGCTTCTTCACCTCCCAGAGGTACATCGGATGGATGTGTCGCCCGTCCTCACGCACACTGCCCTTGCCGAACGTCATGTCATCGGTCGGCAGCTCTTTCATCTTGGCGACGATCTTGGCGCCGTCGCGCGTCTGCGCGGCGTCGATCGCCTTGAGGAAGTGCAACATGCCGCCGTAGGTGCCGGCATGGTTCATGGTGGGGTACTGCTTGCCGTTCATCTTCTCGACGAAGCGCTTGGTCCAGGCGCGCGTATCGTCGTTCATGTCCCAGTAGAATGCTTCCGTGAACTGCAGGCCTTGTGCCGTCTGCAGGCCAAGTGCGTGAACGTCCGTGACGAAGACGAGCAAGCCGGCGAGCCGCTGGCCAGCAGAAACGATGCCGAACTCGGCCGCTTGCTTGATCGAGTTGATGGTATCGCCGCCCGCATTGGCGAGGCCGATCACGTGCGCCTTCGAGGACTGCGCCTGCAGCAGGAACGAGGAGAAATCAGGCGTATTGAGCGGTGCGCGAACGCCACCGATGACCTTGCCGCCTCCTGCCTTCACGACCGCGGAAGTTTGCGCTTCAAGATCGTGACCGAAGGCGTAGTCTGCGGTGATGAAGTACCAGGTGTCGCCGCCGGTTTGCACAATGGCGCGGCCGGTGCCGTTGGCGAGTGCGAAGTTGTCGAAGGTCCAATGCACGGTGTTGGGCGAGCAGGCGTCGCCGGTCAGGCGCGCCGTGCCGGCGGAGCCGTTGACGTGCACTTTGTTGGCTTGCTTGGTGACCTCGGAAACGGCCAGCGCGACCGCCGAGTTGGGAACGTCGAGGATCATGTCGACGCCGTCGCGATCATACCACTGACGGGCGAGATTGGAGCCGATGTCCGGCTTGTTCTGGTGATCGGCGAAGATGATCTCGACTTTGAGTTTCGAGTTGGGATTGGCCTTCATGTAGTCTTCGAGGGCCATGCGCGCGGCGATCACGGAACCCTGCCCGGTGACGTCGGCGTAAAGGCTGGACTGGTCATTAAGGACACCGACCTTGACCGTTCCGTCGAAAGCCGCCTGCGCGAATGCAGCACCGGGCGCGGTGACGATTGCAGTGATGAGAGATAGGGCGGCCAACTGTCTTTTCATGCGTTTCCTCCAGGTTCATTATTCCAGGCTCTTGAGGAACCTTATCGGCCCTTATCGCCAGATTAGACACATGCAGAATACAGGATGCTGCATTGCGAAAAACGCAATACGGCAGAGTTGACGCGAGAAGTTCCCGGATGCGGTCACAAACGCGCGAGAACTCTTGTTCGCCGTCAAAAGTGCCCACACTTCATAGGCAGCGCAAAGCGAGGTTCAGTGATGAGTCGTGTTCTGGTTTTGGCAAGCTTGATCGTTGGCGCACTTGGCATGACCACCTCGGCTCAGGCTGCGTGCAACGTGCGCGGGGAGTTTTGCGGCTACCCGGCCTGGGCTGCCAATGCGTTTACCGCGCCGCGGGATCGTGTTCCCGACGCGTGGCTGGAGGCTCCGGTCCGCAAGACTTATCGGCAGGAGCGCTATCGCAAGACCTTCCGGCGATAGTGGTCACTTCTCGGGTGCGTTATGCTCACGCCATCGCGCAATCCGGCTTTTGTGTTCTGGAGGACAGCAGGCCTCAATAAGCGAGCGCCGCATCTGCCGCCCGCAGATGTCGACGAACAGTAGGCCGATGAGCTTGCGCTCCTGCCAGCGGACCTCGCACTCGAAGACTGTCGCCGTTTTTGCCTGCCAAAGATAGACCCGTGGCGGCGCCACGACATCGAGCGCTGTTTTGATCCGGGCGCCGGCCTCCGAAATGTCGATGATAACGCAGTCGAGCACGCAGGTCCCATCCGCAAAGATGAGGCGACCCTCGATCTCGACGTCTAAGCGGGGAAATGCGCGCTTCTCCTGCATGCGCTGATCCTCGACACGCCGGCCGATATCCTGCGTGAGCCGTGAGAGCGGCCCGGATATAGCGGTTTGCAACTTCAATCTGCAGCAAGGAGGTTAAGCAGCGTTGGTTCGTTGGAGCCGCAAACGACGATCCGCTCCAGAAGGTTAAGCAGCGGGAAACGTTATGTGATCAATTGATTTGCGCTCATAAACCCAGGATGCCGCTCGGCAGCGGGACATCGGCCAGCCGGATGAGGCCCACGTAGAAGAACGCAGCCGCCAGCGCGGCCGCTCCTGTGCTGCGCAGCCACGACCAGTCGCCCAGGAAGCGGAACAGTATTGCCAGAAAGACGAAACAACCGAGTGTGAACCCTAGGTACGGCATTGAGAGCGTGAATGCCGCCAGCATGGAGATGCACACGATGAGGTTCGTGCGCGCCTGCGCCGGCCCATAAGTGTCTTGTGTCCCATCGGCGGATTGCGGAGGGCGCAGCGCGAGCCACAAGCCCACGGCAATCAGTGAGATGCCCAATGCCATCAGGTAGCGATCCGGCCCGATAGCATCGAAGTTTGCGCCGTCGCGCGCGGTCCTGGTGATGTGCCAGCCCTCCGCCAGCGACACGGCACCCAGCAGCGCGAACATGAGACCTTGGATCCGATACAGCATTAGGGCGCCCTTCCGCGGCATTTCGCTCGGCTGCCGCCGCGAGCCATGCTAGCAATGAACAAGACGAAGTGGCGAGCCCCTGACATGGTGCCCTCTGCCACGGGCCAGGGTGAACTCTCCGCCGGCGCGTGTTGCCAGGACGGGGAGAGCACGGCAGGGGGGACGCGATGAATGTCGGTCTTATCGATGGTCTTGCGAACGCGCTGACGCTTGCTAACCTGGGTTTTGCCCTGATCGGATGCCTGCTCGGTACTCTGGTCGGAATCCTCCCGGGACTTGGCCCCGCCTCCGCCATGGCGATCCTGCTGCCGGTCGCACTCTACCTGCCGCCTGAAGGCGCCATCATCATCATGGCCGGCATCTACTACGGGGCCATGTACGGCGGCTCGACCACCGCCATTCTCATGAATATCCCGGGGGAGGTGGCATCCGTCGTCACAGCGGTGGACGGCTTTCCCATGACGCGCGCCGGGCGCGGCGGGCAGGCACTGGCGATTGCGGCTATCGGCTCGTACATGGCCGGCATGCTGGGCACGATAGCCATCGCGCTTATCGGGCCGTTCGTTGCCGATCTGGCATTGCGCTTCGGGCCACCGGAATATTTTGGGCTGATCCTCTTCTCCATGACGGCGCTCGTGAGCTTTGCCGGATCGTCGTTCGTCGGCGGATTGGCGCTCGGCATTTTCGGTATGTGGCTGGCATCGGTGGGAACGGACCCGCTGACCGGCACGCAGCGGCTGAACTTCGGCTCCATGGAGATGATGAAGGGCTTCGACATCGTACCGGTGCTGATCGGCCTATTCGGCATCGCCGAGGTGCTGACAAGCCTACAGCAAAACATCGATCGAATTTATTCGGGCAAGCTCGGGTCATGGCTGTCGATGATCCCGCGCGGCGCCGAACTGACCCGGGGCCTCATGGCTTCGGCCCGCGGTTCCGCTATCGGCTTCGTTCTTGGACTGTTGCCCGGCATGCTTCCAGCGCTGACGGCATATCTGGCCTACGACGTGGAAAAGAACATCTCGAAGACGCCGGAAAAATTTGGCAGCGGGATGATCGAGGGCGTCGCCGCACCTGAAGCCGCCAACAACGCCACCGCCATGGCGGGCTTCATTCCGCTGCTGTCGCTCGGCATTCCAACGAGTCCGGCGCTGGCGATCATGCTCGGGACGCTGATGATCAACGGCTTGACGCCGGGTCCGATGCTGTTTCAACAGCAAGGCCTGCTGGTGTGGACCGTGATCGGCTCCATGCTCATCGCCAACACGGTGCTGCTGGTGCTCAATCTGCCCCTGGTCGGGGTGTGGGCCCGCATCAGCCGCGTGCCCTATCATGTGCTGGGGCCTATTGTGCTCGCTGTGTGCGTGGTCGGGGCCTATGCGCCGCGCAACACGCTGTTCGACGTGTGGGTGGCGATCCTGTTCGGGATCGTCGGCTATGTCATGCGCCGCCTGGCGCTGCCGCTGGCGCCGCTTGTGCTGGGCTTCCTGCTTGGTCCCATGTTCGAGCAGGCCTTGCGCCAGTCGATCGCGCTGACCGGCAGCCCAATGATTTTCGTAACGCGCCCGATCCCGCTTGCACTGATTGTTGCGGCGGTGCTCGTCCTGGGCTTCACTATGGCTCTGCGCCGACGCTCGCGCATGGCCTCCGATCTCATGAAGGACAGTGCGAGCGAAGTCTGAGCGACAATGGATAACTGCGAGCTGCGATGAGCGCAGCCGCCTTTACGGAGGAAATGATGCAGAGAATTGGCTTGGCGGCGCTGGCCGCCCTTTTGAGCGCTGGCGCTGCCGCGACGGCGACGGCGCAAGAGAAGTATCCCACCAAGCCTGTCGAGATCATCGTGCCGTTCGTGGCCGGCGCTTCGACGGATTCCGGCACGCGCGTCATGGCCCTGGCGCTTGAGGCCCACTGGGGTGTTCCGGTCAAGGTCGTCAACAAGCCTGGCGGCAACACCGTGCCCGCCGTGACAGAAGTGATGTCCGCCAAGCCGGACGGCACGACGATACTGGCCGACAACGTTGCGTCTAGCGCCATGCTCGATACGGTGGTCAAGAACCTGCCCTATAAGGTGACTGACCGGACGTTCATCGCCACCACGGCGTACACGCCGATGATGTTCATCGTGCACGCAGACTCTCCCTTCAAGACCTTGAAGGACGCTTCGGAGGGGCTGAAGAAGGATACCGAGTCTTTCACGTGGACGTCGCTCGGGGGCGTCGGCGCGCAGGACATGGTGTTCCGGCAGTTCGCGGCCTTCAACGGCGTCGATATCAAGAAGCCGCGCGCCATCGCTTTGAAAGGTGGCGCGGAGGCCGTGACCATGACGGCCGGCGGTCACGTGACGATGGGCACGGGAACGTGCAGCGCGATTGCCTCGCCCCTGGGCGCCAAGAAGCTTCGCGTGCTGGCGGTCGCTGGGCCTGAGCGCTGGCCGCAGATCCCGGACATCCCGACGACGGCAGAGGTCGGCGCAGCGGATGTGCAGACACTCTTCTGGATCGGCGTCTCCGGCCCGCCAAAGCTGCCGGCGCACATCGTATCCGCCTGGAACGCCGCGCTGAAAACGGTGCTGGGCGATCCGGCGGTGAAGGAGAAGATGCTGAACGCGGGGCTTCTGGTCTCTTACGAGGACGACAAGGGGATGCTGGCGCGCGTTGAGCGCGACCACAAGCGGACGCAGAGCCTCTACGCCCAGTAAACCGTCGGATGTCGCGCCTGTGACCTATGATCCTGGCCGCCATCCGCCATCGGCCGGGATCATTTGCGTCAGCGGGGAATGAGCGTGTCAGAGATAATGCGGATCAGCTCGACGTAGCTGCGCGCCAGAATGAGAACGACGGCGCCGGCGAAGAGGCCGAAGACGAACGTCGTCCACGGCCAGCCCTCGGCAACCAGTAAAAGCGCGAAAAGGGGCACGGCAACCGCGGCGCCTATCGCCATGTGATTCCCCCAGCGGAGCAGCAGGCGCACGGTTGGATATTCGTTCATGGGGAACTGCTACTCACCAATGCGCGGCGTGATGGGCTTGTAGACCCGTACGTTCGGAGTGTGAAAGAGGTTCGCCGTCAGCTTGCCGGCTGGGATGATGGCGATGCCGCGGCCACCGGTCGTGCGATCGAGCCCGACATTTTCGAGCCAGGTCATGTTTGACGCGTGCAGAGTTGGAACCTTCGCGCCGGCGTCGGCAACGATCAGGTGTGCGTCGAGGGGCACGTCCTGCGTGCCGTCGATGCCGGCGTAGGCGTTGCGCGTCCAGTTGGTGTGCTGGTGCTGCCATTCACCCGTCGAGGTGGGGCCGCCGACGGCCATGTATTCCTTGCTCTCGAAAATCTCGGGCGACACCACATCGTGGATCGCCATCCACGGGGCGGGCATCGGCGTCAGTCCGCGAAAGCGTTGGGTGGCGCGAAAGCCCGGCACTTTGGTGATCAGAGTCGTGACGTGCGCGAGGTACCACGTATGCCAGTCGTACTCGCGCTCAGCGTTGCGGAAGTCCATTTCCACCATGTAGATCATACAGTGTGTGTCCCGTGTGCGTGGTTATGACGTGAGTGTACGCGCAATGTGCTCGGCAGCACAAAGGCCTTGCACGCCGGCCTTGGTCAGTCCGCCGAGATAGGCGGCGGACTCTCCGCCTTCGAGGCCACCCGTCGTCGTGCCGGCTGCGTACAATCCTCCGATGATGCTGCCGTCGTCGCGCAGCACGCGCGCGTCGCCGTCGATGCGAATGCCGCCCATCGTGTAGGTGATGCCGGCACAGATCGGGATGGCGAAGAAAGGCGCCGCTTCGATGGCCCATGGCGTGAATTTTTCCGGCGTGCGCGCGGGTGACGATGCCGTAAACGTTTTGCTGTGTACGCAAGCGTTGTGAGCAGCAACCGCCGCTTCCAGGGCGGCAGCCGGGACGCCCGCTTTCTCGGCCAACGCTGTGAGCGTCGGCGCTCTATGGATGGTGCCGCCGGCGCTTTCCAGACATGGGTTGGCGGGAATGCGTGCCGAACGGCCAGGCCCTTCCCAGATCTTGCTGTCGAAGATGACGGTCGCGCACAGCGGGTCGGCCTGCTTCGCGATCGTGTTGGCGATCCAAACGCCTCCGCGGCCTTCATCGAGGAATCGCGCGCCTTGCGTGTTGACGACAATGCTGGCGGTGGCGATGCCATCGAGCTCGGGATAGGGCCACACCGCGTCGCTATGCATGGCGTCACGGCAAAGGAGGTGACCGTAGAAGCGATCGAGCGCCGTGGCGGCTGCGCCTGCGTCGCGCGCCATGCGCAGGCCGTCACCGGCGCCCGTGACGCCACCGCGCTGCTTCAGCTTGGCGGGCGCGGGCGTGATGTGTTCGCGCAGCATGTCGGAGTTGGATTGAAAACCGCCGTCGGCCAGGACGACGGCGCGTGCCGAGATGGTGAGCGACTGGCCAGAGGTCTCCGCCGTTACGCCGGTGCAGCGGCCGGCCTTCATCACCAGGGATGTTGCGCGCGTCCCAAGATGAATCTTGCCGCCGCGCTTCTCGATGTTGGCGACCAGCTGGCGCAACAGCACATCGGGGCCGCGCCCGATCCAGTCGATGCCGGCACGCAGAGGACGAGGCGGTGCCAGAATGTAATTCTGCCAGGCGACTTTGGTGCGAATGAAGCGCGCGCCTTGCTTGCCGAGCCAGTCTACGAGCGCGCCGGCTTTGTCCGCTACGGCCTGTGTTTGACCCGGGTCGGCGCTGCCGCCAGTTGCTCTGTCGATGGCGGCGCGCAGCGTTGCGGGGGGCGATTTGATGTCGTTGAAGGCGATGTGGAACACGCCGCCCGACATCCGCGCATTGCAGGGATAGCGCTCGCCTTCGCCCTTTTCCAGGACGGCCGCGGAAAGCCCGAGTTCTGTTGCGCGGGCTGCAGCAATGAGGCCGGCCATGCCTCCGCCGACAATGACAATGTCGTAAGGACCGGTGCTGCTCATTGATGTGTCCATCGCGTGCTTATGCGGGCCGTCGTCAGCATCTACACGCAGCTTCCCATGCTGGCAAATGCGCTCGGCCGGCGCCGCCCAATGTTGTCAATGGGCAGAGCTGCTGTAAGCTCGATGCAACGGCCCTGAAGGGCATGGGAGGAGCACATGGATTTCGGCGTCGCGATTTTCTTCACGGACTATTCGATCGGTCCCGCCGAGCTTGCCCGGGCGCTGGAAGAACGCGGGATCGAGTCCCTGTGGGCGCCGGAGCATTCGCACATTCCGCTCTCGCGCACGTCGCCGTTCCCCAAAGGCGGAGACGTGCCGAAAATGTACTACGACGTCATGGACCCGTTCGTGACGCTCACGGCGGCGGCTGCGGTCACCAGCAAGCTTAAGCTCGGCACGGGCATCTGCCTCATTATCCAGCGCGATACGATCCAGACGGCCAAGACCGTCGCCAGCATCGATCAGGTTTCCGGCGGCCGCTTCCTCTTCGGCATAGGCGGAGGGTGGAATGCCGAGGAAATGGCCGACCACGGCACCGATTTCAAAACCCGATTTACGCTGATGCGCGAGCAGGTGGAGGCCATGCGCGAGATCTGGACCAAGTCGAAGCCGGACTACAGCGGCAAGCTGGTCAAGTTCCCGCCGATGATGACGTGGCCGAAGCCGCTCCAGAAGCCTTATCCGCCGGTGATTGTGGGCGGTGCATTCCCGTATTCGGCGCGGCGAGCCATCGCTTACGGGGACGGATGGTTGCCGCACGCCTCGCGACCGGCGTATCCCGACGTGCTGGCGCATCTTCCCGAGTTTCATCGGATGGCGGTGGAGGCGGGTCGCGATCCCAAGACCATCCCGGTTTCGATTTTCGGCGTCGCCAACGACTTGGATGCTCTCAAGCGGTATCGCGAAGCCGGCGTGGCGCGGGTCATTTTTGATGTGCCGGCCGCCAAATCGGACGTGATCCTGCCGCTGCTCGACGGGTACGCCAAATCGCTCCGGCAGATGGGCTAGCCGTCGCTCGCCTGCGACGCCTGGGCGCTCCGTAGACGTCTGGGGTTGAATTTCAGCGTCTGTTCAACCATTTGGAGCTTGCCAGAGGCGAAAGTCCCCTCGGGGGCTTGATATGGTGTGCGCGCCCGCCGGCGGGCGCGCTTCTAGTGTTGCGTCGAAGAGGAGAGGCAAGCCGATGGATCATCACGAAAAGCTGGTGCGCGCGCAGCGCAAAGTCGAAGAGATGACTGGATTTTACATCCACTTCGCGGTGTTTGGCGTCGTCATGGCGCTCATGCTGGTCATCAACACAATGGATAGCGCCGACGGCTGGTGGGTGCAGTGGCCGTTCCTAGGCTGGGGCCTTGGCATTCTCGGGCACGCCTGGGCGGTGTTTGGGCGGACGCCGAACGTGATCGCCAACTGGCAGTTGCGCAAGATCCGTCAGATCAAGGAGCGGATGTAGGCCGATCCGATCTTTCGCGGCGCTGAAAAGAAAAGGGCGCCTCGTGCGGGGAGAGGCGCCCTGTCCATTTGATCCGCGTGCGGGGTGCGGATCGCTACAACAACGGGTCAGCCAGCGCTTTATTCGCGGCTGGCCATTTTTTTTGAGATTTTTTTTGAAGCCGACCTGAGGGTGCACGGTCCGGCAGGAACCAATCCACTTTGAAGCACGTTGAAAGGGCAGCTTTGTTATTGATTCCAGGAGATATTCCGATGCGTACCTCTGTCATCGCCGCTGCCGTGCTCACGTTGCTTGCTGCCGCCGCCCAAGCTCAGCAGACCCCTTCCACGCAATCCTCACCTTCGGTGACGCAGACGAAACCGGCCCCTCCCACGCAGGAAGTCAAAGGCGCATGGCATGCGTCCGACTTCATGAATAGCCGGGTCTACAACATGGCCGGAGAACGCATCGGCGATGTGAACGATCTTGTGCTCGATGAGAGTGGAAAGGTCACGGCGGTCATCATCGGCGTCGGTGGTTTCCTCGGCATCGGCGAGAAATCGGTCTCCATGACGCCGGACCAGGTGAAGCGCATGCTGCACAGCGACGGCAAGCCGTACTTCACCGTCAACGCGACCAAGGATCAGTTGCAGTCGGCGCCGGCCTACACGAAGCCCAAGGCTGCGTAGAGCTTAGGCATAGATTTTCCAAAGGCAGGTGTGATGCTCGCGCCTGCCTTTGTGTGCATGGCATCAGGCAAAGGTGGCGTTGGCCTGCATGGCGATGGTGCCCTGGTCCGACAGAGCCCACAACTCGGCACTACGCCCCTCGTCGGCGGGCCGTCCCACGAGCGTGAACGGAGCGGTATCGAACAGTGGTGCGCGCGCCCGCTGTGTGAATGTCGTGATCCGGCGGCCGCCTGCGTGATCGCGTGCGAAATCGAGCAGGCACTGTTGTGAATAGGGGCCATGTACGACAAGCCCCGGATAACCTTCGGTCGTGGTTGCGTAGCCTCGATCGTAATGAATGCGATGCGGATTGAAGGTTAGGGCCGAGTAGCGGAACAGCGACACGGGATCGACCTCGATCGTGCGCCGCCACGGGAGATCACCTTCGGGCGCGTCGCGCTTGGGCACGGCGCTCTGTGTGCCGGCCGGCACTTGCTCGCGAAACACGGTGTGCCAGCGGTCGACGATGGCGAGCCCACGCGACGTGAAGATGCTGCGCGTCTGCGTCACAAAAATCAGCGCGCCGGTGCTGCCCTCGCGCAGAGACAAGTCTGTCAGTTCGCTCACCCTGCGCAGGCGGTCGCCGACGCGGATGGATTCGTGAAATTCAAGTTCAGCGCCCGCGTACATGCGCCGCGGAAACGGCATCGGCGGGAGCAATGCGGACTCGATGGGAAGGCCATCGGCTGCAAGCTTCGCCTTGCGTGACATGGCCAGGAAGTAGGCGCCGTGCCAGCCCGGCTGGATGATGTCGCCTTCTTGTGGCGGCGGCTCATCGCGATCGAAGGTGACGATCAGACCGTGCAATGGCGCGGCGGTGGCAACATCGTGTTCTTCGACGGTTTTGCCGATATGGCGGCGCAGAGCATCGATGTCGACGGTTGCTGTCATTCGTCAAGCCTTTGCCGCAAGAGCGAATGCCGGCAGCGCCAGACCATCCCGCGCCGACTCGATCAGCAGACGCACCGGCAGACCGGGCTTAAGCGTGCTTGCATCCGCTTGGCGTAATGGCGCCTGCATGCGCACGCCTTCCGCGAGATCCACGGTCACCAGCACATAGGGCAGCTCCGCCTTGAAGCCCGGATTAAAGGCATGATGGGTGACTGTCCAACTGTGGATCGTGCCGGTGCCCTTGGCGTTGATCCATCGCACATCGAAGGAAAAGCAGGCGTCGCACAACGGCCGCGGATAGTGCCGCACCTTTCCGCAGGCGCCGCATGACTGCAGCATCAGCCGTCCCTCGTTGAGGGCATCCCAGTACGGCTTGGATTCAGGCGTGGGCTCTGGCACGGGCTTGAGATAGTCCATGCGTCACGCCCTTCGCATGATGGCGATGGAGCCGTCGCCCATATCGCCGTAACCGGTGACAAGGCCGATCTCGGCATCCTTGACCTGCGCCTTGCCGGCGGCCCCGCGCAGTTGCCGCGTCAGCTCGACGACGTGATTGATCCCGGCCATGTGGGCCTGGCTGAGCAGCCCGCCGTGCGTGTTGAGCGGCAGCTTGCCGTCGATCGCGATGGTGCCGTCCATGACGAACGGCCCGCCTTCGCCTTTCTTGCAGAAGCCCATGTCCTCGAGCTGGCACAGCACGATATAGGTAAAGCAGTCATAGACTTCTGCCACGTCAATATCGGCGTGTGAGACGCCTGCCATCTTGAAAGCCCTCGGCGCGGCCTTGGCCAGACCAAGTCGCGTAAGATCGGGCCGCTGCGTGATGGCACTGGGCGAATCGGGATGTCCTTCGGCGACACCCATCACCAATACCGGGCGCTGCTTCATGTCCCGCGCGCGCTCGGCGGCGCTGACGACGACGGCACATCCGCCGTCGCTCTCGAGCGAGCAATCGAACAGGCGTAGCGGATCGGAGATCATTCGCGAGGCCTGATGTTCCTCGACCGTCAGCGGCTTCGTCATCATGCCGCGCCCATTGAGGAGCGCGTGCTTGCGGGTGTTGACGGCGATCTCGGCAAGATGACGGCTCGTGGTGCCATAGAGTTCCATGTGGCGCCGGGCCATCGGCGCATAGAGCTGTGCGGGCGCTATGGCTCCGACGGGCATCTCGAACTCGCCGATAGTGCGGAACTGCGGCATCTGCTGCACGCGCGTGCCGATGCGCGTGCCCGACGAGCCGTTGCGGCCAAGCGGGATCAACACGTGATTGCAGATGCCGGCGCTGATGGCGGCGATGGCGCACTGAACAGCGGCAACCGAACTGGCGCCGCCCATCGGCGTCACGGCGGAAAAGCGCAGATCGGCAATGCCGAAGTTGGTGATGAAATCCTCGGCGACCGTCGAACCGTAGACGATGATGCCGTCAATGTCCTTGGGGGTGAGTCCGGCGTCGGCGATGGCGGCAAGTGACGCCTCGAGCTGCAGCGCCAGAACGCTCTTTCCCGAGGCACGCGAGTAGGCGGTCTCGCCGATGCCGGTGATAACGCCCTTTTCCCTGAGCGACATCGAGCGCTCCTCCTGGTTGCGGCCCTTGAGGGCACTGATTGAGCACAACTATTCCGCTGCTACGTACGGAGCGTCAATGGTCCGCGGAGTAGCATGTCAATTCAATGTCAGCATTCGTGATCGCGGACGGCAAGTTGCTGCTTTCCTTTTGGGCATGGCTGCCTATGTTGCGCGCATGACCTCATCTGAGAGTGTGACCGCCGCCGGTGCCGATGCATCGGCGAACGGAGGCGTTTTTCGCACCGAGCTGATCGAGACGGTCCGGCTCGCTGCGCCGATGGCGCTGACGCAGCTCGGCCAGGTGGCGATGATGACGACCGACATGATTCTGCTGGGCCGGCTCGGCGACAAGGTCGTGGCGGCGACGGCGCTCGCGCATACGGTGCTGTTTGCGGCCTTCACGATCGGCATGGGCCTCGTCGCTGCCGTGGCGCCGCTGGCATCGCAAGCCTTCGGCGCGCGCGAGCCGCGCATGGTACGGCGCTCGCTTCGCGTCGGTTTGTGGGCAGCCGTGATCGCGGGCATTCCGCTGACGGCGATTCAATTGTGGGGCGAGGACATCCTGCTGGCACTTGGCCAGACGCCGGACGCGGCCGCATTGGCGCACCGCTATCTGTCGGGACTGGGCTGGTGCCTGGTGCCGGCCTGGGTGTTCATGGCTCTGCGCAATTTCATGAGCGCGGTGACCCGGCCAGGGCCTGCGCTCTGGATCACCCTGGCCGCCATTCCGACGACCGGCGTGCTGGCTTACGGGCTGATCTACGGCGCGTTCGGCCTGCCCGAGCTCGATCTGCTGGGTGCGGGTCTTGCGACGACATTCGTGAACATCGCCATGTGCGCGGTGGCCGTGTGGGTGTGCTACGCGCATCATCCGTTCAAGAAATATCGCGTACTGGGCCGCTTCTGGCGGCCCGACTGGATGCTGTTTCGCAGGCTTCTCGCTGTCGGCATGCCGATCTCGGGCTCGTACCTGCTGGAGTTCGGCGTGTTCGCGGCGGCCGCGCTGCTCATGGGGCGCATCGGCACCACGGCGCTTGCCGCGCATCAGATCGCACTTCAGACCGCGGCGGTCATGTTCATGGTACCGTTCGGCATCTCGCTAGCCGCAACCGTGCGGGTCGGCCAGGCCGTTGGGCGTGGGGACGCGCCGGCGAGCCGCCGCGCCGGGCTGGTTGCCATTGGGCTCGGTGCCCTATTCATGGCCGGAGCGACGGCGCTCGTTGCGTTGACCAGGCACCAGATCCCGCTGCTGTTTCTGGGTTCCAGCGCAACAGCGGAAGCCGCCGAGACCGTGGCGCTGGCGGCGCTGCTGCTGGTGATGGGCATGACATTCTTCATTGCCGACGGCGTGCAGACCGTGGCGGCCGGTGCCTTGCGCGGACTCAACGACACGCGCCTGCCGCTGGTGTTCGCGGCGGTCAGCTTCTGGGGGATCGGCTTTGTCAGCTGCTATTGGCTGGCGTTTCCCATGGGGCTGGGGGCACTCGGCGTCTGGATCGGTCTCTCGCTCGGGCTGGCAATCTACGCGGTGCTGCTCATCCGGCGATTCCACGTCCTGACACTGCGCGGTTACATGCCGGCGCCCTAGGCTTTGGCAATCCAGCGGCCTCATCATCCGGATATCAATTGCACTCTGAATTCAGAATTCTATGATTACCGGATAAGAACGCGGCTTTCTGGGAGGGATCGTGTCGCTCATCGCCCTTACTGCGTCGCCCGATCTCATTGATCAGGTGCATGACCGGCTTCTGGCGGCCATCGTCGATGGCACGCTCGCACCCGGCGCACGTGTGACCCAGGAAGACGTTGCGGCCCGGCTTGGCGTGTCGCGCCAACCCGTCAGTCACGCCCTGCAACTGTTGAAGCGACGGGGGCTACTCATAGAGCATCGTAAACGCGGACTGGTCGTCGCGCCGCTTGATGCGCAACGGATCCGCGATCTCTATCAGGTGCGCGAGTCGCTGGAAGGTCTCGCGGCGGAGCTAGCCGCACGGCGCGCGGCGGCAGGCCAACTCACCGACCGCGAACGCAGAACAGCCCAAGAGGCCTTGGCCAGGGGTGCAAGCCTTGGCGAAGATGCGACCATCGTCGATCTGGTTGAGGCCGATGTGGCGTTCCATTCTGCAATTCATGTCATGTCGGGCAACACGGCGATCAGCGAAACGGTGGTGGATCAATGGTCGCATTTCATGCGCGCGATGGGTTCGGTTCTGACCAATCGAAGCATCCCAAAGCGCATATGGAGTGAGCATGCTCAAGTCCTCGCGGCGGTTCTGGATGGCAAGGCGGACAAGGCATCCACGCTCATGAGGCACCACATAGCTGGAGCTGGAGAGGATACGGCGCGACGCCTCGAGCGAGCGCTAGGCAGGGACCACACACAACGAATTCCATAAGCATGCGCATAGGAGGAAGCGAAATGAAGCTGACACAGCAGCAGCTCAAGGACTTCGACGAGCAGGGCTACATCGTGATGGAGAACTGCTTCTCCGACGAAGAGATGGCGGTTCTGCGGGCCGAGGCCGAGGAGATCTACAGGTCGAGCCGCGAGGAAGTCTGGCGCGAGAAGTCGGGTGCGCCGCGCACGGCCTTCGCCGCCCACACCTACAACGACGCCTTCGGCATCCTGGGCCGGCATCCGCGCCTGATCGAGCCGCTGGAGCAGTTCTTTGGCGAGCCGGTCTACATGCATCAGTTCAAGATCAACGCCAAGGCGCCGTTCGACGGCGAGGTGTGGCAGTGGCACCAGGACTACGGCACGTGGAAGCGCGACGACGGCATGCCCGAGGCACGCGCCATGAACATCTCCGTGTTCCTCGATGAAGTTATGCCGATCAACGGGCCGCTGATGTTCATTCCGAAAAGTCACAAGGCTGGAACACTGGCGGCGGGGCATGACAAGGCCACAACGAGCTATCCGTTGTGGACGCTCGACAACGAGACGGTGACGAAGCTCGTCAACGAGGGGGGCATCGTCGCGCCGACCGGCAAGCCCGGCACGGTGCTGATGTTCCACGGCAACCTGGCGCACGCCTCGCCAGCCAACATCACGCCCTATCCGCGCAAGATCGTGTACCTGACACTGTGTGCGGTTTCCAATCACATCACCCAGTTCAAGCGGCCGGACTTCATCGCGCATCGCGACTTCACGCCGATCAAGGCGTGTGCGGATGACGCGCTGACGCAGTATGCGCGGCGCTACCGGGTGGCGGCGGAATAGCACAGGCCAACGTGGGCGGCGGACGTCCTAATGGCCGTCGCCGATGAGGCCCGAGATGCTGATGTCCGGCGGGGTGTCGATGCCGCTGCCGGGCGGCTTCTTCTTTAGTTCGGCGAGAGAAAAATCCATGCGCGCGTCGTACACGCGGTCGATCTGATTGCGCAGACGCTTCTGCGCCTCATACCAAGCCGGTTTCGCGTCCGTGTCGCGGCAGCTTGAGAGCTCATCGGCGGAAGTCGCGCCCCACCGCCGCTCGACGCAGTGATAGGGATCGAAGGACAGATCGAAGAGTCGCGACGCGACATCGCGGAATGTCAGCGTGGTCGAGGCGCCGTTGCTGCGCGTGTAGGTGATATTGCAGGCCGCGGTTTCGGCTTCATACACGTCCCGCAAGTCGCGCTTCAGGTCAGTGCCAGTGTAGACAATCTCGTCGCTGTCACCTGCGTTCAGCTGCAAAAAGCGGGCGATCTCGTCACGCAGTTCCTTGAAGCCGGTCTTGAGGCGGGCATCGCGAGAGGGCGTGGAATAGATCTCCCAAGGTCCGTCCGTACCATAGATGTTGTAGGGCAGGCGGGCCGGCGGCGTGCGCCGGTGAATGCCAGCCTTGAGCGCGAACTCGACGGCCTCGTGGCGGTAGTGGACGTCGCGGCAGAGGTTGCGGACCATGACGCGCGTTTCGTCGATCGGGTCGTAGCGGAAACCCGGATGCGCAAGACGCTTGCGCACGAAGTGGTAGTAGTCGGTTTCGCGGCCGTCGATCGCGAAGCGCGCTTCGCGCCAATCTTTGGGCCGGGGTGTCTCAGTGCCGAAATACTGCTCGTCCGACCAGTCGCTGAGCTGGCGGTCCAGCGTCAACTCGATCCGGCCTCCGGCGTAGCTACCATCGCTTTGGCGCGTGGTGCCCGCGAGTTTCAGCGGCCGCCAGCGCTTGAAGCCGCCGCCGACGGACGGCGCCTGCCGGTGAAAGGCGCGGCCGTACATCCCGCGCGTCAGCGAGTTGTCGGGGTGCGAATCCATGAACAGGACGCGGCCTTCGCGCGTGACGTTGTAGACGACGGCGATGTGCCCGTAGGCGTCGTAGATGATGGTGCCGGGCCTGATGCTGTCGCGTGTGACTCCGACCGGGTATTGATCCGGCAGGAGCTGGCCCGTCGCCTCGGGTGCCGTGCGAAACTGCGCGGTGGTGACAAGTGTCGTGATGTCGGGGATGGCGCGGCGCGCGTCGATGCCGACGGAGATCAGGTCCTTGCGCGCGCTGACGCGATTGCCATTGTTGTAGCGGATGTCGCCCGGCGACCCGAGCGAGCGCATGGCGCTCGCAAACGAGAAGGGCAAGCCATTCTTCCAGGCGTAATAGGCGCGCAGCAGATACGGCAGGTCGGCGCAATCGGCGAAGAAGCGCATGTCGGCCGGGTTGCTGGCGTGGAAGCGGGGGTTAGCGGCCGGGCTCGTCAAGCACTCCTGCATCGTCTTGCAGTCGCTTTCGCCGATGCCGCGGACGAAGGTCTCGAAGCCTTTCTCGTCGGCATCGGTCCATTCGAGCCGGAGGATGCGCCATGTCCAGGGTTCACCCCGGACAAGTGTCATCGGGTGGGCGGCAGCACGATCGACAACAGGCTTTTCGGCTGCCACGGCCGACGTGGTTTTCACTGTCGCAATTTCGACCGCGTCCTGCGCATTCGACGCGCCTGCCGAGACAGCCCGCGAATGACCAGCCCTCCATTCGTCGAGGACGTTGTCCTGTGGCGCGCCTTCCGCGCTGGCAGTGCCCGAAATTCCCCACATCAGCACACAGGCCGGCAAGATTCGTCTCATAGCGTTCCCAAACTGGCGCAAACTCATTGGTTCGCACGCGAAGTGCAAGAAGGTCGCCAGCGGCAGCCCGGTAGGGTTAAGGGCCGTCCTGTTGTGGGGCGCTCATCGAATGATGGGAACGTGCGATGCGGCCGTCTCGGGCAAGGTGCCGGTCAGCCGGGGATCGTCGGCGATCTCGATCTGACGCCGGTAGGGCCGGAAGCCGGAGCGGATATAGAAGGCGAGGGCTTCGGGGTGGTCCAGGGTGCACGTGTGAACCCAGAAGCGGCGAATGGGTTGCGACCAGGCGCGGTCGATCGCAGCGTTCATGAGCAGTCGGCCGGCGCCTCGGCCGATCAATGACTTTGTCACGCCGAAGAATGCAATTTCACAGTTATCGGCGGTCCGAAAGTCGAGTTCCAGCAAACCCTCGTCGCGATCATCGAGTGTGAGGGCAAAAATCTCCATTTTGGGGTCGCCGATAATGGCTTGGAGGGCCGGGCGGCTTGTCTCCAGTCGGGAAAACCACAACCAGTCCTCGGCGCCGATACGGGTATAGAGATCGCGATACCAGACCACGTCAGGCTTGAGGACCCTGCGGACCGCCATCTCGGGTAACGCCGGGGCCGGCCGAGGGGATGGGCGGGCCAGCATCTCAAGATGGGTCACCACGGCCGCGATTTTGCCGGCAGGAACATCACTGTAGCCGTCCGGGAGGGTCATTTGATCCGCTGAGTGCCTGCCCCTTGAAACCGTGCCTGACCAGGGCAAACTAAGGCTGGAGACCGAGCCTGCCAAGGGCCGAAACCCCGGCCACCCCGGGGGGTGAGCCGGGATTATTTGTGCAGGAGGCTGGCCGTGTCTGTGTCCGCGACACCACGGCCCAGCAGAGAGTTGACGCAACGTGACGTGTCCGCTACAACGGCACAACTTTCGCGAACTGATTAACGCAGCTTCGGGAACCGGCAGCTCTCCATGGGCGCCGGTGTATGGCGTTGCGGGCTCGGTTGAGCCTTGGGCTTAGCGATGGTGCGGCCAGAATTTAGACCCGGTGGGCTGGTTCGGACAAGACACCGAGGTCCGGTGAGATGCCGAGTTCTTCAAGGAGAGACGTGTGGCCCGTATCGCAGGGGTGAACATCCCGACACAGAAGCGCGTCGTGATCGCGCTGCAGTATATTCACGGTGTCGGATCGAAGAATGCCAAGGATATTTGCGCCAAGGTTGGCATCCCGGCTGAGCGTCGCGTCAACCAGCTGACAGACGCGGAGGTGCTGCAGATCCGTGAGGCGATCGACCGCGATCTGGTGGTCGAGGGCGATCTGCGCCGCGAAGTGGCGATGAACATCAAGCGGCTGATGGATCTGGGCTGCTATCGGGGCCTCAGGCATCGCCGCGGTCTGCCGGTGCGCGGCCAGCGGACCCACACCAACGCGCGCACGCGCAAAGGCCCGGCCAAACCGATTGCCGGCAAGAAGCAGGCTTCGAAGTAATCAATCGCGGCGCGAGCCGGGCTGCTTTGGCGCCCGCGACGCTGCCGCCCATCAGGGATCGCGGGAGCACTCCGAGACATGGCGAAAGAGGCACAGCAGGTTCAGCGCGGCAAGGTGCGCAAACGCGAGAAGAAGAACATTTCTTCCGGCGTCGCGCACGTGAATGCGTCGTTCAACAATACCATGATCACCATTACCGACGCGCAGGGCAACACGATTGCCTGGTCGTCATCGGGGACGATGGGCTTCAAGGGCTCGCGCAAGTCGACGCCGTATGCGGCGCAGGTCGCAGCCGAGGATGCCGGCAAGAAGGCCGCCGAGCACGGCATGAAGATCCTCGAGGTCGAAGTTAGCGGTCCGGGCTCGGGCCGCGAGTCGGCACTACGCGCATTGCAGGCCGGCGGCTTCCAGATCACGTCCATCCGTGACGTGACACCCATCCCGCATAACGGCTGCCGGCCGAGGAAACGCCGGCGGGTGTAAGTCCGCTTCGCGCCGTGTCTGGAGCGCCGGCGGTCAAGACGGCACAGTCATTCCATTGGCGCCTGCCGCTTTACGGCCTGCGCCTGTAAGGCAGAGGTATCATCGTGTTGCAGAAAAACTGGCAGGATCTCATAAAGCCGACAAAGCTCGACATCGAGCCCGGCCGTGAGCGTGGCAAGACCGCGACTATCGTTGCGGAGCCGCTCGAGCGCGGTTTTGGCATGACGCTGGGCAATGCGCTGCGGCGCGTGCTGCTGTCGTCGCTGCAAGGCGCGGCCATCAACACCGTGCACATCGACGGCGTGCTGCACGAGTTCTCTTCGATCCCCGGCGTGCGCGAGGACGTGACGAACATCATCCTCAACATCAAGGACATCGCGCTGCGAATCCACTCCGAAGGCGCCAAGCGCATGGTGCTGAAGAAGGAGGGGCGCGGTCCCGCCAAGGCCGGTGATATCGAGACCAGCTCGGACATCGAGATCCTCAACCCTGATCATGTGATCTGTAACCTGGATCAGGGTGCGTCGATCCGCATGGAGTTCACGGCTTCGATCGGCAAAGGCTACGTGCCGGCCGAGCGCAATCGTCCCGAGGATGCGCCGATCGGACTGATCCCGGTCGATAGCCTCTTCAGCCCGGTCAAGAAGGTGTCCTACCGCGTGGAGAACACGCGTGAAGGCCAGGTTCTCGACTACGACAAGCTAACCATGACGCTGGAGACCGACGGGTCCATCAAGGACGAGGATGCCGTGGCGCTGGCCGCCCGCACTCTGCAGGATCAGCTGGCCGTCTTCATCAACTCTGACGAGCCGAAGAAGGCCGTCGAGGAGCGGGCG
>CADEFX010000051.1 GCA_902826715.1 uncultured Hyphomicrobiales bacterium | reverse complement strand
CGTTGGTCGGCTCGTCGAGCAGCAGCAGGTTGCCGCCCTCCTTCAGCATCTTGGCCAGATGCACGCGGTTGCGCTCGCCGCCCGACAGCAGGCCGACCTTCTTCTGCTGGTCGGGGCCCTTGAAGTTGAACCAGCCGAGATAGGAGCGGGAGCTGACCTCCATCTTGTCGCCGAGCTTCATCTGGTCGAGCCCGGCGGAGACTTCCTCCCACACGGTCTTCTTGTCGTTGAGGTGGCCGCGGCTCTGGTCGACGTAGCCGAGCTTGACGGTGTCGCCGAGGCGGATAGCGCCGTCGTCGGGCTTTTCCTGGCCCGTGATCATCTTGAAGAGCGTGGTCTTGCCGGCGCCGTTCGGGCCGATGACGCCGACGATGCCGCCGGGCGGCAGCTTGAAGGAGAGGTTGTCGATCAGCAGGCGGTCGCCGTAGGCCTTGGACAGGCCTTCGACCTCGACGACGAGATCGCCGAGGCGGGGCCCGGGCGGAATCTGGATCTGGGCCTTGCCGATTTCGTCGCGGCCGGCTTCCTCGGCCAGCTTCTCGTAGGACTGGATGCGGGCTTTTGACTTGGCCTGCCGCGCCTTGGGCGAGGACCGTATCCATTCCAGCTCGCGCCTGAGGGTACGCTGCTTGGCTTCCTCTTGCCCCTTCTCGACTTCGAGACGTTTTGCCTTCTGCTCAAGCCAGCTCGAGTAGTTGCCCTTGTAGGGCACGCCCTGCCCGCGATCGAGCTCGAGCGTCCATTCGGTGATGTTGTCGAGGAAGTAGCGGTCATGCGTCACCAGCATGATGCAGCCGGCGTAGTCCTTGAGGTAGCGCTCGAGCCAGGCGACGGACTCCGCGTCGAGATGGTTGGTGGGCTCGTCGAGTAACAGGATGTCGGGCTTGGCGAGCAGCAGCTTGGTGAGCGCCACGCGGCGCTTCTCGCCACCCGACAGCTTGGTAACGTCGGCATCGCCGGGAGGGCAACGCAGGGCGTCGAGGGCCTGCTCGACCTGGGTGTCGAGATCCCACAGGCCCTGGGCCTCGATCTCGTCCTGGAGTTTGGCCATCTCGTCGGCCGTCTCGTCAGAATAGTTGGCGGCGATCTCGTTGTATCGATCGACCAGCGCCTTCTTCTCGGCGACGCCCTCCATGGCATTGCCGAGCACGTCCTTGCTCGTGTCCAACTCGGGCTCCTGGGCGAGATAGCCCACGCGCACGCCCTCGGCGGCCCAGGCCTCGCCGACGAAATCTTCCACGTCGCCGGCCATGATCTTGAGCAGCGTCGACTTGCCCGCGCCGTTGAGCCCGACGATGCCGATCTTGGCGCCGGGAAAGAACGACAGCGAGATGTCCTTCAGGACCTGTTTGCCCCCCGGGTAGGTCTTGGAGAGCTTGTGCATGTGATAGACGTATTGCGGGTTGGCCATAAAATGCCGCCTTCTGACCGGAACGATGTTCGGAGTAGGGCGCCGTTTTAACGAGGTAGGGCGCCCGTGACAATGCTCCGCAACTGGCTGCGAAGATGAACCACAGCATCTGGTTCGCCAGGACGCGCCCCAGATGTTCCCTCCCTGTCGCGCCGGAGGCGCGCCCTGCCTCTTCACTCCACCCCGCCCTTAACTGGCGCTGCGGGCGACCCTCCCCGTCGTCATCGCTCAGTCATGCTTCGCATGAGGGGGGACGGCCGGTCGGAATGTGAAGCGGTCGTGGTCACCCTAAGACTGCTGCATCATGACCGAATCGGGACGCTGCAGGGGTGGACGGCGCGGAGGTACGTTCCTAGATAACGGGTGGCGGTCCGCGACGGTCCGGCTCGTGTGGCCGCACTGCCTCCCTGCCTCGATACAATTCTCAGGATTGGCCCCATTGCACGGAGCGCGTGCCGTGACCACAACCCATGCCTCGAAGAAGGATCGGCTGCCGTGCGCCATAAGCGGCCGAGAGAAGGCCCGGCGGGACCTCGTTCCGCTGGATGCCGTCCGGCCGAGCCTGATGGAGCGCATTCTAAAGGATCATCCGGATCTCGCACAGGATGCGCTGATCTCGCGTTCGGAGGTCGCGCGATACCGGGCGCTCTACGTCGAGGATCTGCTGCGGGCGGAGGTTGGCGAAATCACCGAGCTGGAGCGGCGGGTCGCAGACAGCCTGACGACGCACGAAACCCTATCGGAGAATGTGGAGCAGGGCTACGAGGAGAAGCGCTCGCTCGGCGAACGCCTGTCGGACCATCTGGCGAGCTTCGGCGGAAGCTGGATGTTCATCATCGGCTTCGGCGTGGCGCTGGCGATCTGGATTGCGCTCAATGCCTGGGTGGGTGAACACAATGCGTTCGATCCCTATCCCTTCATTCTGCTGAACCTGGTGCTGTCATGCGTCGCGGCGCTGCAGGCGCCGATCATCATGATGAGCCAGAAGCGCCAGGAGGCGAAGGACCGGATGCGGTCCCTCAACGACTACCAGATCAATCTCAAGGCGGAGCTGGAGATCCGGCACCTGCACGAGAAGATGGACCACCTGATCAGCAAGCAGTGGCAGCGGCTGGCGGAGATCCAACAGGTGCAGCTCGAGATGATGAGCGAGCGGGGACGGTGAGGTTGGCTGCGGATGGATAGCGCCCGACAATGCGCGATCATGTCGGACTTATGCCGGGCAAGGCGTGTCAAGATGATCGCGGCGGCGAGACGAAGTCGTGTAGCATCTGCTCCAGATCTTTTAGGCGATTGCTGACGATGCCGAAGTCGCCGGCATGGTCCAATCGCCAGCCGTCGAGATTCTCCGCCAGGGTCTTCTGATTGGCTTCGAGCTTGACCAGCCTCTCAAACACCGCCTTGAGGCGCTCGTGCGCCCTGCCCTCCTGCTCGATGCGCTTCCACTGCTCGCGCAGCATGGTCTCCAGCTTCTCGAGCTTCTGGCCGACCTCGGTGGCGTAGGTATCAGCCGGCGTGAGCTGCAACACTTCGGGTTCCGACGCGCGGCGTTCGTCGAGCATGTAGGAGATGGCATTGGCAATGGCACCGGGCTGGTCGCCAAGCCGGGACTCCAGTGCCGCCAGACGGCTCTCCACGGTGTCTACAGGCGCCAGCGTTCGCATGGTGTCGAGGTGCTCGGAAAGGCCCGCGACGGACTTGCCCAAATCCTCAATCTTCTCGATCACGATAACAGGCCGAGAGCTTTCCTGGCGGGCAGCACGCAGCTCGTACTGTAGCTCGCCCAGCATGTGGAGCATGGCTTTGCGGTCGGACGCCGTCTCAGCCACCAGCGTCCGCATGGCGGTCTCCAGCAATTCGAGCCGCGGCACAAGCTCCTGCGCAACAAAGGGCGTGAGGGCGGAGCCGGGCTGCGACGGGTGCGCTCTCGCCTCGGCAACCCAACGCTCCAGCCGCTGGAGGTCACCGGCCGAGCGCAGCAGGAGTGCCGTGGCCGGGGCTTGCCCGCGCAAATTCAGCATGGCCCGGAGGATGTCTCGGATGGATGCGGGCGCTCCGTCTTGTCCGGCACCGCCTGCGGCATCGCGAAGAAGGCGCCCGAGTTCCGCCGATGCGCGTGGGACCAGTTTACCCGCATGAGCTGCGGGCGCATTGGCAGCGATGGCCGCGGCGCTCTCGCGCCGCAGCTGCTGCGTACGGACGCCTTGCTGCTCCAGCATTTCGCGTGCGGCTTCGACCCGCGCCAGGCTGTACAGGAGATGTTCCAGGCGGACGTCCCCGGTGCCGTGAAACACCGCGGTTTCATAGGCAGAGTTGCAGCAGGCGAGCACAATGTGGTCGACTGGAATAGGCATGTCCTGGCCGATGTCCGCCAGGAACGCCAGGCCAGGCAGCGCGGCGGCTTCATCCGCAAGCACAAAGGGCGTGCGCAAATCGAGATCGTTGCCTTTATAGGACACGCTGAAATCCCCCAAAGAGCCGGCCAGTCATCCGTCGGCGTTTTTTAGCGTCTGCCTCCGGCCCTTGAAAGACACGATTGTGGGCCGCTTTGAGGGCCAATCTCAGGGCAACAGCCTAGCGCCGCGACCATGGGCCGCCGGAGCTGGGCGTCCAGAAGTGCGTACGCTGGTCGAACGCGCGTTCGTAGTCGCGATTGGCCCATGGACCGCCGGCAGCGGCCGAGCCGGAGGATGGCTGCAACGGGCGCACAAGGAAGATGCCCGCGAGGAAGCCGCCGATGTGGGCCCACCAGGCGATGCCGCCGCCGGCGCTCGGCAGAAACAGCTCAGTGGTGCCCTGCATCACTTGCGTGATGAACCAGATGCCGGCGAATACCATGGCCGGAACGCTGAAAATCAGCGGAAAGATGACGATCAGCATCAGCACACGCACCCAGGCATATGGAAAACGCACGGCATAGGCGCCGATGACGCCTGCAATGGCGCCGGATGCGCCGAGTGCCGGAATGCCGGACGCGGCGTTGAACAGCGCATGGGCGACACTCGCGAGGATTCCGGCGGCGAGGTAGAGCACAAGGAAGCGAGCGGGACCCAGCCGATCTTCCAGCGCCGGGCCGAAGATGTAGAGCGTCCACATGTTGAGGATGATGTGAAGCCAGCCGCCGTGCATGAAGGTATTGGTGAGGAACGGCTTGAGGTCTGTGGGGGACAGCCCGTGACGGGACGCCCAGGCCGGGCTGAAGTAGCGCAGCGGAATGAGCGCGTACTCGGCGATGAAACGCTCCAGCGCCTGTCCGCCGAGGTTGAGCTGGTAGACAAAGACGGCGGCGTTGAGCGCGATGAGGATCCCGACCACGATCGGCGGACGGCTCCTGGAGACGCTATCGCGGAGGGGGAACATCGGGCGTAGCACACCTGTTTGACGATCCGGCGCGGATGCAGCGCCGACGCAGAAGATGGGAAGTTTACGCCGATCCTCCAAGAGTTTGGTGCCAAAGCGGATCGGCCGGGTTTTCGAAGCGACAGTAAACCATGATAAGCGTCAGCGGTTCCTTGCCTGCAGCAGGAGACGATCATGACTGACAAGCACTTCGTCTACTTCGCCGATCCGATGTGCTCGTGGTGCTATGGGTTCTCGCCGGTCATCTCGACGCTGGCGAAGCAGTTCGCGGGGCGCCTGCCGGTGCGCCTTGTGATGGGCGGCCTGCGGGCGGGTAACACCCAGGCCATGCGGCCGCAGGACCGGGAGTACATTCGCGGCGCATGGACGCGCGTGGGCGAAGCCTCGGGACAGCCGTTCGACTTCGCGTTCTTCGATCGGGACACGTTCGTCTATGACACGGAGCCCGCGTGCCGCGCGGTGGTGACGATGCGAAGGCTGGCGCCGGACAAGGCGCTCCATTTCATGGCGGCGATCCAGCGGGCGTTCTACGGCAACAACGAGGATATCACGAAGACGGAGGTTCTGGCCGCCATTGCCGAGCGTGAGACGGTCATCGATGCGGCGGCGTTCACGGCCGAGTTCATGATGCCCGAGACGCGCAGCGAGACGTTCCGCGATTTCCTGATCGCGCAGCAGGCGGGCGTGCAGGGCTTCCCGTTTCTTGTCGTGGGCAACGAACAGGACGGCTTCGCGCAGGTGACGAACGGCTTCCGTCTTATCGACGGACTTCCCGAGGCGATCGAGGTGTGGCTCAAGCGCACCGAGAGCGAGGCGCACGCCCAGACGTGAAGGCAGGTGCGCGGCCGGTTGACTGGCCAACGGACTTGCATGTGCCGCCGAACGTGGCCCACACTATGCGCAGGATCGCTTCGTTTGGATCGTGTGGCCTTATCCGAAGCGGCTCGCCAGCGCTGCTGAAACGGATACAGGACCACGAGAATGCGCATCCGCCTCCTGGGCACGGGCACGCCCACGCCTTCCTTGCGCCGCCAATCGTCCGGCTACGTCATACATATCGGGGCGGAGGTGCTGGTGTTCGACCACGGCTTCGGCGCCCATCATCGGCTTCTGGAGCTGGGCGTGAAGGCGACGGACGTCACCCATCTCTTCTTCACCCACCTGCATTACGATCACTGCGGCGACTACGGGCGCATGATCCTGACGCGCTGGGATCAAGGCGCCGGCGAGGTCGGGGATCTGCAAGTGTTCGGGCCGGCGCCGCTGGCGCGCATGACGGAACAGCTCTTCGGTGTGGGCGGCGTCTATGAATCCGATCTCGTTGCCCGCACCAGCCACGGCTGCAGTCTTGGCATCTACGAGGCGCGCGGAGGGATGCTGCCGCGCGCACGGCCGTCGCCCCGCGCGCAGGAGCTGAAACTCGGCGACATCGTCAAGCAGGGTGACTGGAGCGTAGAGGTGGGCGATGCCCGGCACTTCCAGCCCTATCTGACCACGTTCGCGTTTCGCCTAAAGCACCAGGGCGTGACGTTCGTGTACTCCGGCGACAGCGGACCGTGTCCGACCATGGAGGAGTTCGCGCGCGGCGCCGACGTACTCGTGCACATGTGCCACTATCTGTCAGGCACTGCGCTCAACGAGCCGTTCGCCGAATCTTGCATGGGACACATGGAGTTGGCCAGGCTGGCAGAAGCCGCCAAGGTGCAGAATTTGGTGCTCACGCACATCACCGAGCAGTTCGACAAGCCCGGCGTGCGCGAGCGCGTTATCGGCGAGATGGCCAGGGTCTATAGCGGAAACCTGTTCTTTGGAGAAGATCTGATGGAGATCCCAGTGACACGGCCTGGGCTGGCGAAACTCATGTGACATCGGTGTTTGATGTCGACGTCCGTTAGACAAAGGAGAGTTACCCGCATGAAATACCGCATGTTCGTCCTGGCCGTTGCGGCGCTGCTCGGGCTCGCACAACCCGCTGCTGCGCAGAACACCGTCAAGATCCTGCAACAGTTTGGCATTTCATATCTGCCGCTGTTGGTGGCGCTCGACGGCAAGTTGATCGAGAAGCACGCAGCCCAGCTTGGTGTTCCCGACGCCCAAGTCGAGGTCGTACGCCTTGCCAGCGGAGCCGCGGCGAATGACGCGATCATTTCCGGCAGCGTCAATCTGGCGATGGCGGGCCTGACGGTCATGCTCAACTTGCGCGACAAGAGCGCCGCACATGTGCCGGTGAAAGGCATGATGGCGATTGCCGACTCGCCGATCTATTTCAACACCACGGACGAACGGATCAAGTCGATCACGGACTTCGGCGAGAACGACCGCATTGCCATGACGGCAGGCAAGGGCACGCAGCATGCCGTCGTTCTGCAGATGGCGGCGGCGAAGGCTTTCGGCTGGGATAACCGGGGCAAGCTCGACGCGCTGACGGTGGGCATCTCGCATCCCGACGGGGTGGCCGGACTGCTCTCGGGAGGCGCGGCGTTCAAGACGCATGCCACGACCGTGCCCTTCATCCAAATGGAGCTCGCCAGCCCGAACGTGCGCACCGTGATGACGTCCTACGGCGTGGTGGGCAGAAAGCACACGCTCATCGTGGCCTATGCCACCGAGAAATGGCGCAGCGAGAACCCCAAGCTCTACGAGGCGACATACCTGGCGCTGGCCGAGGCGCAGAAGATCATCGCCGGCAACAGACCGGCGGCGGCCGAGCTGTTCATGAAGGCGGAACCCTCCAAGCTCGGCCTCGCGACCATCCAGACGCTGCTCGAGGACCCCAACATGCTCGACTTCGTGCCGCAGCCCACGGGCGTGATGGCGTATGCCGAGTACATGAAGAAGTCGGGCCTGCTGAACAATGCCCTGGCGAGCTGGAAGGACGCCTTCTTCGACAACGTGCACGCGCTGCCGGGAGATTGACGGCTGAGGGCGGTCACGCCGCCAGCTTTGCCGGTGCCTTGGGCTTGCGGCGCGGCAGCGGAGTGGCGTCGAGGGGTGGGGCGTCCTCCTTCAGGATCTCGATGAGAGCATTGAGGTTGGGACCCATCGTGCCCTTGCGGGTGATGAGAACGGTCCACACATCGCTCCGGTCAATCGGGAGAGGGTGCACGCTCAAGGCTTCTGGGTGCGGATAGGTCTCGACCACGCTTGCGGGCACCATCGCCACGCCCATGCCTGCCGCGGCACAACCCATCATGGTGTGATAGGAGCCGAGCTCGATGAGCCGCTCAGGCAAGAGCTCATGATCGTCGAACCAATCTTCCATGCGCTTGCGGTAGGCGCAGCCCGGCTCGAAGGCCAGGATGGCCTTGGTTCGGATGTCGACGGCCTTGCGGATCGGCGGATGATTGGCGGCGGCGATGATGACGAGCTGCTCCCTGTAGGCCGGCAGCTTGTCGAAGGGACCGTCTGGCACGGGCTCGGCGACGAGCGCTGCATCGAGTTCGCCTATGAGCACGCTCGTGGCAAGCTCACGCGTGTTTCCCGTGCGCAGCTCCAACGCCACGGAGGGATACCGGCAGTGGTATGCGCTGAGCACGCCTGGCAGGCGTACCGACGCCGTGCTCTCCATCGAGCCGAGGCGGAAGGTGCCGCGCGGAGACGAATCCTGCAGGGCCGCCCGCGCCTCGGCGGCGAGCGCCAGCAGACGGTCCGCATAGTCGAGCAGAACCCGGCCGGCCGGTGACAGGCTCAGCTTCTTGCCCTGACGAATGAAGAGCTCGACACCCAGGTCCTCTTCGAGCTGACGCACGCGCGTCGTCACGTTGGACTGCACACGGTGCAACTGCTCGGCGGCACGGGTAATGCCGCCGGCGGCGACGACGGTGCGGAACACGTTCAGATCAGACAGTTCCATCGTTCTCTCCTTGAGAACATTCTCATCATTATTATTCATTTTACGTGATAATGGGGCGGGCGTAAAGAGGTGTCATCCGGGCACGGCATATCGCCGAGAAGCCCAATAAAACGGAGCAGACCAATGCTCAGCCATCATGAGCCCCCCACTACGACGATCGACTACATCTCCCTCTCGCCGGAGCAGCGCGCTGCCGTCGTGCAGAACGCCATACGGCGTGCGCATGCCGAGCGCGCCAAGGTGATCGGCGACATGGCGAGGAGGCTCGTCAGCGCCCTCGCGTTCTGGCGCGGGGACCAAGACGCCTCGGCCCACGGCACACCGACCAATCTGGCGCGGCCGGCCTAACCGGCAAACCGACAAAAAAAGGAGATGACCATGGCACAGACACATACATTCGACCGCAGCTTGACCAGACCGGTCGCCGCCCCTGAAATCGGCCTTGTCGAACGCTACGCGGCCAAATTCCGGAAATGGCGGAGCCGCCGAGCGGCGATCGCCCAATTGCATGCAATGGAAGATCGCCATCTGCAGGACATCGGCATCAGCCGGAGTGAGATCGAGTCGGTGGTGTATCTCGCCGGCAAGGATCCGACGCGGCTGCGGCGTGGCTGATGCAGGCCATCACGGAACAAGCGGGGCCGGCGTAATGGCCCCGCGTCCGGCGATATCGTCGCCGGCCCCGGACGGCAGCCGCAGCATGGCGAGCGACGTCAGCGACGACAGCACGCCCACGACAATGAAGGCGGCAGAAAAATCGGCAACGGCGGGCGCATGGCGGCCACCCAGCCATTCCGATGCCTCCAGAACCATGGCGCCGATGGCGACACCAAAACTTACGGACACCTGCTGCGCCACGGTCGCCATGCCGGTCGCGGCGCCGATCTGGCGCGTCTCCATGTCCGCATAGGTGATGGCGGACAGGCTCGTGAACTGAAGCGAGCGGGAGAAGCCACCGATCAGCAGCACCAGCGAGATGAGGAGGCCAGGCGTCGCTGCGGTCCAGAAGGCGTTGACAATGAGCAGCCCCGAGGCGACGAGGCCGTTGACGATCAGCAGGCGGCGGAAGCCAAAACGGTGAAGGAAGCGCTGCGCCAGCGGCTTCATGGCGAAAGCGCCGATGGCGCCGGCGAAAGTGATGAGGCCGGAGCTGAAGGCATCGAGACCGAAGCCGAGTTGCAGCATCAGCGGCAGCAGGAAGGCCGTCGCGCCGACGCCGAGGCGAAACAGCGTGCCGCCCAGGATGCCGGCCTCGAAGGTGGGGAATTTCAGCAGGCGCAGGTCGAGCAGCGGCTTCTCCACGCGAAAGGCGTGGCGCACGTAGGCATAGAGCGAGACGGCGCCAACGCACATCAGGCTGATGGCGACCTCGGGCGGCGCGATGCGGCGTCCGCTGACGGCCAGACCGGCAACGAGGCCCCCCAACCCCAGCGCCGACAGGACGAAGCCTTTGGCGTCGAGCGGCGGCGTATCGTGCTTCGCATCGGGAATGAACAGCGTCGCCAGCACGATGCCGAGGATGCCGATCGGGATGTTGACGAAGAAGATCCAGCGCCAGTCGGCGTAAGTGACGATGAAACCGCCGAGCGGCGGACCCATCATGGGCCCGATCAGCGAGGGCATGGCAAGAAACGAGAGAGCGCGCACGAGATCCGGCTTCGACACCGAGCGCACCACGATCATGCGGCCAACAGGAACCATCATGGCGCCGCCGGCACCCTGAAGGGCGCGCCACATCACGAACTCGGCAAGCGAGCGCGAGGAGGCGCAGCCGACGGAAGCGGCCATGAACACGACAAGGGCGAGACGAAAGGTGGTGCAGGCGCCGACGCGGTCGGCGACCCAGCCGCTGGCGGGAATGAAGATCGCGAGGCTGACGAGATAGGAGGTGACGGCGAGCTTCAGTGAGATCGGGTCGAGGCCGAGGTCATGGGCGATGACGGGAAGCGCGGTCGACAAGATCGTCGAGTCCGTGTTCTCCATGAACAGGGCCGTGGCAATCACCAGCGGGACGATCGGCACTCGCATCAGCCAGCAACCCCGCGATGCACCCGGTGGAGGTGAAGCCATGATCCCAGCGCGGCTTGGATCGCTCACGCCGCGCCCGGCAAATGGCTTAGCTTAAAGTCCGGACGCCGTCGTCATCCTTGAGGAAACATAACCGCGACATGACGCGGATTGCCACGCTCGCGCGAGGATGACGAGGCGGCAAATTCTTAAACTGAGAGAGGAGCCGGCAGTCAATCACTTGGCCGCTGGCTGTGGAAACTGCAGGACGAGCAGATCGAGCCCTTCGGCCCCCGATTCGATCGCCGGCGGGCACTCGCGTTGCGGGACGAAAATGGTCGACCACTTGGGGAGTTCGCTGCCGCCGTGCTTCAGTGTGCCGCTTGCCACCAGAAGATATTGTCCGCCGCCTTCGCGTGCGTCCGGGAGACGGCTCTTGACGCATTGGTTGGGGCCAGCGCGATACATGTAGGCCGCCAGGCCGTCCGCCTCGGGCTCGAACACGGTGTCGATGGTCACGCTCGTACGCGACTTGCGCGCGGCGGCGTCGGCAACGCCTAGACCGCTGACCATGCGTGTGCGCTGGCCGCCCTTGCGCATCTTTGCCAACGCGGCCGGAACATACTTGGCGCCCGGGTCCCACTGCTGACGCAGCGTGAAATAGCTGAGGCCTTCGGGACCCGCCGCAATCGGACCGTACGGCGTGTGGCCGTTGGCATATTGCACGCTCAGCGGCGGGGCGGGGCGCGCGCCGATGCGGCCGGAGCCGTCGACGAAAACCTGGAACTGATTGGGCTCGTGAAAGTGGGCCGGCGTTACCGAGCCCGGAGGTTGCGTGACCAGAAAGCCCTGGGGCATGCCGTTGTCGTTGGTTTCGTTGCCTTCCTGATAGTGCCCGCGCAGCGGCATGGCGCCAACGAACTCGCTCAAAGTGTACTCTCGACCGTTGACGTGCACCTGGCGCTGTTTTTTCAAAGCATCGGTTGCAGACGTCACGATAGGCATGCGTTCCTCCACTGGACGTTTTTGCTACGGCCTGCGCGCTCTGGAGAGATCGGGACGTTGCCCGGTCTTCGATCCGAACGTGTGTCACATATTGTTATCGAGGCGTAAAGGGTTCGCTGACTGCGCTGACCTGCCTTCGCAGCAAGGCAGTCATGCCCGTAAGCCGTACGCCGTTCAGGGAAAGCCGGCGCGAAAAGCGGCCGGCGTCAGGCCGGAACGAGCTTCTTCATGGCCGCCGACAGGGTATGGCGAACCTTGTGCCAGCCCTTGGAGCCCTCGCTCGTCATCCAGTTCATTTGCAGCGACCGCCGCGGCCCCTCGAAGGGGTGATGGCCGTGCCAGCTGTTGTCAGAGCGCTTGAAGATCAGCAGCGAGCCATTGTCGGGCGGGACCTCGGCAGCGAAATCGTCGACGTTTTGGCCGTTACGCAGGATGCGCAGGCGCCCGCCCGGCTGCTGCCAGTTCTCGTTCAGGTAAAGCAGGACCGTGATGATCTTGTCCTTGGAGTCGGTATGGATCTGGCCGTCCTTGGCGCGCGTGTAGCCGCGCAGCGAGTACATCTTGGGCTTGCCGGCGATATCGACGGCGAATTTCTCGGCGACGGTCTTTTCGAACAGGGGCCCGTCAAGCTCGTCGATGACCTCCTTGATGGCCATGCTGGCATCAAGGCTCTCGATGGGATAGCTGCCGCCCTTCTCGATCTTGGGATAGGTGGCATTGATGCGCGATACCGTCTCGGGCGGCAGGAAGCCCGGCACGATAGCGTACATGTAGGGACTGGTCTCGATCTTCGCGGCCTTGAGCTTGTCCATTGCCAAATGGGCCATCATGCACTCCTGCAAATCCCCCACGGCCGGTACTGGAGCCGCTCATCGCGGCTACCTGTCCGCCGGGCCGATGAGACCCGAAAGCATCCGCCGCCGCGCGAGCCACCGCCGCTCGATCTCGCGGGCGATGCGTGTCGCCGAATCGAGCGGTGCGTAGCTCCACGTCTCCAGAGTAGTAACCGTATCCGGCAGCAGCCGCGTCGCGCCATAGCGCCGCAAGGATGCGTGGAATCGTTCGAATTTGGCGGAGCCGCCCGACGGCTGGAAGACCCAGACGGGCCGGCCGGTGGCGCACGGCTCGCCCGTCATGTTGACACTGTCGGCGGTGACGATGAAGCGGTCCGCATGTGCCAGGAAGGCCGGATAGGGATTGTCGCCGGTCTCGTCCCATACGAAGCGCGGGGCGCCCTCTGTGGCACGCAAAGCGGCGGCGAGCAGGCGCTTGTGCGTACGCCGCGACGGGGTGATGAGAAAGCTTGCGCCCAGACCGGCAATGGATCGGAGCGCGGTGGCGAACCGGTCGTCATCGGCCTCGGTGAAGCGGTAGGCGCCGTTCTTGCCGCCGAGGATGACGGCGATGCGGGGGGCGGGCAGAGCCGCGATCTGGGCCGGCATGGATGTTCTGAGGTCGGCCAGTCGCGCAGGGGAAAAATCGTGCGGAGACGTGAGCGTCGTCAGCACGTTGGCGCCGCGGCGCCGGTCGTGCTCGGGCACCCAGATCAGATCGGCCGTCCGGGGACCGGTTTTTGGGTCCTGCAGCACCACCGTGTACGTGGCGATGCCGGCGTGGCGCTTCAGCAAGCGGATGTAAGGGATGGAGGCGCGGCCGGTGGCCAGAGCGATGACGGGCCACGGCGGGGAGAACCTGCCGGCCGGATCGCCAAAGCCTTCGCGCGGATCGACCGGACCCCACGGCGCCGTGACGCGCCAGAGGCCGCGCGGGCGGACTTGTTTCCAGTCCACCGCCAGACCCAAGGCTTCCGCCACGCCGCGCACCTGGACCTGCATGCCGGCCTTGTCATCGGTCAGGCACCAGGCCTTGGCACCGGCCAGCGGCATGTGCGCCGCGAGGTCGTCAGCCATCGATTTCCCCTCGAGCCCCGGTGGGAGCGCTACGCGCACGGGCAGCCTGCGGCACGGCCGCACGAAACAATCTTGCGTCCGCGAGGCTGCCGGAATACGTCTGCATCGCCGCGGTGCGATGCTGCATCGCGCCGCCACACCAACCGCTGGCAGATAACTGCAATGCGCGCTCGCCTCGATGCTACCGATTGGCGCATCCTGAAGGAGCTGCAGGCCGATGGCCGCATCACCAACGTTGCGCTCGCCGCGCGCGTCGGATTGACGCCGCCACCCTGCCTCCGTCGGCTGCAAGCGCTGGAGCAGGCCGGGTTCATCAAGAGCTATCACGCCGTGGTCGACGCCCAGATGCTGGGCTTCGAGGTGACGGCTTTCGCCATGGTGCGGCTGGTGGCACAGGCCGAAGCCGATCTGCGGGCGTTCGAAAATCTCGTGCTCAAGTGGCCGCTCGTGCGCGAGGCGCACATGCTGTCGGGCGACATCGACTACATGCTGAAATGCGTGGCGCCCGATCTGACGGCCTTCCAAGACTTCGTGTTGCGCGAGCTCACCGCCGCGCCCAACGTCGCCAGCGTCAAGACCACAGTGACCATCCGGGAGGCGAAATTGGAGGCAGGCGTGCCGATCCAAGGCACGCCTGGGGAATGATTGCTTAGTCTATCAGTCAGCGAGGGTCGCGCCGGATCCAGCTCCGCTCTTGTCGATGACCGGAAATCTAAGCCTTTATTCCTAGCTCCTTGATCAGCGAGCCCCATCGTCCGCGCTCGTCGGCGAGAAAGCTCCGGAAGTCTTGGCCCTGTAAACCGACAGGCTCCGACACGACTGCCTTCAGACGAGCTACGGTGAGGTCTTCGCGCAGGAGGGTCAGGCAAGTCTCGGCAACGGCCTGTTGGATATCCTGCGGCGTGCCCGCGCTCACGGCGGCACCGAACCATCCGCCAGCGGTGTAGCCGGGCACCGTTTCCGCAACTGCAGCAAACTCGGGTGCAAGCGGAGATCGCTCGGGCGTTGTGAGGCCTAATGCCTTCACGGCCCCCGAGCGCGCAAGCTCAAGGATGCTCGCAGCATTGTCGAACATGACATCGACGTGGCCGCCCACGAGATCGTTCTTCGCCGGCGCGCTTCCGGTATAGGGGATATGCTGCATGTCGGTGTTCGTCGTGCGCTTGAAGAGCTCTGCGGCAAGGTGGATGGGAGATCCGACCCCCGACGATGCATAGTTCAATTTGCCAGGGTGCGCTCTGGCATAGGCGATCAGGTCGGCAACCGTTTCGATCGGCAGGCCTTTTCTCACGCAGAGGAGGTTTGGCTGCCGGGTCAGCTGGACAAGCGGCACCAAGTCCTTTTCCGGATCGTATGGCAAGCTCTCAAAGATGTACTGCGTGGTGATGTAATTGAGGCTCATCAGCAAGATCTGGCTGCCATCCTTCGGTCCGTGCGCGACGCGCCCCATGCCGATCGTGGCTGAGGCGCCCGGGACAAACTCCAGCGCGGCCGGCACGCCCCATCGCTTCGCCAGGCTCTCGGTCAGCAGCCGGCCGATGATGTCGCTAGCGCCGCCTGCCGCAAACGGGATGACGACTTTGATCGTCCGCAAACCGGACGGATAGGCGCTCTGCGCGGCTGAGCGCGCTGCGAAGCCACCGGTTGCGGTGCCAATGACCCCAAAAAGTGCTTGTCTTCTGCTCAGCAGTGCCATGATTATTCTCCAATAGCACACGGTGTTAGTGGTTGCCCGCAGTGGATCGCTGCGGCCTTCGAGGCTCGACCGGCCATGTCAAAGGAACGTCAAAGGGCGCCCAATGTCGTGCAACCGCGCGACCGCTGCCTGGTTGAGGGCGCCTTGGTGTTGCGGAGCTGAATAGGCCACCCGTGGGGAGTAATGTGCAAGCTGCCGTTACGCTCAATCTGCTCGGTCGATTTACAGTACAGATCGAAACGGGCATGCCAATTGCTCTACCCAAGAAGGCGCAAGCCGTGTTGGGATTCCTGGTCATCAACCGCGGCAAGCGCGTATCGCGCGATGACGTTTCCAATCTGTTATGGAGCAACACCACATCCGAGCAGGCGCGTCACAGCTTGCGCCAAAGTCTCTTCATCCTGCGCCGCGCTTTGCATCCCGTCCTTGATGAGTGCCTTGAATCGGGCGTCGAGGTATTGACGCTGCGGCCTGATAGCCGGCTTGCAAGTGACGTCGAGGCGTTCGAGCGGCTCGCAACGTCGACGACGCTGGACGACCAGGCGCGCGCCGACGAGCTGTATCGCGGCGACCTCCTGGCCGGCTTGAGCCTGCCTTCCGAGCCCTATGAAGAGTGGATAACCACGGAACGCCAGCGTCTCCTGTCGCTTCGCTTGCGCGTGCTCGAGGCCCGTATCGATCTCCTCGTGAAAGCCAACGAGCTGACCCAGGCCGTCGGCGTTGCAAGGCGATTGGCAGACCTCGATCCGTTCGCCGAGGACAGCAGCCGCCATCTCATGCGGTTACTTGCCGACAGCGGACGTCGCGGCCAGGCGCTCGTTGAGTTCTCGCGCCTTGAACGGGTGCTCCGCGAGGAGCTGCAGACGGCACCCGACGTCACCACACGACAGCTCGCCGAGAGCATACGGCAAGGCACGGGCAATGGCGCAACCGCCGCGAGATCCACGAATGTGGCGCCGCGATCGGTCGCGCACTTCATCGTCTGGGACAAGCCGACGATCTGCATAGCTCCATTCGCAAACCTGGCCGGAGACAGAAGCAACGAGCAACTTTCGCGCGCCCTGACGGAAGACATCGCCGCCGCTCTTGTCCGTCAACGATGGCCGATCGTGGTGGTCAACCCTGCAGTGGGCCGCTGGGACTCATCGCCTCCGTCCATCGTCGCTGACAATCGTTATGTTCTTGGCGGCAGCATTCGTCAGGACGGCCAGCGTGTGAGGATCGCCGTTCGCTTGACCGAGGCGGCCGGCGGGCGCGACCTGTGGTCTGATCGGATCGAGGCAGCAGATCACGATCAATTTGCGCTGCATGATCGCCTGTGTTCACGAATTGTCGCCAAGGTGGGACCGGCAATTCGAATGGTCGAAGGCGAGCGGGTCGCTCGCAAGCCAATGGAGTCCATGACCGCACATGAGCTTTACACCCATGCCGCTGCAATTTGCCGCCAGGATCGTGCGGGCAACGCCAAGGCGCTGACGCTGCTGCGCCGCGCCAACGAGCTGGATCCCGAGCTTGCGGTGGCCTACGCGTTGGCGGCGCGCTGCTTCCACGTGCAGAGATTGATGGGGTGGTCCCCGCCGAGCGACCCGCAACTGCATGCGGGAGTGCGGCTGGCCCATCGCGCACTGGAACGCGACGGTCGCGACCCCGAAACGCTTTGGCTCGCCGGTTTGGCTTTGGCCAATATCGGTGGCAATCCCGAAGAAGGAAAGCAGCTGATCGACCTCTCGCTGTCCATCAATCCCAACAATGCGAGCGCGTGGATCGGGAGCAGCTTCGTCCGCGCCCACTCGGGCGATCCCGCCGTGGCTCTGGACCACTTTCGCCAGGCCCAGCTCGTGAATGCGGATGACAACGCACAGCACGTGCAATGGTATGCCGCGGCGATGGCCCATTTCGTAGCCGGCCGGCACGAGGACGCTGATATGGCCACCGACCATGCGCTGCGGCAATCGCCGGACTACCCGGGGGCACTTCGCATGAGGATCGCCAGCGCAGGGCTGTTGGGCCGGATCGATAAGGCGCAGTCGGCGGCGAAGCGCCTCTTGAAGGTCAACCCGGACGCGAGTGTGGACGGCTTGCGCCACTACTGGCGCCCGTGGATGCGCTATACGCCGGACACGCTCGCGGCCATGATCGAAGGGTGGCGCAATGCGAAGATGCCCGGCAGCTAGGCGTGCCGATCCAAGACACGCCTGACACGTGAGCCTGCATCAGCAGCGGCCTATTTGTACTCGATCTTGAGGATCTCGTAGGAGCGCGATCCGCGCGGCGTGGTGACCTCGGCGGAATCGCCCTTCGACTTGCCGATCAGAGCCCGGGCAATGGGGGACGAAATGGAGACCTTGCCGTCGCGCACGTTGGCTTCGGAATCGCCCACGATCTTGTACTTCACCTTGTCGCCGGAATCCTCGTCTTCCAGGGTGACAGTGGCGCCAAATTTTACGGTGTCGCCCGACAGCTTGGACGGATCGATGACCTCTGCACGCGAAATCTTGTCCTCCAACTCGGCCACCTTGCCCTCGTTCAGGCCCTGAGCCTCCTTGGCGGCGTGATATTCCGCGTTCTCGGAAAGATCCCCATGCGCGCGCGCTTCCGAAATCAGCTGGATTATGCGCGGACGCTCCACGGACTTCAGACGGTGCAATTCCTCCTCGAGGGTCTTGTAACCCTCGATGGTCATCGGCACCTTTTCCATTGCCATAGCTCACGTCTCCCAGACTGCCGGGCCCTCGTGCCCAGCGTCCTTATGAATAGTCTCACTCAGTCCTAGAGGTTTGACCAGACCCTTGCGCACAGAATGGCGAAGGCCACTCTCAGGATGCGCGGCCCACAAAATTCTGCAAGGGCGCGACCTTGAGAGTGTCTGCTTTGAGCGCCTTGATGGCTTCCGTTGCCGCAATGGCGCCCGCCAAAGTTGTATAGCAGGGGACGCGATTCAGCAAGGCAGCGCGACGGATATCCTTGGAGTCGGCAAGGGCTTTGGCACCTTCCGTGGTGTTGAAGACTAGATGCACATCGCCGTTCTTGATGGTGTCGACAATATGCGGGCGACCTTCGAGCACCTTGTTGACGTGCTCGCATGGAATGCCATGACTCTCCAGATGGCGTTTGGTTCCACGCGTGGCCAGCACGCGAAAGCCCATGTCGGTCAGATCGCGCATGGCACCGAGGACGCGATCCTTGTCTGATTCGCGCAGCGACACGAACACGGTGCCCGACAGCGGCAGAACGATCCCCGCGCCGATCTGGCTCTTGGCGAAGGCGATGGCGAAGTCGCGGTCGATGCCCATAACTTCGCCCGTAGAACGCATCTCGGGGCCGAGCACCGTGTCCACACCGGGGAAGCGGGCAAACGGGAACACGGCCTCTTTCACGGCGATGTGAGAGAGCTTGGCGGGCTTCAGGCCAAAGCTCGCGAGTGGCGTTCCGGCCATGATGCGCGAGGCAATGCCGGCAACGGGCTGGCCGATGACCTTGGCGACGAACGGCACCGTGCGGCTCGCGCGCGGGTTGACCTCCAGGATGTAGATCTCGTTGCCCTTGACGGCGTATTGCACGTTCATGAGACCGACGACGTTCAAGGCGCGGGCCAGATCCCGGGTCTGCTTCTCGATGCGCACGACAACAGACGACAGCAGCGCATGCGGCGGCAGCGAGCAGGCCGAGTCGCCCGAATGGATCCCGGCCTCCTCGATGTGCTCCATGACGCCGACGATGAAGACGTCCTTGCCGTCAGCGAGGCAATCGACATCGACCTCGGTCGCGTCCGAGAGATAGCGGTCGATCAGCAGAGGGCGCTTGTCGGAGACGACAAGCTCGGAGGGGCGGTCGAGTGTGGCCGACAGGCGTGCGAGATAGCGCTCGAGATCGGAGTTGTCCGCCAGGATCTCCATGGCGCGGCCGCCCAGCACGTAGGACGGACGGATGACGATGGGATAGCCGATGCGCTCGGCGGCGACGCGGGCCTCGGCGGGACTGCGGGCGATGCCGCTCTCGGGTTGCTTCAACTTGAGCTTCTCGACCAGCGCCTTGAAGCGATCGCGGTCCTCGGCGAGGTCTATGGCGTCAAAGGATGTGCCGAGAATGGGCACGCCGGCTTTCTCCAGCGGCTCGGCCAGTTTTAGCGGGGTCTGCCCGCCGAACTGGACAATGACGCCCTTGAGCGCGCCCTTGGACTGCTCGACGTGGATGATCTCCAGCACGTCTTCGATCGTGAGGGGCTCGAAGTAGAGGCGATCGGAGGTGTCGTAGTCGGTGGAGACGGTCTCGGGGTTGCAGTTGACCATGATGGTCTCAAAGCCGGCGTCCGAGAGCGCGAAGCAGGCGTGGCAGCAGCAGTAGTCGAACTCGATGCCCTGGCCGATGCGGTTGGGACCGCCGCCGAGAATGATGATCTTATTCTTCTCCGAAGGATCGGCCTCGCAGACGGGCTCGGAGAAGAGGCCGGACTCGTAGGTGGAGTACATGTAGGCCGTGGGCGAGGCGAACTCCGCGGCGCAGGTGTCGATGCGCTTGAAGACCGGGCGGACGCCGAGCGCGTGCCGCTTAAGGCGCACGTCGGCTTCCGTGAGGCCGGCAAGCTTCGCCAGCCGGATGTCGGAGAAGCCCATGGCTTTCAGCGCGCGCATGGTGCTCGCGCTGCCGGGTAAGCCGTGCTGGCGCACGCGCTCCTCGGTGTCGATGATCTCCTGCACGCGGGCGAGGAACCAGGGATCGATCTTGCAGGAGGCGTGGATCTGCTCGTGGTCGAACCCGAGGCGCATGGCCTGGGCGACCTTGAGGATGCGATCGGGCGTCGGCTGCCCGAGCGCGGCGCGAATGACGTTCTTGTCGTCGCCGGTCCCCATACCCTCGAAGGTGACATCGTCGAGGCCGGACAGGCCGGTTTCCAGGCCGCGCAGCGCCTTCTGCAAGCTCTCGGCGAAGGTGCGGCCGATGGCCATGACCTCGCCGACGGATTTCATCGATGTGGTGAGTGTCGGATCGGAGCCGGGAAACTTCTCGAAGGCGAAACGCGGGATCTTGGTGACGACGTAATCGATCGTGGGCTCGAACGAGGCGGGCGTGGCGCCGCCGGTGATGTCGTTCTCCAGTTCGTCGAGGGTGTAGCCGACGGCGAGGCGCGCGGCGACCTTGGCGATAGGAAAGCCGGTGGCCTTCGAGGCCAGCGCAGAGGAGCGCGATACGCGCGGATTCATCTCGATGACGACGAGGCGGCCGTCGTCGGGGTTGACGGCGAACTGCACGTTGGAGCCGCCGGTCTCGACCCCGATCTCACGCAGCACCGCGATCGAGGCGTTGCGCATGACCTGGTATTCTTTGTCCGTCAGCGTCAGGGCCGGCGCGACGGTGATGCTGTCGCCCGTGTGCACGCCCATGGGATCGACGTTCTCGATCGAGCAGACGATGATGCAGTTGTCCGCCGTGTCGCGAACCACCTCCATCTCGAATTCCTTCCAGCCGAGCACGCTTTCCTCGACCAGGACCTGGCGCGTCGGCGAGGCGTCGAGGCCGCGCTCGACGATCTCGAGGAATTCCTCGCGGTTGTAGGCGACGCCGCCGCCGGTGCCGCCGAGCGTGAAGGAGGGGCGCAGGATGGCCGGCAGGCCGACATGCTCGAGCGCCGCCAATGCTTCCTCGCGATTGTGCGCGAGCTTCGAGAGTGGCGTGGCAAGGCCGATGCGGTCCATGGCCTCGCGGAAGAGCTGGCGGTCCTCGGCCATGTCGATGGCTGCGGCCTTGGCGCCGATCATCTCGACGTTGAAGGCCTTGAGCACGCCCTGTTGCTCGAGGGCGAGCGCGGTGTTGAGCGCAGTCTGGCCGCCCATGGTGGGCAGCAGTGCGTCGGGCCGCTCCTTCTCGATGATCTTGGCGACGATCTCGGGCGTGATCGGCTCGACATAGGTTGCATCTGCCAGCTCCGGGTCCGTCATGATGGTGGCCGGATTGGAGTTGACCAGGATGATGCGGTAGCCCTCGGCCTTCAGAGCCTTGCAGGCCTGGGTGCCGGAATAGTCGAACTCGCAGGCCTGTCCGATGACAATGGGGCCCGCGCCGATGATGAGGATGGATTTGATGTCGGTGCGCTTCGGCATGAGGCCGCTTCATATTGCAGCGCAGGAACTTTGGCTATAGCCGGGTGCGGCCAACCCTCAGTTCCGTAACGCCAACCGTCGCATTATTGCTTCGGCTGGCTGCGCTGGCGCAACGCTTCGCAAGGGTCTGGCCGCTCGGCGCGCGGGGTGAAGACGATGATATCGACGGCGGGCTTGCCATCGGGCGCGAGCGGGGCATAGGCGCCGGGGTCGGTTTTGCCCTCCTCGACCTCCAACATCATGACCGAGATAATGTTTTTACCCGGCGCGCGCTGCCGCAAATACCAGGGCACGGCGCGGTCGGTGCGGACATGGCCATTGCCGGCGACGAGGACGGCGGCGCCGTGGTCGGCCGCAGCCGTCAGCATGACGTCGGCGAAAGCAGCATCGCGGTAGCGCTGGGCGATGCTCATGGCCGGCACCGCGGACTCGGGCATGGCGCCGCAGTGGCTGCCTTTCAGCTCGTCGTAGAGCGCGTCGGCGAGCGGCTTGTCCCAGGGGGCATCGAGCAGAAGGCGGGTGCGCTCTTCGCCAGGCAGAGCCCCCTCCTCGCCGCGCGCGACGGCGCGGACCTGCTGGCGCGGCGGATTGGCGGCGTAGATCGGCAGGCGCGGGTTGAAGACGGCATTGAAGAGACCGGCGAATTTGACCTCCGATGGCCAGCCGCCGTTCTGCCAGTCGAGGAAGCGGAACAAATCGTTGGCGGTAGCGACGCGGCGGGCGGTCCGGTCGAACTCGTCCAGCTTGGCGAGCGCCTGCTGCTGGTCAGTTCGGATATGCTCGAACACGGCACCGAACCTGCTCTGCGCCTCGGCGCGGCGGCCGATGGCCCAGCCCGGCAGCGCATGGGCGTCGGCGTTGTCATGCACCTCGCCGAGCAACAGGAAATCGGCGCGCACCATCGCTGCAGCGATCACCGCCTGATCGAGGAACCCGCCGTTTGCGGCTGACCAAGCGCGACCGACAAGCGGATGATCGCGCGAGACCGTTTCCTGCCATGGGAAGCCATAGGCGTTGCCTGGAGTTTGCGCGTGAACGCCGGTGGCTCCGAGGAATACGGCGCAGAAAAACACTGCCACCTGTGCGAGGCGGGCAAACGCAACAAACATCATTGGCTTATTCCGGCTTCTTACCCTCGGGCTTGACAGGCAATCCCTTCCGCTCACGCATCAGGTTCACGAAGCGCTCAAACAGGTAGTGGCTGTCCTCAGGCCCAGGCGACGCCTCGGGATGATACTGCACCGAGAACACCGGCTTGTCCTTGATCTGCAGGCCGCAGTTGCTGCCGTCGAAGAGCGACACATGCGTCTGCTC
>CADEFX010000050.1 GCA_902826715.1 uncultured Hyphomicrobiales bacterium | reverse complement strand
CGATAGCCTCGTATGGGCCGCAAAACTTCAGCAGTGTCGCGTAATGCGGGCGACCCGGGTGCGCGAATGCGAACGTGGACACGCCATGACAATCGAGCGTGGGGGGCTCGGCCACGACAGCAAAGTTCAGGGTGCCGCCCTTCTTGGGCGTTTGCGCATGTGCCATGCCTGCCCCCAGGGCAAGCGCGGCGACGACCACAACGAGTTTACGTAACAATTGCATCGACATGTGTTCCCATCGCATACGGAAGGCATCCGCGCGTGGAGGCGCGGATGCACGTGCTTCACTACTGGTCCAGCCAGACATTGACCAGATTCTGATTGACGAAGTGACTGGGTGGCAGATCCCAGCCCTTGACCTTCTTGTTGTTGACGACGATGCGCTGATACCAGAGCAGCGGGATATTGTAGGCCTGCGTCAAGGCATATCGCTCGAAGTCGTTGACGATCTTCATGCGCTCCGCCGGATCCACCGTCTTGGATTGCAGCGCGAACATATCGTCGAGCTTGGTATCGGTATGCCGCGAATAGGCGATGCCCGAGACCTTGGTGCTGAGGAGCGTATTGAACTGGGACGTCGGATCATCGGCAAAGTCCGAGATATTCTGCACGACGACGTCGAAGGTGCCATTGTTCATGGCGTCGTACCACAGCTTGGTTTCGACCTGGGAATGTTCGGTCTCCACACCAATTCGTTTCCATTGGTCGACAGCGTAGATGCCCGCCGGGGTGAAGGGCTGGTCGATGGTTCGATTGACCAGCTTGACCTTCAAATTCGGATGGCCTGCTTCCTTGAGAAGGCGCTTGGCCTCCTCGCGTGACTTGTTGATATCGCGCCCAAAGCCCGGCAGCTTCTCAAGCTCGGCCGTGGACAGCGACCAGGATGCACCCGGCCGGAATGCGCCGCTCACGCCTTTGATGAGCGATACCTTGCCCAGCGCCTCGCCGCCGCCCCAGCGATCGATGGCAAGGGTCAATGCTTGCCGCACGCGGATGTCGTCAAAAGGCTTTTTCTCGACATTGAAGGTCAGCAGGATGTTCGTGACCCAAGGGCCTTCCTGCACCGTGACGCCGTCCTTCATGGCCGCCACGAGCTGATCGCGCTCCTGCGGGGTGCGGCCGCGGAATTCGGCGTCGTACTGGCCGCCGCGCAGACCGTTCACGACGACGTTGCCGCGCACGAAGATGGCCTTGTAGCCGTCGAGATAGGGCCGGTCCTTGAGAAAATAGTCCTTGAACCGTTCGGCGGTCCAGGTCGCGCCCTTGACGTATTCCACGAATTTGAAGGCGCCCGTCCCCATGACCTCGGTCTCGGGATACTTCGGATTCTGCTTCAGCTTGGCCGCGCTATAGACGCAGTTGAACGGCGATGCGAAGTGCAGCAGCATCGACATGTTCACCTGGCTCAGCTTGAAGATCACCGTATAGGGGTCGGGTGTCTCGATCGATGCGATGTCCTGATGCTGGGCCTTGCGCGCCGAGATGACGCCCTCCACGGGATCCTTGATGCGCTCGTAGGTGGCCTTGATGTCCTCGGAGGTGAAATCCGAGCCGTCATGGAATTTCACGCCGCGGCGCAGCTTGAATGTATAGGTGAGCCCGTCCTTGGACACGTCCCACGACTCGGCGAGATCGCCTTCGATCTTCTGATTGTCGTGAGGACCGGTGAACTGCAGGAGCGTCGAATACTGCGGTGCCACCGGATGCACCATGGCGAACGTCGTGGTGGCGTGGCAATCGGTGGTCGGCGGCTCGGCAACCACGGCAAAGTTCAGTATGCCACCCTTCTTGGGGGTCTGCGCGACAGCCGGCGACGTAAGCGTCGCGACTGCAAACAGCGCGGCAAACGATAAAGCAACTTTCGGTCTCATCTGGTCTCCTCCAACTCCATTCAAAAACGGTGCAGTTGTTCCTGCACTCCAAGTGTGCTGCAGCGTAAGCCCACACTGGGCTTACGCTATCGGCTTTGTGCGAATGCCTTACCGGTCGAGCCCGCGCGTTCGCGGGTCTCCCTCTCCTCGGCCCGCCTATTCGCTGACCCACACCTCTTCGAGCGTGTTGCCGAGGTAGTGGCTCGGCGTCAGCTTCCAACCGTGGATCCGCTTGTTGTGCACGACGATGCGCTGCCACCAGAACAGCATCTGGTTATAGGCCTGCGTGATGGCGTAGCGCTCGAAGTCCTTGGTGAGGATCTTGCGCTTGGCCGGGTCCAACTCGCGCTTCTGCGCCTCGAAGAGCTGGTCGATCTTCAGGTCCGAATGCTTCGAGTAGGACTGCGGATTGTTCATCGCTTCCGATACCACGTGCACGTACTGCAGGTTGGGGTCGTCCGCATGGTCGGTGATGAAGTCCATGGCGACGTCGAAATCGCCGCGAGCAAGACCGTCGAAGAACAGCTTGGTCTCGACCTGGCGATGGTCGGTCTCGATGCCGATGCGCCTCCATTGATCGACCGCGTAGATGCCGCCGGCGGTGTAAGGTTGACCGACACTACGGTTGAGGAAGCTGATCTTCAGGTTCTTCACGCCGGCCTCATCGAGCAGCTTCTTGGCCTGCTCTCGGGACTTGTTGATGTCACGCGAATAGCCGGGCAACTTCTCTAGCTCGGCGTCGGTCAGGCCATATTCATAACCCGGCCGGGTGAAGCCGCCGACGTACTTCATCAGCGAGATCTTGGCCATCGCCGGCGCGCCGCCCCAACGGTCGAGGGCCATCAGGAGAGCCTGCCGCACGCGGAGATCATCGAAAGGTTTCTTCTTGGCGTTGATGGTCAGCATGAGGCTGGCCGACCACGGTCCCTCGAGAACCACGAAATCGTCCTTCTTCGCAGACACGATCTGGTCACGCTCGCCGGGAGTGAGGCCACGCAACTCAATGTCGAACTGTCCGCCAATGAGACCTGTTGCGAGCGCCGACGACTTGACGAAGAACATCTTGAAGCCGTCGAGATAAGGTTTGCCCTGACGGAAGTACCCGTCGAAGCGCTTGCCTTCCCAGGACGCGCCCTTGACGTGCTCAACGAAGGTGTACGGCCCGGTTCCCATGATGTTCGTCTCGGGATAGCGCGGATTTTCCTTCAGCTTGGCGGCGCTATAGATGCAGTTCCAAGGCGAGGCGAAACCATCGAGCATCGAGGCATTGGGGGCCTTGATCTTGAAGACCACGGTGTGATCGTCGGGCGTATCGATGTTGGTGATGTCTTCGTACAGGGCCCGGCGCGCCGATACGATCCCCGCCGGAGGATCCTTGATGCGCTCGTAAGTAGCCTTGACGTCGGCCGAGGTCATCGGCGAGCCGTCGTGGAATTTCACGTTCTGGCGCAGCTTGAAGGTGAAGGTCAGTCCGTCCTGCGACACGCTCCAGCTTTCGGCGACGTCGCTCTCGATCTTCATGGACTTCCAGTCACCCGCATAACGGATCAACGTGGAGTAGTGAGGAAAGACCGGATGGGCAAGGCCGAAAGTGGTGCTTCCATGGCAATCGTAGTTGGGTGGCTCGGCGACCACGGCGATGTTCACCACCCCACCCTTCTTGGGCGTTTGAGCAACGGCCGCAAACGACGCCGCGCCGGCCAACACGGCAGCCAACGCTGCCATTGATCCCAATTTTTTCATGACGATGGTTTCTTTCCTTCTTTGGTTTTCTTTGTAGTTGCGCCGCACACGTTCATGCGTCAGGCGTGGATACATGCGGCCCAATGACCGGGCGCCAGCTCGCGTGTCGCGGGAACGGCCTGCTTGCACTCCTCCGTCGCCAGCGGACAGCGCGGATGGAAAACACAGCCCGCCGGTGGATTGAGAGGACTTGGCAATTCGCCAGTGATGATGGTGCGCGGCCGGGTGCGCTCCACGACAGGGTCCGGCACCGGCGCCGCGGCGAGCAGCGCGCGCGTGTAGGGATGCTTGGGATCGGCAAAAAGATCGTCCGCCGAGGCAAGCTCGACGATGCGCCCGAGATACATGACGGCGACGCGCGTCGAAATGTGGCGCACCACCGCCAGGTCATGGGCGATGAAAAGGTAGGTGAGTCCGAGCTTCTGCTGCAAATCCTCCAGCAGGTTGATGACCTGCCCCTGGATCGACACGTCGAGGGCGGAGACGGCCTCATCACAGACGATGACGCGCGGCTCGACCGCGAGGGCACGGGCGATCCCGACACGCTGGCGCTGTCCGCCCGACAGTTCGTGCGGGTAGCGGAGCGCCATGTAGGGGAACAGGCCGACGAGCTGAAGCAGCTCGGCGACGCGGGCATTGATGTTGGCTTTCGGCATAATGCCGTGCACCCCAATCGGCTCGCCGATGATCTGGCCGACCGTCATGCGCGGATTGAGCGAGGAGTAAGGGTCCTGGAAGATGACCTGCATCTTCTTGCGCACGTCGGTCATTTGCTTCCGACTGAGCGGCGCGAGGTCGACCTCCTCGAAGATGATCTCGCCCGCCGTCGGATCCTCCAAGCGCAGGACCAGGCGGCCGAGCGTCGATTTTCCGCAGCCGGACTCGCCGACGAGACCGAGCGTCTCTCCGGGCCGCACGGTCAGCGAGACATCATTGACTGCGCGCACGAGCTTGGAGGCACCCTTCAGGAAGCCGCCGCCGACGGGGAAGAACTTGCTCGCGTGACGAATATCGAGAATAGCCGCGCCGCCGCGATCGGAGGCGTGTACGCCGGAGGTATCGGCGCGGGCCGGCATCGAGCGCCTCGATCTCATGCGCGCGAATGCAGGCTGCATGGTGTCCTGGCTCCACCTCCACGAACGGAGGCACGTTGATGCAGGCTTCGACGGCAAACCTGCAGCGCGGCCGGAAGCGGCAGCCTTCGGGCGGATTGAGCAGGTTGGGCGGTGAACCGTCGATGGTGGCAAGCTTGTTGGTGCGGCCCTGGTCCAGCCGCGGAACGGCCGCCAGCAAGCCCCGCGAGTAGGGATGCAGCGGCCGTCCGAACACCTGCTCAGCCATTCCACGCTCCACCAGGCGGGCCGCGTACATGACGTTCACGCGATCGGCATAGCGAGCCACGATACCCAGATTGTGCGTGATGATGATGACGGCGATGTTGAGGCGCCGCGACAGATCCTTCATCAGCTCAAGGATCTGCGCCTGGATGGTGACATCAAGCGCGGTGGTGGGCTCGTCGGCAATCAGCAGCTTGGGATTGCAGGCAAGGCCGATGGCGATCATGACGCGCTGGCGCATGCCGCCGGAAAGCTGATGCGGATATTGGGCAAGGCGGCTTTCGGGATCGGTGATACCCACGAGCGTCAACAGCTCGATGGCGCGCGCCTTCGCCTGCGCGTCCGTCATGTTCATGTGGATGAGCAGCGGCTCCATGATCTGGAGCCCGATCGTCAACACGGGGTTGAGCGACGTCATCGGCTCCTGGAAGATCATGGAGACATCGCGCCCGCGGATCTGGCGCATTTCCTCGTCGTCGAGCTTCAGAAGCTCGCGGCCGTCAAAGCGCACCACGCCGCTGCGAATGCGTGCCGTGTTCGGCGGCAACAGGCGCATGACCGCCAACGCGGACACGGACTTTCCGGAGCCGGACTCGCCCACAATGGCGACCATCTCGCCAGGATGAACCGCATAGCTCAGGCCCTCGACGGCGCGCACGGTTCCATGCGAGGTAACAAAGTGGACGTGCAAATCCTCGATCTCGAGGATGGGCTGCCCGATAGCTTTTGCTGGTGGCGTTCCGGTTGCTTGCGATTGTGCAAGCCCAGTCGCCGCCGCGATTCCATGCTGCAATGATTGTCCTCCCGAGTCACCGGAACGGAGAGCTAGCCGGTGCTCCGATTAGAATTCGTTGCCTACCTTGCTAACGGAGCTTGGCGGCAAGAGCAAGCGTTCTGAAATATTTGGTAATGATGCGGGATGTGTCTTTTCTTCGGTGGCTAAAATTAACAGCGATGGATGGCGCCTGCCTGGTATTCCGTCATCCGCCTTCGTCCGGGATGAACAATGCAACACTTGTCCCGAGATTGTAACGTGAGAGGGCAACGCGAGCGCCCGAACGAAATAAATTTCCGGCACAGGACGAAAGTATGACAACGCGTCAGATGACAAGGCGAGGTCTCGCGTATGCAACGGCGGATGTCAGGCCGCCTTGGCATGGTGATGAACGCCCGGTCGTGTTGCATCACGGCATTGGAACCAACCGCGATATCTGGTGCGGCTGGTTGCCTGAGGTTGCAGCGCAGCATCGCGTCGTGCGCTTCGACTTTCGTGGCTTCGGCGCGTCAGCCGTACCGCCCGTCAACCACACCTGGACGATGCGCGAACTGATCGATGACCTCCTTGAGGTGGCCGATATTGCGGGGGACGGGCCTGTTCATGTCGTGGGCGAGTCCATGGGCGGCAGCATCGCCTTGGCGGCCGCCATCGAGCGGCCGGACCGGTTCGCGTCGGTGACGATCTCCAATGCCGGCTATAAGGGCCAGGGCATCGGCCGCCTGCCCGGATGGAAGGCCGAGATCGAACGTGACGGGATCGCGACGTGGGCGGAACGCATGATGCCGCTGCGCTTCGCCCCCGGTGCGGCCGACGCCCGGCAACTCGCATGGTTCGCCACCGAGCAGGCACGCGCCAAACCGCATGTGGTCCTCGGGCTGGGCGATGTGCTGGCGCGGCTGGACCTGACGCAGCAGGCGCCGACCCTGAAAATACCGCTGCTGATCCTGGCGCCTGACTCCAGTCCGTTCGTACCCGTGCGGCAGGCAAGCGAGCTGGTCGAGCTGATCCCGCACGCGGAGCTCAACGTCTTTGCCGGCGTACGGCATGGCCTGCCATTCTCCCATGCCGCCAAGGCCTCGCGCCTGACGCGCGACTTTCTCGCTCGTGTCGAGCGCGGGGAGGCCGGACGCGCGCGGCTTTCTTGACCTGTTTCAGGAGCGCTCCTAACGTCGGGGGCGACCCCCGGGCATCTCGCTGGAAAAGGAAACGGCCGTGGCACGCGAGTATCTAAAGACGGCGTCCGGCGGCGCACACGCGCGCAAGGCCGAGGTGGAAGACACAGTGCGGCGCATGCTGGCGGACATCGCCAAGGATCGCGACTCGGCGATCCGCAAATTCGCGCGAGACCTCGACAAATGGGAGGGCGAGTTCCGCGTCTCGAACGCGGAGATCGAGGCAAAGGCCAAGCTGCTCCCCAAGAGCTTCAAGGAGGACTTCGCGTTCTGCCATAAGCAGGTGATCGAGTTCGCCAAGCGGCAGAAGGATAGCATGAAGGCCTTCGAGGCCGAGACGGAGCCGGGCGTCGTGCTCGGGCAGAAGCTGATTCCGGTGGGAAGCGTCGGCTGCTACATTCCGGGCGGCAAGTATCCGCTGATCTCGGCGGCCATCATGAGCGTCGGCACGGCCAAAGTTGCGGGCGTCGGGCGCATCGTCGGTGCGGCGCCGCCACGCGGCGCCGACGGCATTTATCCGCAAACGTTGTATGCGTTGCATCACTCGGGTGCCGACGAGGTCTATTGCATCGGCGGCGTTCAGGCGATGGCGGCGATGGCGTACGGTTGCGTCGGCATGCCCGAGGTCGACATGATCACGGGACCGGGCAATGCGTACGTAGCGGAGGCCAAGCGCCAGTTGTATGGCACGTGCGGCATCGACCTGCTCGCGGGCCCGACTGAAATTCTCGTCATCGCCGACGACACGGCCGACCCGGCGCTCGTGGCGACGGACCTGTTGGGCCAGGCCGAGCACGGACCGGACAGCCCAGCGTGGCTTGTGACGACCTCGCGCAAGCTCGGGGCCGCGGTCCTGAAGGAAATCGAACGGCAACTGCCGGATCTGCCGACGCGCGACAACGCCGGCAAGGCTTGGGCGGACCTCGGCGAGATCGTACTGGTCGACAGCGACGACGAGGCGATTGCCGTGTCGGACGCGTATGCGCCGGAACATCTGGAGTTGCAGACGGGACGCGACGACTACTATCTCGAGAAGCTCACGAACTACGGGTCGCTGTTCATCGGCGAAGCATCGACGGTGGCTTATGGCGATAAAGGCGTCGGCACCAACCACACCCTGCCGACAGGACGCGCGGCGCGCTACACCGGCGGCCTGTGGGTCGGCAAGTTCATCAAGACCGTGACGTACCAGCGCCTGACGCGGCGCGCCTCGCGCGACATGGCCGGCGTCATCAGCCGCATCTGCCGCGAGGAAGGCATGATCGCGCACGCCATCACGGCAGAGGTGCGCGAGAAGCGGTTCGAGCAGGCCAACTAAGCGCAGCTACTAGGGGACGGGGAGCATATGGATCGCCGGCAGTTCATCGCGTCGGGACTGGCGTTGCCGCTGGTGCATGCGACCAGCGCATTCGCGGCAGACCCGATCTACATCGGCGACATGCACGCACATTTCTTTTTCGACCCGCAGCACAAGATGAAGTCGCCGCCGCTCGGGCCGGCCATGGCCGCGGGCAACGCGACGCTGGTGGCGTGGTCGCTGGTCGGTGACCTGCTCTGGATGGGCGCGACGCCGCGCGGTTTCGTACAGAAATCGGTGCCGAAGGCCGGCGACACGCTGGGGTGGTTTGAGCGCGAGCTGATACGCATCAAGAAACACGCGACCTCGCAGAATTTGAAGATCGTAAGAAAGGCACGCGACGTCGATCGCGCCGTAAAAGGCGAACCGCATATCGTGCTCGCGGTCGAAGGCGCGAGCTTCATCGAGAACGATGTGGGCCGTGTGCAGGCGGCGTATGACCTAGGCATCCGGCACTTGCAGCTTGTGCATTACATCAAGAATTCGGTCGGCGATTTCCAGACGGAGAAGCCGGAGCATGGCGGCCTCACCGAGATCGGCAAGAAGGTCGTGCAGGAGTGCAATCGCCTGGGCATCCTGGTCGATCTCGCGCACTCCACGAGCGACGCGGTGACCCAGGCGCTCGCCATTTCCAAGGCGCCGATGGTGTGGTCGCACAGCTCGATCACCCGCCAGCGCACGCCGGATTGGTCGATGGTGGGCTGGCGCGCACGTCAGTTGACGCTTGACGGCGCCAAGGCCATCGCTAGCAAGGGCGGCTTGGTTGGGTTGTGGGCGCTACGGCAGGATGTGGGCGAGACCATCGAGGGATACGCCGACAGGCTTTTGGAGATGGCCGACTGGCTTGGCGACGACCACGTCGCTTTCGGCTCCGACATGAATGGGCTAGGAAGGCATGCCGTGATCAATGCCTACAGCGACTTTCCGCGCGTGATGGCGCAGTGGGAGAAACGGCAGGTGCCTGAGGCGCGCGTGCGCAAGCTGGCGATCGGGAATTACGCACGTGTGCTGCGGCAAGTGCTGGGGTAATCCCGCCGGAGGGGTGAAAAGCCTAAATTTTTGCAGCTCAAGACCAACGCGTGCTAAGGGGCAGGTAAGAAAAAGCCAATGGAGGACACGCACATGACGGCCTCAGCCTCTCATCCCGTTGTCGCGCTCGCCATTGGCGATGCGGCCGGGATCAGCGCCGAACTTGCAGCCAAGGCTTTGACTGATCCACAAATCCGCGATGCTGCGCACTACGTGATCGTCGGCGATCGCCGTTTGCTGGCACAGGGTGAAAAGATTGCCGGCGTTGGATCAACCTGCGAGACCTGGACGCCAGGCACGCCGCTGAAAACGGGACCACAGCCGATCCTGGTCGATCTCGGCAACATCAATCCCGCCATCGTCGAGCATGGGCAGGCCAGCGTCGCCACCGGCGGGGCCGCGCTGCAGAACTTCCGAACGATCCTGCGGCTCGGCGCGGCGGGTGCGGTGGATGCCGTCGCGTTCACGCCCTTCAACAAGTATGCCATGAAGCTGGCGCTGCCGAGCTATGTCGACGAAATCGAGGTCATCACGCACGAGACCGGCGCGAAGGGTAACGGCCGCGAGTTCAACATCCTCGACAAGCTCTGGAATGCGCGCGTCACCTCGCACGTACCGCTGAAGGATGTGGCCAAGTACATCACGAAGGACGCGGTTCTGGCCGGCATCGAGCTCACCGACCGGTGCATGCGCGAGGCCGGTGTCGACAATCCGCGCATCGCGGTGGCGGGTCTCAATCCGCATGCGGGCGACGGCGGCAACTTCGGGCGCGAGGAGATCGATGAGATCGAGCCGGCGGTGGTTGCCGCGAAGGCCAAGGGGATCACCTGCGAGGGCCCCTTCCCGCCAGACACGGTGTTCGTGCGCGCCAGCCGCGGCGACTTCGACGCGGTGCAGACGATGTTCCACGATCAGGGGCAGATCGCCATGAAGCTGATGGGTTTCGAACGCGGCGTGACCCTGATCGCGGGCTATGGATTCCCCATTTGCACCCCGGCGCATGGCACGGCCTATGACATCGCCGGCAAGGGGGTCGCCAACATCGGTGCGACGCGGCAGGCGCTCTTGATCGCGGCGGCCTTGTCGAAGCCGGTCGACATCGACGCGGCCACACGCAGTCAGCGCTTCGAGGCGGTTGTGTCTTCCCTTCGCCAAGCCGCATGAGCCGGCACATCCAAGCATGGCAGGCCTGACGTCGGCCGCGCTGGTCAACCAGGGGTGATCCCGTGTCGCGTGATGCCGATCTGCCCATTATCGATGCGCATCATCATTTTTGGAACCTGTCGCACAAGGCGCATCCCTGGTTGCGCGACGAGCCCATGATCCCGTTTCGCTACGGGGATTACTCCGCCATACGCTGTGATTTTCTCCCCGCCGACTACCGGGCGCTGACGGGCGAGCACAACGTCGTCAGCACCGTGACGATGGAAGGCGAGTGGGACGAGGGCGATCTCGTCGCGGAAAGCAAATGGATGACGCGGGTGGCGGAAGAGTCCGGTCTGCCGGCGGCGCACGTTTCACGCACGATCCTGCATGAGGATGGTGCAGTAGACGAACTGGCGCGGCATGCGGCCTATCCGATCGTGCGGGGCATCCGGCACAAGCCGACGTACGCGCCGGGTCCGGGGTTGGTGGAGCGCGGAACCCCTGGCGGGTTGTCCGATCCGAAATGGCAGCGCGGATATGCGGCCCTTGCGCCGAACAAGCTGCATTTCGAGTTGCAGGCACCCTGGTGGCACGTCGACGAGATGCTGGATCTTATCGCGGCCTACCCCGACACACCGGTCGTCATCAATCACGCATTCATGCCGGTGGACCGGTCGGCGGATGGTTTGAAGGGCTGGCGCGCTGCGGTAAGACGCGCGGCGTCGGCGCCGCAGGCGAGCATGAAGATTTCGGGGATCGGCATCAATGGGCAGCCGTGGCGGCTCGAGGATCAGCGGCCGATCATCGACGGGCTGATCGATGCGTTCGGGATCGGTCGCTGCATGTTCGCGTCCAACTTCCCCGTTGATTCGCTGGTCGGCTCCCTCGAAACGATCTACGCGGGGTTCAAGGAAGCGACCGCCGACCTGCCGCGAGAGGACCGCGTCAAGCTGTTCCACGACAATACCGTACGGATCTATCGCTTGGATATTCCGCTGCAGTCAGCCTGAAAGGCGCCGCTCATGCGCATCATCGACCTGTCGATGCCAATCACCGCCGACCATCCGCGCTGGAAGACGGAGGTATCCGCGACGGGAGATCTCGCCAAGGGCGACCTGGCGCAGGTGACGTTTATCCGCGTGTCGTGTCACGCTTACACCCACGTGGATGCGCGGCGGCACATGTTCCTTGACGGTGCGACCATCGAGGCGACGCCCCTCGGCGAGCTGGTGGGGCCGTGTGCGGTGATCGACCTGTTGGACGCAAAACCGAACGAGGCACTGGGGCCCGAGCGGCTGGCGGAGCGCGGCAAGCATGTGAAAAAGGGCGGTATGATCCTGTTGAAGACCGGCTGGGATCGGCACCGCGCGCCGCAGACGAAGGAGTTCTGGCTGGACGCGCCGTTTCTGACGCGGGAGGCGGCCATCTGGCTGAAGGAGACCGGGGCGAAGACGGTCGCTTACGATTTCCCGCAGGACTATCCGATCCGGCTACTACTCAAGAATGAACACCGGCCGATCGAGGAGCACGTGACGCACGACATCCTGCTCCGATCGGGCGTGCACATGATCGAGTATGTGACGAACACAGCGGATATCCGTGAGCCGGAGGTGTTTCTCTCAGCCGCACCGCTGAAAATTCCCGGCGGGGACGGCGCGCCGGCGCGGGTTTACTGTATCGAGGGGATGTGAGGGGCCGATTTCCCTCTCCCCGCAAGCGGGGAGAGGGGAAGGTAGTTACCCATAGATCTCGCGGTTGACGGTGTTTTCCTTGATGGGGGTGCCATCGAAGACGGAGAGCACGTTCTTGGCGGCCTGAACGCCCATGCGGTCCATAGATTCGACCGTGACGCCAGCCATGTGCGGAGCCTTGATGACATTCGGCAGCTTCAGCAGCGGATTGTCGGCGTCGGGTGGCTCCTTGGCGAGCACGTCGAGGCCCGCGCCGGCGATTTTGCCGCTTGTCAGCGCGGCGTGCAGGGCTGGCTCGTCGATGATGCCGCCTCGCGCGGTGTTGACGATGTATGCTGAAGGCTTCATGCGTGCGAGGCGCCTGGCGTCGAACATGCCGACCGTTTCGCTGGTCTTCGGGCAATGGATAGTGACGAAGTCCGCCTTTGCGACAGCCGCATCGAGGTCCTTGACCGGCTCGTAGCCGGCGGCGCTGATGGTTTCGGCGGGCACGTAGGGATCGAACACCAGCACCTTCATTTCCATCGCTGCACAGCGCTTGGCGGAACGCGAGCCGATGCGGCCGAAGCCGATGACGAGCACAGTCTTCTCGAACAGGTCGATGGGAGTGGCCTTGAAGCGGTCGCCCCAGCGGTTCTCGCCCACCATCTTGTCGAGCTCGGGCATGCGCTTGGCAAGCGTCAGCATGAGCGTCATGGCCTTCTCCGCAACGGACGGCGAATTGGCGATGCCGGAGGTCATGACCGGGATCTTGTGCTTGGTCATGTGCGGGATATCGATGGCGTCGTAGCCGACACCCACGCGGGCGACGACCTGCATGCCCTTGGCGGCGGCCAATTCGGGCTCGCCGAAGCGCGTGCCGCCGAGGATGGTCGCGTGCACGGCGTCATGCGACTTCAGGATGGCGACGTAGTCGGGCCCTGTCGCGGTGTACCTGAACGGAACGACCTCGACGTCATCGCGTGCGCTGAGGACGTCAATGCCGGCCTTGCTCATCGAGTCCGTGAGCAGCACGCGCTTCTTGTTGGTCGCCATTCCGTTTCTCCCTGAGGGTGATCGTTGTGTAATTGCCTAGAGATCCTTGGCCGTCGTGCGGCGCACTGTGACGCCGGGGCGGGTCATGACGTCGGGCTGCAGGGCGAGCCCCAGTCCCGGGCCTTTGGGTACGGTGATCATGCCGTTCTGAACGGGCGGCAGCTCAGTGACGAAGCGGTGGTACCAGCCATAATAGAAGGCGCGCACCATCTCCTGCAGCCAGCAATTGCGCGCGTTGAGGGCGAGGTGCGTCGAGACGGCGAGCACAACGGGGCCCGTGCAATCGTGGAAGGCGATGGGGATATGATAGGTCTCCGCCATGCTGGCGACCTTGCGGGCCTCGCTGATGCCGCCACACCAGGACAGGTCGACGATCACCATCGACAGGGCCTCGAGTTCGAGAAGCTGGCGGAAGTCGGCGCGGCTGCCGCGCGTCTCACCGACGGCGATGGGCGAGCGCGTGCTGCGGGCGACCTCTCCGATGGAGTGCATGTGATCCATGAAGACGGGGTCTTCCACCCACATGCAGTTAATGGGCTCGAGCGCCCGCGCGATCTTCACCGCCATGGGGCGGCTCCACAGCGAGTGCAGCTCGGCAGCGATCTCCATGCGGTCGCCGACGGCGGCGCGAATCTTTTCGAAGGACGACAAGCCGCGCTTCAGGTCGTCGGCGGAGATCCAGTAGCCGGATGAGGCCTCGGCCGCGTAGTCGAACGGCCAGATCTTCATGGCCGATATGCCCATCTCCAGCAGGCTGTGGGCCAGTTCGTCGGGGCGGTGGAGGAAGGCGTCGAGATCCTCGTACTGGCCCTTGGTGGCATCGAGGCCGAAGTTGGCGGTGCCTTGCGTCGGCTTGGTCTGGACGTACGAATAGCCGGCGCAGGTGTTGTAGACCTTGATGGTGTCGCGCACCCGGCCGCCAAGCAGATCGCAGAGCGGCAGGTTGGACGATTTACCGAGGATGTCCCAGAGCGCGATGTCGACGGCGGAACGGCCACGCATCTCGGCGCTCGCTCCGACGAAACCGATGTAACCGATGAGATGCGCCTGATGCGCCTCAATGTTGCGCGGGTCCTTGCCGATCAGGTAGGGGGCAATGAGACCGTGGATGTGGCCCTCGGCGGACGCCGGACCGTAGAACGTCTCGCCAAGGCCCGTGATGCCCTCGTCGGTCTGCACTTGCACCCAGAGGATGTTGGGAAATTCCTCCGAGCGGATGGTCTCGATGGCGGTGACTTTCATGATCCCCCCGTGTGGCGCCCACCTCGCGCGTGCATCAGTCGACGTAGCGGACCTGATCCGACTTCAGCAGGTCCTCGATACCGCCGAGATTTGCGAAGCCGCCACGGATCTTTTTCTGCGACTCTTCCTCCATGCCGAGGATGCGTTTGATGCGCGGGATCACGCGGTCGAGCTCGCTTTGCGGCACGATGACGACGCCATCGGCATCGCCCAGAACGATGTCGCCGGGACTGACGGTGACGCCGCCGATCGCTACGGGGAAGCCGACGCGGCCGGGACCGCTCTTCACGCAGGAGTTGGGGGTCAAACCGCGCGCGAACACGGGCAGGCCGACAGGAACTATACCGGCCACGTCGCGGGCCAGGCCGTCGATGACAATGGCCGCGACACCCTTGACCTTCGCGCACAGCGCAACGTTGTCGCCGACGACGGCTGAGCCGGTGAAGGCCTCGCTGGCGGCGATGATGACGTCCCCGGGCTTGGCCAGGGACACCGCGGCGAGAATGGCCATATTGTCGTTGGGGCCGGTCTCGCAGGTGATGGCCGTACCGAGGAAGACGGCATTGGCAGGGTCGACGGCTTTGATGGAATAGTCGAGCGCGCCACGGCCGTCCATGGCGTCGGCGGCCTGGCCAGTCTGCACGCCTTTGAAGGCGGCAAGCTTGTCGGCGGCCGGCCGTTTCCACGCGCGGCGGATGGTCAGTAATGGCGGGTTCTCGAGCATGTGCGGCGCTTCCCCTCTAGTCTCGTTGCCCTCACACTACCGAGGCGGACCGCTGAGGAAAAGCGTCTTGCTGCGCAAGGTTACAGCGCCGATTGACGCCGCAGAGGGACGGGCGCTTAATCAGTACGCGGCCAAAGGGAGGTGCATATGACGTCCAGCATCCTGTATCACGAGGGCAACCGGCAGCTTCAGGATGCGTTCGAGAGCCGGCGGATCGCCGACCGCCTTGAGGAAAAGCTGGCGCGTGCGGCCTTCACGGCCGACGACAAGGCCTACATCGAGAGCGCCATCTATTTCTTCCTCGCGACGGCGGATGCGGATGGGCGGCCCGACTGCTCCTTCAAGGGTGGACCGGCGGGATTCGTGCGCATCACGGCGCCGGATGAGCTGGCGTTTCCCGACTACGACGGCAACGGCATGTTCAAGAGCCTCGGCAACATCGGCACCAATTCCGATGTCGGGCTGCTGTTCATCGACATGCACGGCAAGCCCAAGCGGCTGCGCGTGAATGGTACGGCCAGCGTGTCGCGCAACGATCCGCTGCTGGCGACGACGGTGGGCGCGCAGCTCATCGTGCGCGTAAAGGCGCGTGCGATCTTTCCGAACTGTCCGCGCTATATTCCTCAGCTTCAGTTGGTGGAGGCGTCACAGTATACGCCGAAGCCAGGGCAAGACCCGGTGGAGCCGGGCTGGAAGGGGTTTGCCGATTTCAAGGAGTGCATACATCCGCGCCAGCCGACGTTTACGGGAACCAGCGATTCCGCATAACACAAGCATGCTTCCAGAAAGGACGAAGCCTTGAGCACTCGAGTTGCCGTCGTGCAAAAGCCGCCGGTCCTTCTCGATCGGGAAGCCACGATCGATGCGGCTGTGGCCGGAGTGGAGGAAGCCGCCGCGCTAGATGCCAAGCTCATTGTTTTTCCCGAGGCCTATGTGCCGGGATATCCCACATGGATCTGGCGGCTGCGTCCGGGAGGCGACATGGCCTTGTCCGGAGAGATCCATGCGCAGCTCCGCCAGAACGCGGTCAATATCGAGGCCGGCGGACTGGACCGGCTGTGCAAGGCCGCGCGTTCGCATGGCGCCACCGTCGTGTGCGGGATGACCGAGATCGACGGGCGCTTCAGCGGCACGACGCTTTACAATACCGTGGTGACGATCGGCGCGGATGGCGCAATCCTCAACCGGCATCGCAAGCTGATGCCGACCAATCCGGAGCGCATGGTCTGGGGCCAGGGCGATGCAACGGGGCTGCGCGTGGTCGACACGCCGGTGGGGCGCATCGGCACACTGATCTGCTGGGAAAGCTACATGCCGCTCGCGCGCTACGCCCTCTATGCGCAGAATATCGACATCTATGTCGCCCCGACCTGGGACTGCGGCGATGCCTGGCTTGCCAGCATGCGCCACATCGCCCGCGAAGGGGGATGCTGGGTCGTCTCGCTGGCCACCGCAATGCAGGGCAGCGACATTCCCGCATCGTTTCCGGGCCGCGATCAGCTCTTCAAGCCGGATGACTGGGTATGCGACGGCGATGCCGTCATCGTCGAGCCGTCGGGCAAGCCGTCGGCTGGACCCATGCACCGGGAGAAAGGCATCCTCTACGGCGCGATCGACATCGAAAAAGCGCGACGCGCCCGCCGGTCGCTCGATGTGTCGGGCCACTACGCGCGGCCCGATATCTTTCGTCTTGAGGTGAACCGCAGCCCGTTGACGCCGGTCGATTTCAAGTAAATGCGGGTTGCGCCGGGGCCGCTAGTCCTTGGCGCGCTCGACGTAGGAGCCGTCCTCGATCATGACGACGACGCGGGTGCCGGCGCTGATGTGCGGCGGGACCATGACGCGCTGGCCGTTGGAGAGAATAGCCGGCTTGTAGGACGATGACGCGGTCTGGCCTTTGACCACGGGGTCGGCCTCCACGATCTCGTAGGTCGCGCGCTGGGGGAGCTCGATGGAGACGGGAACGCCTTCGTGCAGCATGATGGTGCAGGGCATGTTCTCCTGCAGGTAGACGGCCTGCTCGCCGACGAGATCCTTGGGCAGCGGGATCTGATCGAAGGTCTCCGGCTCCATGAAGGTGAAGCCCGTCTCGTCCTCGTAGAGGTAGTTGTAGATTTTCTCGTCCAGGTAAGCGCGCTCGACCTGCTCGGTCGTGCGATAGCGCTCCGTGATCTTGACGCCGTCGGCGATGCGACGCATGTCGAGGTGGGTGACTGGCGTACCCTTGCCGGGGTGGATGTTCTCGGCCTTCATCACAACGCACAATTTACCGTCAATTTCGAGCACGTTGCCTTTGCGCACCGAGCTTGCGATAATTTTTGCCACACCTGACCTCCGCAACTACCACTGCCGCGCAAACGCAATTCTCGAGAACTGACGCGGCATGGCGCAAATCCGGGCTGGTACATAGCTGTCTTTGGCCTAACGGCCAAGGACCAACTGCGGTTCGAGCCGGGCTTGCAGGGCCGGCCCGCGTGATCGGATATCCCCATGACCAACGCCTCGCCCTGGTGGATGCCGCATGTTCACGCCGACCGGCGGCCGTTTCTGCTCGCGCGCAACCGTATCAAGGCGGCGCTGCGCGCTTGGTTCGAGGGGCAGGGTTTCACGGAGATCGACGCGGCCTGCCTGCAGGTGTCGCCAGGCAATGAGGCGCATCTGCATGCCTTCGAGACGCGGCTGATGGACACGGACGGTGCGTCGTCACGGCTCTATCTGCATACGTCGCCAGAGTTCGCCTGCAAAAAGCTGCTGGCGGCAGGCGAGCAGAAAATAGTCGCGTTCGCACCGGTGTTCCGCAATCGCGAGCGCGGCGCGCTGCATCATCCCGAGTTCACGATGCTGGAGTGGTACCGAGCGGGCGAGCCCTATGAGCGACTGATGGCGGACTGTGAGGCGATCTTGAAGGTGGCCGCTGAGGCGGCGGGACGGCACGTGTGGTCATGGAACGCGATCAACACGGACGCAACGCGCGCGCCGGAGCGCATCAGCGTTGCGCAGGCGGTCGAGACGCACGCTGGGGTGCGGCTGCTCGAGACGATCGATGGTGCGGGCGTGGATCGAGAGAAGCTGGCGCGTGCGGCGCTGGCCGCGGGACATCGCGTGGCCGGTGACGACACGTGGTCGGACATCTTCAGCCGCGTCATGACAAGCATCGAGAGCAAGCTCGGTCGCGGCGCAGCGACAGTGCTCGACGAATACCCCTCGGCGGAGGCGGCACTCGCCCGGCGGTGCGCTCACGATCTGCGCGTGGCGGAGCGGTTCGAGTTGTATGCCTGTGGCATGGAGCTGGCGAACGGCTTCGGCGAGCTTACCGATGCGAAAGAACAGAGCGCGCGTTTTGAGGCGGAGATGGCTGAGAAACAGCGCGTCTATGGAGAGCGCTATCCCATTGATGAGGATTTTCTTGCAGCACTGGCGCACATGCCGCCGGCGAGCGGCATCGCGCTCGGGTTTGACCGGCTCGTGATGCTGGCAACTGGCGCGCAGCGCATCGAGCAGGTGCTCTGGACGCCCGTGGCGGAAGGGGGCATGTGACGCAAGGCTATTTGGCCATGCGAGCTTTGTATCTCGCGAGCAGGCGCTGGCCCTCGGCGACGATACGGCGATCGTCTTGGGGACCGGCTCTCCCCAGGCCGCGGCGGTGCGCAAAGCGGGTCGGCTCGCCATCCTTCGTCTTGGGGGCGGAAGCTTGCCTGAGCGGCCGTAGAAACGCGTCGCTCAGCTGCCCTTCCGGCACATCTCCTCCGGGGTTATCTCCGCCGTAGGCTTCATCACGCCCGGCTTGAGATGCGAGCCGCTCTTGCGGTGGAACGCAACCCGGCCGGCCGCCGCCAGTCCGCCTTTGGGATCCTGCAAGCGACCACGCGAGTGCTTTGCCGCCTGCTTCATCATTCGCCCTTCTGCGCCGCGCGCATGTTGTCGACAAGGTTGGGATAGCGGCGGCCGGCCTTCTTGGCCGATGCTCGGGCAGAAGTCTTTTGCCTGGGCGAAAGCTTCCGCGATGTACCAGCCTTCGCCTTGGGGTTGGCCTTCTTCCAGGGCGGCCGCCGCTTGGTGGGCATGACCTAAGCTCCCAGACGGACCTTGGCGACGTTGTCCTTGTACTCCTCTTTGGGGTCGGCACCCAACAGCAGCTTAATGCCGGCCACCAGGCTCGACGCGTCGAGCCAGATCTCGGCACTATCCGCATTGAGGCGCAGCAACGCAAGGTTCGGGTCATCCTTGCCGCCTTCGTACCAGGCGGCGACATAGCGATTCCACAAGCGATCGATAGCCTCACGGTCATTGTCGAGGATCAGATTGCCATGCACCGTCGCGAACAGGTCGTGCCCCTTCGAGGTGAAGGTGGCGATGGCGCGATTGCCTTCGCCCATCCGTTGGACGAGCGCATTGTTCTTGGCGGCGAAAAACCAGATCGGCCCATGATCGCCTTCCACCTGGGCCGTCATCGGACGGGCGTGGCCATCCTCGACACCATCCAGCCCCAACATCATGGTCATGTCGGACTGCAGCGCCTTCCAGAATTTCGCTTCAAGCTCTTGGGGTGTGGGCATCTTTCGCTCTCCTGTAAATGCTCGGAAGCGAAACGGCGGGGAGGCATTGAAGTTCCTAACGCAGTGGGCCGTGCTATATGCACGGTCGTAAAGTCGACGCCGCAGGGCGGCATGCTTAACGTCGAAGTGATATGAGCCGCGCAACGAAAACGCTGAGAACCTCCGGCCAACTGGCTGACGCCGGCTTGATAGCGCGCGATCGCGTGGACGCCCTGGATCGGGTTGCGCGACTCTACGCCGTGGCCGTCACGCCGGACGTGGCCGCCCTCATCGATCCCGGCGATGCGAACGACCCGATCGCGCGCCAGTTCGTGCCGGATGTACGGGAACTGGAGCGGCGGCCGGAAGAGCGTGCCGATCCTATCGGCGATTTCGAGCACGAGGCGGTGCCGGGCGTGGTGCATCGCTATCCCGATCGCGTGCTGCTGAAGCTGACGCACGCGTGCCCAGTGTATTGCCGCTTCTGCTTCCGCCGCGAGATGGTGGGACCAGGCGGCGATGCGCTGACGGGTGCGGCGCTCGATACGGCGATTGGCTACATCCGGCAGGACGCGCGCATCTTCGAGGTCATCATGACCGGCGGAGATCCGCTGATGCTGGCGCCACGGCGCATCGCCGAGGTGACGCAGCGGCTTTCGGAGATTGCGCATGTCCGCGTGCTGCGCTGGCATTCGCGTGTGCCGGTGGTCGATGCGGCGAGCGTGACACCGGCGCTTGTTGAGGCCTTGACGTGCGAGCGTGCCGTATATGTGGGCATTCACACCAACCATCCGCGCGAGCTGACGCCTGCGGCACGAGCCGCCATCGCTTGCATGGCCGATGCCGGTTTGGTGCTTGTCAGCCAGACCGTATTGCTCAGGGGTGTGAACGACAATGCGGCGACCCTTGCGGAGCTGTTCACGGAGCTCGTCGCGCTGCGGGTGAAGCCGTACTACCTGCATCATGCCGATCTGGCACCCGGCACGGCGGAGTTCCGTACGAGCATCGCGGAGGCTCAGGCTATCATGCGTGCCCTGCGGGGGCGCATCTCAGGGTTGGCGCTGCCGACGTACATTCTCGATGTGCCGGGTGGATACGGGAAAGTACCCGCGGGCCCGAGCTACGTGGACGCGGATGCCCCGGTGACATCCGTGACGGATGTGCATGGACGGCAACACGCGTATCCGCCTGCAAAAACGTAACGGCTGCAGACCTTGCTAAGTGGGCACCTGGATCCCCAGCCGTCATACGAGACTAACTCTGATCCAACGCGATGGCCGTGCGCTTGCGGGAGAGAACGGGCAGGAGCGGCGTCAACAGAATCAGGAAGGCGATGACGAGGCACGCGGCGGAGATGGGACGCTCAAGGAACGTCCAGAAATCTCCGCGCGAGAGTATGAGCGCCTTGCGCAGATTGTTCTCAAGCATGGGACCGAGCACGAAGGCGAGCACAAGGGGTGCCGGTTCATATCCAAACTTGCGCAGCAGATAGCCGAAGACGCCGAACACCGTCATTACAAGCACGTCGAAGGTGGCGTTGCCTGAGCTGAACACGCCGACGATGCAGAACATGAGAATGAGAGGGAACAGCAAGTTATAGGGCACCTTCAGCACCTGCACCCACATGCCGATGAGCGGCATGTTAAGAACCAGCAGCATGATGTTGCCGATGTACATGCTGGCGACGATGCCCCAGAAGAGGTTGGGACTTTGCGTCATCATCAGCGGGCCTGGTTGCGTGCCGTGCACGATGAAGGCGCCGAGCAGAAGCGCCATGACAACGTTGGGCGGTATGCCGAGTGTCAGCAGCGGAATGAAGGCACCGCCCGCGGCCGAATTATTGGCGGCTTCGGGGCCCGCCACGCCTTCGATGGCGCCCTTGCCGAAGCGCTCCGTCGTCGTCGACATCTTCTTCTCGATGGCATAAGACGCAAACGAGGCGATGACCGCGCCGCCGCCCGGCAGAATGCCGAGGAAAAATCCGAGAACGGAGCCGCGCGCGAGCGGCCATTTGCTGGCGGCCCAGTCCGCGCGCGTGGGCAGCAGACTGCCGATGCGCGCAGAGATGAGATCGCGCCGGACCGTCGTCTCGAGATTGGTCAGGATCTCGGCCACGCCGAAAAGGCCCATGACGACGGGCACGAGGCCGACGCCATCCAGCAGCTCCAGGCGGTCGAACGTGAGGCGCGGCGCAGCGGTGATCTGATCGATGCCGATGACGCCGAGCACGATGCCGAAGCAGGCCATCAGGAGCGACTTGGCCATGGCGCCCTGCGTCATGAAGCTTAGGATGGTGAGGCCGAGGACCATGAGGGAGAAATATTCCGCCGGCCCGAAGGCCACGGCCACGCGCGCCAGCGTCGGCGCGATCAGCATCAGCATGATGATGGCAAAAGTGCCGGCGATGAACGAGCCGATGGCCGCAATGCCCAGCGCCGGGCCGGCGCGCCCTTGCTTCGCCATCTCGTGCCCGTCGATGCAGGTGACGACGGAGGCCGCCTCACCGGGGATGCGCACCAGGATCGACGTGGTCGAGCCGCCGTACATGGAGCCGTAGTAGATGCCGGCCATCATGATGATGCCGGACTCGGGGCTGCCCGAAAGCGTAACGGGCAGTAGCAGGGCCATGGCCGAAACGGGACCGATGCCAGGCAAGACGCCCACCAGCGTACCGATGAAGACGCCAAGGAAGCAGTGGAGCAGGTTGATGGGCGTCAGAGCGACCGAGAAACCGAGAAAGAGGCTCGAAAGGATGTCCATGGGGCACCCCTTCCCGCTCAGCCGAGCCAGCCGGAGAGGAGGCCTGCCGGCAGCTGGATCTTCAACCAGTGGGTCATGGCCCACCAGACGAACATCGGTGCGGTCACGGCAACTATGATCGCCTTCCACCAGACGACCGGATCGACAAACAGCATGAGCACCAGCAGCAGTGCGACGGCACCCGGAATGAAGCCGATAGCTTCGAACGAAAAGCCAAATACAAGCAAAAGCGCAATGACCAGGACGACGCGTGGCCACCGTGTGCCAGCCCACAGCGATACAACGTTCGGCGACGGCGTCAGGACTGCGGGCGCGACAACGAGCAGCGACAGACCTATCATCAGCAGGCCGATCCAGAACAGGGCGAAGCCAGAGCCAGGCTCGTGCAACGTACCCAGGCCGAGATCACGGCCGGCGCCGCGGTCAAGATGCCCACCAACACCCTCACCGTCGAACAGGTCGACGCCGTCGTCGCCTACATCCAGTCGCTCAGCTGAGCGCGAGCTCAGCGGGCAATCCGAACGGCCCGGGTCAGCCGCCCCGGGCGGCCAGGGCTTCGGCCAGGGCCAGGATGCGGCGGGCCTGGGTGAAGTGGGGCACGTCGACCATCT
>CADEFX010000049.1 GCA_902826715.1 uncultured Hyphomicrobiales bacterium | reverse complement strand
CGCCGAAGTCTTCCGGGCTGTTGATGCCGAGCAGGCCTGCGCCCTTGGCGGTGGCGTTCAGCTCGCGGCGCAAATCCTCGGGAATGCCGTGATGCCCCCATCGGGCGTCTTTTTCGAAAGGGATGATCTTGTCGCGAACGAACGCACCGACGCGATCGCGCAACTCGGCCAAGTCCGGCGAAACAGTGAAGTCCATCAGGCGGTATCTCTCCCCGGGCAACGCCGACCATCGACCGGCTCGTTGCATTGGTCCGCGCAAAGCCGCGCGCGTCAGCGGCGGTGCTTCACGGCCAAGTCTAAAGGGCGATAGCGCCGCATGGAAGCAACAAGGCGTGCAAAGCGCTCGCCTATTGCCAGCGCAGCTCGGGCGGGGAGAGCAGGATTTTTTGATCCTTGGGAAGCGTTGTGCCAGCCAGCACTGACAACGTGGTCTCTGCCAGCACGCCAGAGACCTGGGCGGGGGCCCTCTCGTGAATGACAAGGCCGGTTTTTTCGAGGATCAAAGCGCCATCCGCCCAGAGTCGCAGAACGCCGTTTTTCACACCCGGCGTGTTGAGGACGATTTCCTGCTCCAGCGACACCCATTGCCCGCGCGGGAGGATGTAGACCTTGTCGCCGACGATGCGGCGCGGCTCCAGCCAATCGGCGATCTGCGCGCGCAACTCGAGGCCGCCCGACTCGCGCCAGGCTATACGGCTCGACACAGTGCCGGCCGCCGCGTCTTGATCTGCGGCACTGGCGAGGAAACCCGGAAGACGGCCGCCCTTGGCGAAGTCGAAGTCCTTGGACAGGAAAACCGAGTAGGTCAGGCAGGCTGCAGCAGGCTTGCTTGCACCTTTCGGCATCCAGGAGAAGCCCATGCCCATCTTTCCGTCGGCAGGCGTCGCGGCGGCCTTAGCCGGCATGAAGCGCACCTCGATAGCCTGCTTTGCAGAGCTGCCACGAGCTTCGATAACGCGGGTGTTCTCGATCAGCCCCCAATCGGTTCCTGCGGAGCGGGCCTGAAGGTCAGCCGGTGTCAGCAGCTCACCGCCGGGTCGGGCCAGCGAAAACTGCGTTCCGTGCTCGTAGCGCGTACTGCAGGCGGGGATATCGTCAGCCATAAAGGTGTAGCGTACAGCTGCGGCCACGGACGCGCCGGCGATCAACAGCGCTGCGCCGTTGAACAGAATTCCGAGCCTAGATGGCATCTGCATGAATGAATCTCGGGCGTCGACGCTTCCAACTTTGGCCAGCCCGGCACGGCAACCTTATGCCTATCGGGATTTAACCCAATTTGGCAGGAAGCCCTAAAAATTCGCTAAATCCGAACGCGCTATTCGTCGGCAATCAGCCTTAAAAGACAATAAATGGCAGAACTGTCAGAGGTCAGGAATCGTCTTGCCCGGGTTCATGATGTTCAGTGGATCGAGCGCAGCCTTGATGGAACGCATGACCGAGACGCCCGCTCCGTGCTCCGCCTTGAGGTATTTCCGCTTGCCCTGGCCGACGCCGTGCTCGCCCGTGCATGTGCCTTCCATGGCGAGAGCGCGGGCGGCGAGACGTTCGAGAAAGCCCTTTACGGCCTCGATATCCTTCGGATTATCGGGATCGACCATGGGCGTGGAGTGGAAATTGCCGTCGCCGACGTGACCGACGATCGGTGCGACGATGCCTGAGCGCTTGATGTCCTCCTGCGTCTCGAGCACGCACTCGGCGAGCCTGGAAATAGGGACGCACACATCGGTAGCAATGCCATTACGGCCGGGCCATGTGGTCTTGGCGGCCCAATAGGCATCGTGGCGCGCTTTCCAAAGCCGGCGCCGATCCTCCTCTTTCTCCGCCCAATCGAAACGGATGGCACCCTCGCTGCGTGCGATCTCCTCGAACAGCTTCACCTGGTCGCGGGCGCCGACTTCGGTGCCGTGGAATTCCAGAAAGAGCATCGGACGTTCTTCGAGGCCGAGCTTCGAGTGCACGTTGATCGCGTGCACTTGGACCTCGTCGAGCAATTCCATGCGCGCGAGACCGAGGCCGAGCTGAATGGCCTGGATGACAGAATTGCAGGCGCCTTCGATGGTTACAAAGGGGCATACAGCGGCCAGCGTCACTTCGGGAATACCATACAGGCGGACCGTCAGCTCGGTGATGACACCGAGCGTGCCTTCAGAACCGACCATCAGCCGGGTGAGGTCATAGCCGGCGGAGGATTTGCGGGCACGCTGCGCCGTGCGCACCAGGGATCCATCGGCCATAACCGCGGTGATGTTCAGGACGTTCTCGCGCATCGTGCCGTAGCGCACAGCCGTCGTGCCCGAAGCGCGCGTCGCGGCCATGCCGCCGATGGTAGCTTCCTCGGCGCCGGGGTCGACGGGAAAGAACAGGCCGAGGTCGCGCAGGTAGTCGTTGAGCTTCCTGCGCGAGACGCCGGGCTGGACGACGCAGTCGAGGTCGCGCTCGTTAACGGTGAGAATGTTGTCCATCTGGGCGAAGTCAATCGATAGGCCGCCGTAGGGCGCATTGACGTGGCCTTCGAGCGACGTGCCGGCCCCGAAGGGCACGATCGGCACGCGGTGGGTACGGGCCAGTTCCACAATTTCGCGCACGTCATCTGTCGATGTGGGCCACACCACAGCATCAGGGGGCTCGTTCGGGAGCCACGTCACGGTGTTGGCGTGCTGCCGCCGGATGGCCTCGCCAGTCTGGACGCGCTCCCCGAAGCGCTGCTTCAGGATGGCGATGGCTGTTGCGGTTCCGCCGCGCGCCGCGTCCGTGACTGCCATTAACATCTCCTCAGGGCCGTGCGGCCGCTCCAGATGGCACGGATCGTAGGTTTTTGACGCGGAGTTGCCTAGGGGCCTCCGATCATTGCCAGAGTGTCGCCGCCTGTTAGACGCAGTCAACGGGCCGCTGGCTTTGCTGCGCCAGCAGGCCGGCTTTATCGGTTTTGCCTTTGCTCCAGATGAAGCACCTCAAGATTTCTTGAAGCCGCAGGTTTCGCCACCGCCGAAGCGAGCGGCCTTCGGGAAGCAGCCCGTCGCCTTGCATTTCTTGACAGCGTCCGCGCACCAGTTCGGACAGTTCGGACTAGCGACGGCATCCTTGCACGCGTTCCGGCACACCCCGAGCGCTTGCGTACAAGTCTGAGTCTGAGCTCTTGCCTCAAATGCGTACGCGCCGGCAATGATGAAAGCAGATGCTACTATTGCGAGAACCAATCGCAAGGCAACCTCCCTGCCTGAGCGTGAAATCCCCTTCCGAACGATACTGCCGCCCCCCACGACTTCACAAGATCGAGCGAGTCGATTGACTTGATGCTGTGGAGACGTTGCGCCTTCTGCTCGGCAGGAGGATTTGCACGCGCGACGGATTTGATGCCGTCGGCCAGTTGATACGGCGCGTGATGATCCGCTCCGAACGAAGCGGGTAGCGCGGCACACCAATGGATTGTCCATGGAGATCGTCATGAATCGGAGAATGTTACTCGCCGCGGCGGCCGTCGTGCTGAGCACGATGGCTGTGACCGGACCTGCCGACGCGCAACGGCGTGACCGTGAGCGCGGATGGGAGCTGCTCGGTACGAAAAAGGTCGGCTTCATCGTGGACCGCGATGTGGTGCCGGTCGGCCGTTCCGAGGGGCGCTTTCGAGCCTTAAAGATCAGGGTCAAAGGTGCTCCGATCTACATGAACGATCTCAAGGTGGTCTACGCCAACGGTGCTCCCGACGACTTGCCCGTGCGCGCCGACGTCCGCGCCGGCGGCGAAACGAGGGCCATCGATCTGAAAGGCCGTGAGCGGGCGATCCGCGAAGTGCAATTGGTGTATCGCTCCAAGCCCACGTTCAAAGGCCTTGCCACGGTCGAGGTCTGGGGCCTGCACTAGGCGGTTCCGGTACTGCAGTGTGTCGCGAAGGGGCGTCCGCGGGCGCCCCTTTTGACTTGCGGGCGGGCTCGGGGCTACAGAGACTGCATCGAACCCAGCCGTTATTTTGCCGGAGCAGCTATGAAAACCCGTGCCGCCGTGGCTTTGGAAAAGGCCAAGCCTCTGGAAATTCTCGATGTCGACCTCGAGGGCCCAAAGGCCGGCGAGGTGCTCGTGGAGATCAAGGCGACGGGCATCTGCCATACCGACGACTTCACACTGTCGGGCGCCGATCCTGAGGGTCTCTTTCCCGCCATTCTCGGACATGAGGGCGCGGGCATCGTGGTGGATACCGGCCCGGGCGTGACGACCGTGAAGAAGGGCGATCATGTCATTCCGCTCTACACGCCGGAATGCCGGGTCTGTCCCTCGTGCCTGTCACGCAAGACCAATCTGTGCACGTCCATCCGCGCCACCCAGGGACAGGGTGTCATGCCGGACGGGACGTCGCGCTTCTCGCTCGATGGCAAGAAGCTGCACCATTACATGGGGACATCGACGTTCTCCAACTTCACGGTGCTGCCGGAGATCGCGGTGGCGAAGATTCGCGAGGACGCGCCCTTCGACAAGGTCTGCTACATCGGCTGCGGCGTAACCACCGGCATCGGCGCGGTCATCAACACGGCTAAGGTGGAGCCAGGAGCCAAGGCTATCGTGTTTGGCCTTGGCGGCATCGGCCTGAACGTTCTTCAGGGCCTTCGTCTGGCGGGCGCGGACATGATCATCGGCGTCGATATCAACAACGACCGCAAGGCCTGGGGCGAACGCTTCGGCATGACGCACTTCGTCAATCCGAAGGAGGCCGGTGCCGATCTGGTGGCGCATCTCGTCAACATGACGAAAAGCGGTGCCGATCAGATCGGGGGTGCCGACTACACGTTCGACTGCACCGGAAACGTCGCAGTGATGCGCCAGGCGCTGGAGACCTGCCATCGCGGCTGGGGCCAATCCATCGTCATCGGCGTGGCGCCGGCGGGCACGGAGATAGCAACAAGGCCGTTTCAGCTCGTGACCGGACGGGTCTGGAAAGGCACGGCTTTCGGCGGCGCCAGGGGGCGGACGGACGTGCCTAAAATCGTCGACTGGTATATGAACGGCAAGATCCAGATCGACCCCCTCATTACACACGTCATGCCGTTGTCCGACATCAACAAGGGCTTCGAACTGATGCACGCCGGCAAGAGCATCCGGGGCGTCGTCACCTATTGAGGCTCGGCGGGCCCGCGCGGCACAGCTTCCATGTGTCGCTGGGAATAAGGCCGCGGGCCTCATCGCGGACGGAACTTCGGCGTGCTATGCGGAACGTGGGGAACGGGGCCGACTCACCAGAGCCGAGCGGCAGAACAGAGGCAAAAGGCCTGTGCAAAAATATATTGCGCCCGCCGTCGGGTACAGTCCGGATCATCGTTCCGAATCAGCCGCCGTCCTTAAGGCGCGTGTTCGGGAATTCGCCCGGCGCTGTGCAGCATTTCGTGGCGCCGATACGAGGCGGGCAGCGATCCAACTCCTGACGACGGCCATTCCATTTCTGGCTATCGTCACTGTGATGTTTGCGACCCTGGACCATGCCTACTGGTTGACGCTCCTGCTAGCGCTTCCCGCCGCGGGCCTGGCGGTCCGGTTTTTCATCATCCAGCATGACTGCGGACACGGCTGCTTTTTCCCCAGCCGCCCCATCAACGATACGCTGGGGCGCGCCACGAGCCTGCTGACTGTAGCGCCGTATGGCCTGTGGCGCCGCGTGCATGCCAAGCACCACGCAGGCTCGGGCAATCTCGAGCGGCGCGGCTTCGGAGACATCAAAACTCTGACGGTGGCCGAGTATCTGGCTTTGACCAAATTTTCGCGGGCTCGCTACAGGATCTACAGGCACCCCGCATTTTTATTCCTGATCGGCGTGCCGTTGTTCTTCATGATCCTCCAGCGGATCCCGTGGGGGCATGGACTGCCGGCGCGCGATGCATGGCGCAGCGTCGTAGGGCTCGACATCGCCCTGGTCGTCGTTTACGGCGCGATGGCCTCGGCGGTCGGACTAAAGCCGGTGCTGATGATCGGCCTGCCGATCTGCATGATCGCATCGGCTATCGGCGGCTGGCTTTTCTACATCCAGCATCAATTCGAAGACACCCACTGGCAGCACGAGGAGAAGTGGGACTTTCAGACAGCCGCCATCTACGGTTCCACTTATTATGTCCTTCCCAGAGTTCTCCAATGGTTCACCGGCAACATTGGGTTGCATCATATTCATCATCTCAACAGCATGATCCCGAATTATCGGCTGCAGGACTGTCTCAAAGCCTGTCCCGAGCTTGAAAACGTAAACCGGCTGACGATCCGCGAAAGTTTCGGCTGTGTCCGGCTGGCGCTGTGGGATGAAGCGCGCGGTAAGCTGGTGACGTTTCGTGAAGCAGTCGCGGCCGAAAATCGCTAGACCGCCCACCGTCGCCATCGCATAGGAATGGCCTTCGGCGTTCGCTATTGAGGCATGGCGCATTGAGCGAGGCAGACCAACGTCCGCCGACTGGGCGCGGCATCGACTATATGCCCTGGATCGCTGCCGGCAGCATTGCTGTGGCGGTGGTCGTTATGGGCATTAAGTATGTGGCCTACGTTAGGACCGGCAGCGTCGCGCTGTATTCGGACGCGCTTGAGAGCATCGTCAACGTCGTCACGGCGATCGCCGCCTTCATCGCCATCCGCATCAGCGTTCGCCCGGCGGACCGGCATCACCAGTTCGGACATCACAAGGCCGAGTATTTCTCGGCGGTGGTCGAGGGCGCGCTCATCATCGTGGCGGCGATCTTTATTCTGCGCGAGGCCTGGGAAGCACTGCAGCAGCCGCGCACGATCGAGCAGCCCGGGTTCGGACTGATGCTGAGCGGGCTGGCGACGGTCATTAATGCGGCATGGTCCGCTTGCCTCATGTCGTTTGGACGCAAGATGCGGTCGCCGGCCATGGCAGCGGACGGATGGCACCTTTTCACCGACGTGATCACGTCAGTGGGGGTTATCATCGGCTTGGCGCTCTCGATGGTGACAGGGTGGAAGTTTCTCGATCCGCTGCTCGCGGCTGCCGTGGCCGTCTATATCCTCTATGCCGGTTGGCGTCTGGCGCGCGACTCCGTCAGCGGGTTGATGGACGTCGCGGTGACGTCGGAGGATTCACGCCGCATTCGCGGGATCATTTCCAGCAACGCGGAGGGCGCGATCGAGGCGCATGACCTGCGTACGCGCAGTGCGGGGCGTGTCACGTTCATCGAATTCCATCTCGTGGTGCCGGGGACCATGGCGGTGGCCGAGGCGCACCGCATCTGTGATCGGCTCGAGGAGGCCATCGGCATGGAAGTGCCGGGTGCCGAGGTCCTGATCCACGTGGAGCCCGAAGGCGAGGCCCGGCATCGCGGGATCGTGGTGGTTTAAGGGTTGAATGTCAGGACTAAGCTTTCGATGTTGGACGAACGGCGTTCTGCGGCTAGGCCTTCTGTGCCAGCTCGGCCCAGAGGTCGTATTCATCGGAGTGGGTGACGGTCGCGCGGACAAGGTCGCCGGGCTTGAGGCCGATGGCGCCTGGCAGGTGGACGCTGCCGTCGATCTCGGGCGCGTCCCACTGCGAGCGGCCGGTGGCGCCTCCGTCGTCGGCTTCGTCGATGAGCACGTCGATGGTGCGGCCGACACGCTCGGCCATGAGGGTGCGGCTCACCTCCTGTTGCGCGGCCATGAAACGGTGCCAGCGCTCCTCCTTTACCTCCTCGGGCACGGCGCCCGGTAGCGCGTTGGCGGCGGCGCCTTCGACGGTCTCGTACTTGAAGCAGCCGGCGCGGTTGATGCGGGCTTCGCTGATCCAGTCGAGCAGCATCCGGAAGTCGGTTTCCGTCTCGCCGGGGAAACCGACGATGAAGGTGGAGCGGACGGCAAGATCGGGCACCTGCCGGCGCCAGCTCTGGATGCGGGTGGCGGTCTTTTCCTGATGCGCGGGACGGCGCATCGCCTTGAGCACCGCGGGCGAGGCGTGCTGGAAGGGGATGTCGAGGTAGGGCAACACCTTGCTCTCGGCCATCAGCGGCAGCACGTCGTCGACGTGAGGATAGGGATAGACGTAGTGCAGGCGCACCCAGGCGCCGAGATCGCCGAGGGCCTTGCTCAGATCATAGAACTTAGCCTTGAGCGATGCGCCCTTCCACGGGCTTTCGGCGTACTTGATATCGAGGCCGTAGGCGCTGGTGTCCTGGCTGATGACCAACAGCTCCTTGACACCGGCCTTCACCAGCCGCTCGGCCTCGGTCATCACTTGCGCTGCGGGACGGCTGGCGAGGCGCCCGCGCAGCGATGGAATGATGCAGAACGAGCAGCGGTTGTTGCAGCCTTCCGAGATCTTCAGATAGGCGTAGTGGCGCGGCGTGAGGTGCAGGCCCTCGGGAGGCACGAGGTCCATGAACGGATCGTGCAGCGGCGGCACGGCATCGTGCACCGCCGCCATGACGGCCTCGTATTGGTGCGGTCCGGTGACGGCGAGCACGCCCGGATGCTCGGCGAGGATGCGGTCCTTCTCGACGCCGAGGCAGCCGGTGACGACGACGCGGCCGTTCTCGGCCATGGCCTCGCCGATGGCGTCGAGGCTCTCCTGCTTGGCGGAGTTGAGGAAGCCGCAGGTATTGACAACGACCACATCGGCGCCGGCGTAGTCGCGGGCGATCTCGTAGCCCTCCGAGCGCAGGCGCGTGATGATGCGCTCGCTGTCGACCAGGGCCTTGGGGCAGCCAAGCGAGACGAACCCGACTTTCGGCGCAGCCTTGCGGCGCGCGCGGGTGGCACGGGGCGCGGCCTTGGGGCGGGGGCGCGGTTTCAGTGTGGTGGTGGCCATGGGCCGGGCTTGTAGCGGGTGGCGGGCCGGGTGGCAATTGGGGGGCCGCCAGCGTCGGCAACGGCCGTCAGAAGGGCGAAGGAACTGAGCTGACGCCATAGGCCGCATATAGCCTGTCGATCGCCCCGGATTCATCGAGTGTGCGAAGGCATTGGTTGCTGATCAGGCTTTCCAGGGGGAGGTCGAGGACTCGCGGCTCATGTGTTCCGATTATGCGCTGCATTCGTTGCAACCTGCGCAGGAGGGGATACGGTTTGCGGTGGAGTTCACGCAGGCTATCTGCGGCCGTATGCATGTCTGCGATGGAAAGGGAATTCTTGAACGCCAGCATGACCTCCGGACTGTTCGGTCCGGCCAGGCAGAACGCGAGCGCTTCGATGAGTGCTGCCATCAGATCCGTGACGATGCCGGGATGATCGGACAGGAAATCGGGCCGGGCGGCGAGGACGCAATCGAAGCTGGTGATGTCTTTTGGATAGTCACGGAGCAAAACGGTAAAGGCTTCGGCAGCCAGGTCACGACTCTGCGCGGCGGTCACGAGAGCGGCGTCGATCGCTCCCTCCTCAAGTGCGCGCAAAATCTGCGCTGGACTGCCGACGGGCACCAAGGAGATACCGTCTCTCTTCGCGTCCAGTCCCAATTGTTCGAGCGCCAGAACTGTCGATATCCAGATGCCCGCGCCGACGACGCGAACGCCGAGGCGCCTTCCACGCAAATCTTGGGCTGTCTGAATGCCTGGTTGCGCGACGATATGGCCGGATAGGTTTGTTGTGCTCAGGGCGGCGATGACACGCAAGTCAGCGCCTTCGGCCACTTGCAGAAGCGCGGCCGGCGCGCCGATGAGGCCGAGGGGTGTGTCCTGGCTCAAACGTGGCACGTTGGCGCCACGCGCCGGCACCGTTCGTACATCAAGATCACGTTTGCCGAAGAACGCTTGTTGCCGGGCGACCTCCGGCAGCACAAGAAACGATCCAGTGCCTTCGGCAAATATCACGTCTGCCACGCGGTTTGCTTGAGCGTTTTGGGTCATGGGCCCCTCGAAGTGTGACTGGGTACATGCTGGTGCGCGTAACGCGCATTAGCTCGTGCTCTGGAGCGTCGTCACCGGCATATGCTTGGCGGGCCGCTTGGCGATCAGGCGATGCCGGGAGGCGATGAGCGCGGCCAGCACCACGATGTGACGCCGGATCGGACTAGGCGTAGAGCGCCGCTCCGGGCCGTGCCAATGGTTTTCATACCAAGCCGGATCCGTTTGAAATGCTCGCAGCGGCCGGACCTTGCCTGGGTCGGAGGACTTTTGGCGGTTCATGGGATGCTCCTGCACTGGTCGTTGCGCAAGGTTCGCAGAACGCCGGCTCGGCTGCTTTGGGAGGTTCTTGGCTTTCGCTTGGGAGACCCTTGTTTTTCATTAGGGGCGCCGTGCTACGCTTGGGCTTCTAACGGAGGCGAGTTTGCCCTTTGCTTTCGAACATTTTGTCCTAGACGAGGGTCGGCGGGAATTGCGCCGCGGCGGCGACCTCATCGCAGTCGAGCCCAAGGTGTTCGATTTCCTGTTGCATCTTGTTGCCAACCGGGAGCGCGTCGTTAGCAAGGATGATCTGATCAACGCGGTCTGGGATGGCCGTGTCGTGTCCGAGTCGGCGCTGACGACGGCCGTCAACGCTGCGCGCGTCGTCCTGGGAGATAGCGGCGAGGCTCAGCGGCTGATCAAAACTCTCCCGCGCAGGGGCTTTCGATTTGTCGGAGAGGTGCAGGAAGTCGGGGCCATTGCTGCCCTCGACCGTCCGTTGGAGGCAGCGGCAGGTGCGGTTCTTCCTCTTCCGGACAAGCCATCCATTGCGGTCATGCCATTCGCCAATCTGAGCGGAGATCCGCAACAGGAGTATTTCGCCGATGGCGTGGTCGAAGACATCACGACGTCGCTGTCGCGCATCCGGTGGCTGTTCGTCATCGCCCGTAATTCGAGCTTCGCCTACAAGGGGCGCGACGTCGACATCAAGCAGATCGGGCGTGACCTGGGCGTGCGCTATGTGCTGGAAGGAAGCATCAGGAAATTCGGCAACCGGATACGCGTTACCGGCCAGCTCATCGACCCTTCATCCGGCATCCACCTGTGGGCGGATCGATTTGATAGCTCACTGGAAGACCTTTTCGAGCTGCAGGACCAGATGACCGCGAGCGTCGTTGGCGCCATCGCTCCCCAGCTCGAGCGGGCGGAAATGGATCGTGCCAGCCGCAAGCCAACCGAGCGCATGGATGCCTATGACCTTTACCTGCGTGGGATGGCAAGCCTGCACAAATTCACGAGAGAGGACACCGATACTGCTCTGGGCCTCTTTCGCAGTGCGCTTGAACTCGATCCAGAATTTGCGTCGGCCTATGCAATGGCATCCCTTTGCTACACGCGGCGCAAACTGCAAGGCTGGATGGCGGAACGCGCGCAAGAGGTGTCGGAAGGGGAAAGATTGGCTCGGTGCGCCGCAAAGTTCGGCAGGGACGATGCCAATGCGCTGGCCTTTGCGGGCTTCACGCTAGCCTACACCGCCTTGGATCTCGAAGACGGAGCGGCGTATGTCAATCAAGCGGTGGCACTCAATGCAAACCACGCGCCGGCACACCACTTCAGCGGCTGGATAAAGGTATGGCAGGGCGAGCCTGAGGTCGCCCTGCAACACTTCGACCATGCCATGCGCCTGAGCCCGGTCGACCCCTTTCTTTACTTTAATCTCCATGGCGCCGCGCATGCGCTGTTCTTCGCCGGCCGGCTTGACGAGGCCATCGAGCGCGCGCTGGCCGCATTGCGGGAGCAGCCTGACCATAACGGTGCCTTGCGCATCGCGGTCGCCAGCATGGCAAGGGCTGGGCGAACGCATGAGGCCGCCAGCATGCTGGCCCGATTGCGCAGTTTCGATCCCACCCTGCGCGTCTCTAATTTGCGCAATAAGCTGGGGGCCTATCGAGATCGGAAGCAAGTAGTGATCTACGAGGATGCATTGCGAGAAGCGGGCTTGCCGGAATAGGCCGTACCTATCAGAGGAAACGCCGGCGGCGAGTGGTGCATCTCTCGCCACAGCAGGAGTTTCACCCGGTCAGAACCTTGGCAAGGTGGTGCCCTTGCGCGATGTTAGCCAATCGCATCCGGAGATGCTGCCTATGCCCAACGTGCTGTCCGCTCTCGCTCGAGCCCGCGCCTTTTGTGACGGATTCGCGCTCCGGGTCCCGATCTTGATGGCGCCCATGGCGGGCGCGTGCCCGGCATCGCTCGCCATCGCCGTTGCCAATGGCGGCGGGCTCGGCGGGTGCGGCGCGCTGCTCATGAAGCCCGACGCGATTCGGGCGTGGGCCTCGGACGTGCGCGCGCAGACGAACGGCGCATTCCAGATCAACCTTTGGATTCCCGATCCGGCGCCCAAGCGCGACATCGAACACGAGGCGCGAGTGCGCGAATTCCTGGGCCAATGGGGACCGCCGGTCGTGGCGGAGGCGGGCGATGTGACGCCCATCGATTTCGCCGCGCAGTGCGAGGCGATGCTCGATGTCGGCCCAGTGATCGTGTCGTCGATCATGGGCGTTTATCCGGCGGATGTTGTGGCCCGCATGAAGGAGAAAGGCATTCGCTGGTTGGCCAACGTCACCACCGTGGCGGAGGCGCGAGAGGCAGTCGCGGCGGGGGCTGACGTCATCGTTGCGCAGGGCATGGAGGCTGGTGGTCATCGCGGCTCGTTCGATGCCGAGCGGGCGGACACTGCTCTCGTGGGCCTCTTTGCCCTGCTGCCGGCGGTGGTCGATGCCGTCGGCGATCGTGCGCCGGTGGTCGCCACGGGCGGGATTGCGGACGCGCGCGGGATTGCGGCAGCACTTCTCCTCGGCGCGTCCGCGGTGCAAATCGGGACCGGGCTGCTGCGGACACCCGAGGCCAAGCTTGCTCAGGCCTGGGCCGACGCGATCGGCAACGCGCAACCCGAGGACACCGCGCCGACACGCGCCTTCTCCGGCCGGCTCGGACGCAGCATCGCGACAGCCTATGTGAAAGCCGCGAATGGCAGCGGAGCCCCGAAACCTGCGCCCTATCCGGTGCAGCGCGCACTGTCGCAAGCAATGCGCGACGCAGGAACCAAGGCCGGCGATATCGATCGCATGCAGGTGTGGGCCGGGCAGGCGGCGCGCCTCGCGACGACGGAGCCGGCGGCCGACCTCGTGCGCCGGCTGTGGAGCGAGGCTCAAGCCATCCTCGCGGGGCGCTAGGCGCTAAACCCATAGAGCCGCGCCGCGTTGTCCACGAGCAGCTTGCGCAGGTTCGCCAGGGTGCCGGCCCAGTCGGGCGTCAGCGACAGCAGCGCGCCGTAGTCGATGGGGCGGTAGCTGATGGGCGAGTGGGCGCCGGTGGTGCCGGAGTGCTCGCCGATCCACGGCCAGTCCGAGCCCCAGACGGCGCGGTCCGGATTGGCCTCGATCAGGGTGCGTGCGACTTTCACTACGTAGGCGTTGCCCATGAGATCGGGCGAGATTCGGAAAGGTCCGGAAATCTTCACCCAGAATTTGCCGGAGCGGAGAAGCCCGAGCAGCGTGTCGAAGCCGGGTTGGCTGGGCCCGGCCGCGGCATCAGGCTTGCCCATGTGGTCGAGCACGATATCGACGGGCAGGTCGCTCAGGAACGTTGCGTTATCGGCAATGGTCGCGAGTGGCGCATAGACCTGGATGTGCCACCCATACGGGTGGATGCGCTCGGCCACGTGGGTAGCCAAGGTGCGGAACGAGGCCGCGGTCGGCCCGCCGCCGCTGAGGATGTTCAACCGGATGCCCCGCACGCCGCCCTCGTGCATGCGGCGCAAATCGGCGTCGCTCTCGGTGCCGCTGATGACGGCGACGGCGCGCAGGCGGTCGGGATGGCTGCGCACGGCGTCTAGCGTGCAGCGGTTGTCGGTGCCATAGCCGCTCGGCTGGACGATCACGGCGCGCGCGACGCCCGCGGCGTCCATGCGGGCGATGAGGTCGGAGGTGACGGCCGGCGGCGCCGTATAGCTGCGCGTGGCGGCGAGCGGGAATGTGTCGAAGGGGCCGAAGACGTGGACGTGGCAGTCGCACGCGCCCTTGGGCACGTCGAAGGTCGCGGGGCCGGGCGGGTGCATGGGACTGCCTTCTTGTTTATTGGGTCAGACCGTCAGGACGATCTTGCCGAGATGCTTGTTGGCCTTCATGTGCGCGAGTGCGGCGGCGGCCTCGTCGAGCGGGAATGCACGATCGATCGGCAGCGCCAGCTTGCCGGATTCCACCGCCGGCCACAGGTCGGCGCGCATGCGGCGGTTGATCTCGCGCACCTCCTCGACGGAGCGGGTGCGGAACGTGACGCCGATGTAGTCGATGCGCCGAAGCGCGTGGAGGTCGAAGTCGAACTCGCCCTTAAAGCCGCCGAGTCGGCCGACGTTGACAATGCGGCCGCGGATGGCGGTGGCGCGCAGATTGTCGTTGGCGACTTTGCCGGAGACCTGGTCGACGATGAGATCGACGCCCTTGCCGTCCGTGGCCTTCAGCACCTGGTCGGCCCAGCCGGGATCGGAGGAATCGATGGCGAGATCAGCGCCGAACTCGACGAGGCGTGCGCGGCGCTCGGCATTCGTCGACGAGCCGATGACGAGGCGGGCGCCCTTGAACTTGGCGATCTGCATGGCCATGAGGCCGACGCCGGAGCTGGCGCCCTGGATCAGGATGGCCTCGCCGTCCTTGAGGCGGCCGTTGGTGACGACGGCGTCGTGCATGGTCTGCAGGGCGACCGGCAGCGTGGCGGCCTGGGGAAACGTCATGTTGTTGGCGGGGATCTTGGCGGTGCGGCCGAAGTCGGCGACGGCGTATTCGGCGTAGGCGGCCGCGCCCGAGCACATGACCCGGTCGCCGGGCTTGATGTCCTTGACCGCGGCGCCGACTTCGGCAACCTCGCCGGAGAACTCCATGCCGAGCACGGTTCCGGGACCACCGCTGCCGCCGTGCATGCGGCCCGAGGCTACAGTGAGGTCGGCACGGTTGAGGCCGGCGGCCTTCACCTTGACGAGGACCTGCTCTGGGCCGGGGACTGGATTGGCGACATCCTTGACCTCGACGCCGTTCGCGCCGACGACAGCAGCTTTCATATCAATGCTCCTGCAGTGATGGATCCGGTCAGGCGGCCGCCTGCTCGGCGGTGGGCGCGTCGCCCGCGACAGTGGTGCGACGCATGTCGCGTGGTTGCGTCTCGTCGAAGCGGCGCACGCGATGCATGGTCTGGCGGTTGTCCCAGATGACGAGATCGTATTGGCGCCATTTATGAACATAGACAAACTGGGGTTGCGTAGCGTGCTCGGCGAGATCGCGGACAAGAGCACGAGCCTCTGGCATGGGCTGACCGACGATGGTGCCGATGTGCGAGGAGAGATAGAGCGACTTGCGCTTCGTGACGGGATGGGTGCGCACGAACCGCTGCCTCACCGGTTTGAACATGGCGCGTTCCTCTTCGGTCAGGTCCGTGAACCCGAGAAGGCCGCGCGAGTAGAGAAGCGAGTGTTCGCAGATCAGGTCCTCAATCTCGGCCTTGGTTTGATCGTCGAGGGCGTCGTAGGCGGCACGCATGTCGGCAAACTCGGTATTGCCGCCCCGCGTGGCGACCGTGCGCGCCGAGAGCAGGGAATATTTGGCCGGGACAGCGCGGAACGAGCTGTCGGAATGCCAGAGCTGGTTCCCCAGGTTGAACATGCGGCGGCGGTCGTCGCGGGCCAGCGGCTTGTTGTTTTGGTCAAGATTGGAGACGTCGTTCATGCCGACCGGCAGCCGCCGCTCCTGAGGCTTGGTGATGTTGTTGCCAGTGGCATTCTCGATCTCGCCGAGATTGCGCGTGAAGGCCATCTGCTGGTCGTCGGTCAGCTTTTGGTCGTGAAAAACGAGGACGGCATACTTGTCCATGCCGGCCTCGATTGCGGCGACATCCTCGCGGCTGAGCGGCTTGGTGAGGTCGGCGCCCGACACCTCACCGGCGAAGACAGGATGGAGCTGGCTGATCGAGATGGTCATCGGGGCGCCTCCTCGTGTGGTCTTTGGTTCTGAAGATATCCTAGACCAGCGCCGGACACGGTCAACGCATCGCGGGCAGGTCAAGGTCGGTTTCGGCGTGCAGGGAGGCGCGCCCGGCTGCCCGACCATGCCTTCATCGTGTGTTGCAACTGTTCTAATTCTGAACTTCAATGGGTTCAGATCGTGAGAGAATTCGTGCAGGGGAGGACGCTAATGGCCACCGTATCCATGACGGTGAACGGCAAGACCGTCACCAAGACCGTCGATTCGCGCAGGCTGTTGGTGGAATTCCTGCGCGAGGATCTGCGTCTGACAGGAACGCATGTGGGCTGCGACACGAGCCAGTGTGGCGCCTGCGTGGTCCATGTCGATGGGCGCGCCATCAAATCGTGCACGGCACTGGCGCTCTCTTGCGAAGGCAAGACAGTGACGACGATCGAAGGGCTGGCTAATGGCGCTACGCTTCATCCGATGCAGGAGGCCTTCCGGGAGCACCACGCCTTGCAATGCGGCTATTGCACCCCCGGAATGATCATGGCGAGCGTCGACCTCGTGCAGCGCAACGGACCGGGCGTGGACGAGCACACCATCCGCAGGGAGCTGGACGGCAACATCTGCCGCTGTACCGGCTACCACAACATCGTCAAGGCCATTGCCGCCGGCGCGGCTGCCATGGGCAGCGTCCGTCAGGCCGCAGAGTAGTCGGGAGAAGGCCAATGACAGCCACGGGCATCGGCGCCTCGGTACGCCGCACGGAAGATCACAGGTTCATCACGGGCAAGGGCCAGTACGTCGACGATATCAATCGGCCGGGCCAGAGCTATGCCGTGTTCGTGCGCTCGCCCCATGCGCACGCCACGCTCAAGAAGATCGACATCAGTGCCGCGGAGAAAGCACCGGGCGTGCTCGGCATCTATACGGGCGACGACCTGGCGGCCGACAAGGTTGGCGGCCTGATTTGCGGCTGGCTAATCCACTCCAAGGACGGATCGCCGATGAAGGCTGGTGCGCATCCGGCGCTGGCGCAGGGTAAGGTGCGGTATGTCGGCGACCACGTGGCCGTGGTCATCGCCGAGACCTTGGCGGAGGCGCGCGATGCCGCGGAACTTGTGGCCGTCGATTACGACGTGCTGGCCCCGTGCGTCGATCTCGCGAAGGCGCAGGCCAATGGGCAGCCGCAGGTGCATGCCGAGGCGCCCAACAACACCGTCTATGCCTGGCATCTGGGGGACAAGGCGGCGGTCGATGCGGCGTTCGCGCAAGCCAAGCACGTTACCAAAATCGATCTCGTCAACAACCGCCTCATTCCCAACGCCATGGAGCCGCGCGCGGCCATCGGCGAGTACGATACGGGCCAGGGCGGCTTCACGCTCTACACCACGAGCCAGAATCCGCATGTGGCGCGGCTGGTACTGTCAGCCTTCAACGGCATTGCGCCGGAGAACAAGCTGCGGGTGATAGCGCCGGATGTCGGCGGCGGCTTCGGCTCGAAGATTTTCATCTATGCCGAAGAGACAGTGTGCATCTGGGCGGCCAAGAAGGTCGGCCGGCCGGTGAAGTGGACCGCCGACCGGACGGAAGCCTTCCTGTCGGACGCGCACGGGCGCGATCACGTGACCACCGCCGAGCTTGCCATGGATGCAGACGGCAAGATCCTGGCGCTGCGGGCCAATACCAAGGCCAACCTCGGCGCCTACCTCTCGACGTTCGCGTCGTCGGTGCCAACGTATCTCTATGCTCCATTGCTGTCGGGCCAATACAATATCCCGGCGATCTATTGCGAAGTGGACGGCGTCTACACCAATACGGCACCCGTGGACGCCTATCGCGGGGCCGGGCGGCCGGAAGCGACGTTCGTGGTGGAACGCTTGGTGGAGGTTGCTGCGCGCCAGCTCGGGACTGACCCGGCGGAATTCCGGCGGAAAAACTTCATTACATCGTTCCCGCACGAGACACCGGTCATCATGACCTATGACACCGGTGATTACGATGCCTCCATGCGCAAGGCGCTGGAGATGGCGGACTACGCCAACATCGGCAAGCGCAAGGCCGAGAGCGCCAAGCAGGGCAAGCTGCGCGGTGTGGGCTTCTCGGCCTACATCGAGGCGTGCGGCATCGCGCCGTCGAAAGCGGTCGGGTCGCTGGGTGCCGGCGTGGGGCTGTGGGAGTCGGCGGAGGTGCGCGTCAATCCGGTGGGCACGGTGGAGGTGCTGACGGGATCGCACAGTCACGGTCAGGGGCACGAGACCACGTTCGCGCAGCTCGTGTCCCATCGACTGGGTATTCCGATCGAGCAGATTTCGATCGTGCACGGCGACACCGACAAGGTGCAGATGGGCATGGGCACTTACGGCTCGCGCTCGGGTGCCGTCGGCATGTCCGCGATCTCCAAGGCGCTCGATAAGGTGGTGGCGAAGGCGACCAAGGTGGCCTCGCGCTGCATGGAGGTGCCCGAGACCGAGGTGGACTTCACTGACGGCGTGTTCTCGGGCCGCGGCACCAACAAGTCGATGGCCTTCGGCGAAGTGGCGCTGCAGGCGTATGTGGCGCACAAGTTCGACAGCTCGGAAATCGAGCCCGGCCTGAAAGAGGGTGCGTTCTACGATCCGAAGAACTTCACGTTCCCGTCGGGTGTGCACATCGCGGAGGTCGAGGTCGATCCGGAGACCGGCGTGACGCGCATCGACCGCTGGACGGCAGTGGACGACTTCGGAATTCTCATCAATCCCATGATCGTCGAAGGCCAGGTGCACGGCGGCATCGCGCAAGGCATCGGCCAGGCAATGCTGGAAAATGCGGTGTACGACGCGAATGGCCAGCTCCTGACGGCCAGCTATATGGACTACTGCATGCCGCGCGCCGATGATCTGCCGTCGTTCGACGTGGCGATGACGACCACGGCGTGTCCTTCCAACCCGCTGGGGATCAAGGGCTGCGGCGAGGCGGGCGCCATCGCGGCGCCGGCAGCGCTGATCAACGCGATCACCGATGCCATCGGCCATGAGAATCTGGCCATGCCGGCAACACCTCAGACGGTTTGGCGGGCGGTGCAGAAGGCGCCGTCCAAAATGGCCGCCGAGTAGGAGGATCAATCATGTATGCATTCGACTATCATCGGCCGGCCACCGTGCACGATGCGCAGGGCCTGCTGAAAGATGGAGCCAAGCTGCTGGCGGGCGGCCAGACGCTGATCCCGACCATGAAACAGCGGCTGGCAAGCCCGTCAGCCGTGGTGGACCTCGGAGCCATCGGAGAGCTGCGCAAGATCGAGCAGAACGGGAACGCGCTGGTGATCGGCGCCATGGCGACACATGCGGAGGTTGCCGGGTCGAAGACCGTGATGTCGGCCTTGCCCGGCTTGGCGGGCGTTCCCGGCGCCATCGGCGATCCGCACGTCCGCAATAGCGGCACCATCGGCGGATCGGTGGCCAACAACGACCCGGCAGCCGACTATCCGGCAGCCGTGCTGGCCCTTGGCGCCACGGTGATCACCAGCAAGCGCCAGATCGCGGCCGATAACTTCTTCGACGGGCTATTCACGACCGTGCTCGGCGAGGACGAGATCATCACAGCCCTGTCATTCCCGCTGGGGGCCAAGTTCGGCTACGCCAAGTTTGCCAATCCCGCGTCCCGATATGCCCTCGTCGGCGTGGCCGTGGCGCAACGCGGCTCGGAGGTGCGGGTCGCGGTAACGGGCGCGGGTAGTAACGGCGTGTTCCGGGTGCCCGCGATGGAAGCGGCGCTGGCCAAATCGTTTACACCAGCTGCGATTACCAGCGTGAAGGCCGATGCGTCGGGGCTGATGAGCGACATCCATGCGGATGCCGCCTATCGGGCAAACCTGATCGGTGTGATGGCCAAGCGCGCGGTGGAAGCTGCGGCGTAACGGTGCGCGGGCTGCAGTTGTCCACAGACACGGCCAAGTTGTGGATAACTGAACGATGCGGAGAACAACCTTTCTGGTGAACCGTTGTTGTAGCGGCAGCCGCAAAGGCTCGGGGGAAGGCCAGGCCGGCAGCCTACTCGAAGGTACTGCGTAAGTAGCGTTGCAGTTGCGTAAAGAGTGATCTGCGTAGCGTACGATCGTGTGGCGTGTTCAAGCCCCGCACGGAATTTTTTGGAAGTCCCTAAGTATCGCGTGTGGCTTCCGACAAAGGGATCGGGCTCACCCTTCGGTGAGCTCGATTATTTTTTGGGCGCCGCGCACAACACCGTTGAGCGTTGCCCGGGCGCGCGGACGGCGCCCTTATGACAGATCGGTCGCAAGCTGCGGTTCCGCAGTGCGATTCTGCTCTCCGAAGCGTGACTTGGCCCTACCCGTCATCGTGTCCATAATGTAAGCCTCTTAACCTGGACGGTGACTATGGGTCGGCTCTTAGTCCGGAATTCGGCCGGGCGCGGTTCCCGGTTGCCATGACGGCAGCCGCGGAATCCGATGGGTTGCCGTACCGGAAGCAAAAATGAGTTTGAGCACGTGAAGCAGCAGCAATTCTGGACGCTTCCGAATACGATCACGTCGCTGCGCGTGCTGGCGACGGCGCCGGTCATTCTACTCCTCGTGAGTGGAGAGCTATGGGCCTTGTGGGCGGCGCTCTGCCTTATGGTGCTGTCGGAGTTCTCAGACTGGATCGACGGTGTGCTGGCCCGGCGCCGGGGGCAGGTGTCCAACATCGGCAAACTGCTCGATCCGATGGCCGACAGCCTCTATCGCGTGTCGGTATTCACAGCCTTCACGGCCAATCATTGGATGCCGCTGTGGATGTTACTGATCATCATATGCCGCGATGTCAGCGTGTCCTATTTGCGTGTGCACGCCGAGCAGAAGAAGGGCACGATGGGCGCACGGCAAAGCGGCAAGTGGAAGGCCGTCGCGCAAAGCATAGCTCAACTCGTCGTGGTGGCCGGCTATGCCATATGGGGGCCAACCCTGCCTGAGATGCTTGCACTACTCTTGAGCTTCGTCTTGCTGGTCGCCACGGCCGTTACGGCGTATTCTCTCCTGGACTACGCGGCGAGCGTTTTCCGCGACGCTGGGTGAGAGGAAGACCGTGTGACTGTCTTCGATCGCTTCGGCGGGTATGGCTTTATTCATCATCGCGCACTGAACAGCCGACCGGGATTAGACGAGGCGCGCCGCCTGGCAGCCGCTCACCCGGCCAGAACCCATATTTTCGAGGGAGATGTGTGCTGGGATTTTTCACGCGGCAACGAAACGTTCTATTTCCGGCATCCGCGTTTCGTGGTGGACGCACTTTCATCCTCGCAGATGCATCGTGGCATAGAGCAGGGGTCGCTGATGGGTTTGACCGACCTCGGTACTCTGGAGTCGACATCGATGTTCGTCGTACTGGAGTTGAAAGTTGGGCGTGGCGACACGCGAACGGCGCTTGGAAAGCTCGTGCGGCATATGGAGGATCACTTTGCCGGCCGCTACTGGATCGACGGTTTCTCGCTGAGTATGCTCGAGTATGTGAAGAGCTTGAATTCCGATGTTCCCGTGACACTGCATACCGAGCTGGTCTTCCGGCGCCACGTGCTTGTGGCAGCCCCGGAACGGCGGCTCGCGCGCCTGAAACGCCTATCTGCCCTGCAGAGTATGAACGGGATTGCAATACGCCGCCGGGGAAGCAACACTTTCATGTCCAGGGCCTGCCGCGATGTCCTCGACGCGAACAAGGTTTTGCTCGTTTCCCGCATCTACACGCTCGACCAGTTCGAAAGCTCCAAGCGCTGGGGCGCCAAGGCAGGCTATATTCATGGAGACTTCGACGCGCTCGTCAGGCGCAACGACGAGATTAACGCGCGTGCGAAGGCGGCTCGCGCCGAGGGATTTGGTCATTGAAATTGCCGCCAAATGGATGTGACGCCCCATGAGTATCTCTGATGGGCGAGAGTTGAGACAGATGGAGCCTTCCAACGCTCTGTACACGGTCCCGAACGTGCTCAGCATTCTGCGTGGATGCCTCGGGCCGGTCGTCATGGTTCTCATTACGCAGACTGAGACATGGGCCCTTGTCGCCGCGCTGGTGCTGATGGTCCTGGCGGAAGCCTCCGATTTCATGGACGGCATCATTGCGCGGCGCCTCAAGCAGGAATCCCAGTTCGGCCGTTTGATCGACCCGATCTGCGATAGCATCTATCACCTGTCGGTGTTTCTGGCCTTTCTTTACAACGGCTGGATGCCGGCGTGGATGCTGTTCATTGTCTATTCGCGCGATCTGGCCATTCCCTATCTCAGGGCCTTCGCGAAGCAGGCCGGGCATGACATCTGGGTTCGCAATAGCGGCAAGATCAAAACGGCCGTCCACGCCGTGGCCCAGGTCGGCGTCGTGCTGATCGCACTCGGGTTGATCGGCAAGCCTTCCTTCCTCGGACTGGAGGCATCACGCGCGCTGCTGTTCCTGGCCGCCGCCGCATCTCTTTACTCACTCGTTGATTATGGGCAGGCGGTCTTGAGGCTATTGCGGAAGTAGCGAGCGGCCTCGGGTGGCGTGCTGGAGCGGAAATCCTAAATGAAGCTCCTCGATGGGTCAGCGGCGAAGGACTTGGCGACGGTCTCGTTCGTCCTGTGCGACCTCGACGATACGCTGACGCTCGGCGGCGTTCTGCCGGCCGCGAGCTACACCGCGCTCGAAGATTTGGGGCGGAAGGGACGCCAAGTCGTCATCGTGACGGGCCGGCCCGCGGGCTGGTGCGATATGATCGCGCGAATGTGGCCGGTAGCGGCCGTCGTGGGCGAGAACGGCGCTTTTTATTTCCGCTACGACCGGCAGGCAAAGCGCATGCTGCGGGAGTTCCAGCGCTCGGACGGTCAGCGGCGGGCCGATCAGGCGCGGTTGGCGGCAATCTTCGAAAAGATCCGGGACAAGCACCCTCACGTCCGGCTCGCGGCCGATCAGGCCTACCGCATCAGCGACTGCGCAGTGGACGTCTGCGAGGACGTGGCTCCGCTGGCGGACGGTTTGATCCAAGACATCGTGCGCATGTTCGAAGCGGAGGGCGCGACGGCCAAGGTAAGCTCCATTCACGTCAACGCTTGGATCGGCGACTTCAGCAAAGTGCAGATGTCGCTCTCGGTCCTGCGAGGCTTTGGAATAGATGCCGATCAAGCCCGCAATCGTGTCGTCTACGTGGGGGACTCCCCGAACGACGAGCCGATGTTCGCGTACTTTCCACTGTCCGCTGGGGTGGCGAACGTGCAAGCGTTCCTGCCGACGATGACCGCTCACCCGCGCTGGATCACGCGACGACCGGGCGGCCTGGGCTTCGCCGAGTTGGCGGCTATACTCTGAGAATGAAAAGCGCCTCAGGGGAGGACAGAGGCGCTTTTCTTATCATGCGCGCCACGCCGCAAAGGCACGGGCGCAAACGGGATTACGCACGGGCCGCCGGCTGGTTCCACCTGGGGTGGAGCTTTTAAGATGTCGCCATTCGCGCGCGGCGAAGCGGCTGCTTTGGCGTGCTTGCAGCCGAGTTGCTCATCGAGAAGAC
>CADEFX010000048.1 GCA_902826715.1 uncultured Hyphomicrobiales bacterium | reverse complement strand
CCTATCTCGCTCAGGCGGCGCGCTACCTCATCCCCCTGCTCCACGACATCGCCGCCGTCCGCAAAGGCAAGCCCATCCGGCCCATCGACGACTTCCAGGCCGGCCTCAAGTCCCTCAACCTGGTTGGCTATGAAGGTCTTTCACAGATCGCCATCTCCGGCCTCGACATGGCCGCATGGGACGCTCTCGCCAAGGCGGCCAACATGCCGCTTGCCGTCTTCCTCGGTGGCTCGCTCGGCTCGGTTCCGGCCTATAACAGCAATGGCCTGTGGTTGACGGACGTTGCCCAACTCTCCGGCGAAGCCGCCGCGCTCGCCGCGGAAGGCGGCTTCACAGGTTTGAAGCTGCGCCTCGGCCGCGACCGCCTCGACGACGATCTTGCCGCCATCGACGCGGTCCGCGCTGCCGCAGGCCGCGACATCAAGCTGATGGTCGACTTCAATCAGGGCCTGAGCCTCGGCGATGCACGTCACCGATGCCACGCGCTAGACGATCACGGCCTCTACTGGTTCGAGGAGCCGATCGCCTACAATAATCTTGCTGGCTACTCTCAGCTCAAGGCAGAACTGAAAACACCGCTCCAGCTTGGCGAGAACTTTTACGGACCCCGCTCGCTGTTCCAGGCGCTGGCTTTGGGCGCGGGAGACTACGTCATGCCCGACCTCATGCGCATCGGCGGCGTTACGGGCTGGCTGCGTGCCGCAGCCATCGCCGGAGCGGCGGGTGTCGAGATCTCATCGCATCTCTATCCGGAATTCTCCGCACACCTGCTTCGCGTCACGGAAACGGCGCACTGGCTCGAGTGGCAGGACTGGGCCGACCCCATTCTCGCCGAGCCGTTCCCCGTCACCGGCGGCAGGGTGACAATCCTCAACCGTCCCGGCGCCGGCATCGCCTGGAACGAGGACGCCGTCGCCCGCTATATTTACGACGTGTAGGTCTAGATCCCCGCCACGTTCTCGGCGCTCGGCTTCACCTCGCCGCGCTCTACGCGCTTCACCGCCGCGACGATGCCGACGTTGGCCGGCACTGGAATGCCGAGCTCATTGGCCTTTGCCACCACCAGGCCGTTGATGTAGTCGATCTCCGTGCGGCGGCCCTTCTGGATGTCCTGGCCCATGGACGGGCGCTGCTCGTCGTTGCGGAACTTCACGTTGTCGAGCAGCACCTTCCCGCATTCGGCCAGTGCGGCCTCGTCGCCGTCGCCGGCCGCCATCACGCGCATCGGGTCCATCTTGTAGACCTTCTCCAGCGTATAGCCGTGCGCCCGCCCGACCTTGATGGCCTCGCTGGCGAGCCGCAACGCCAGACGTCGCGTCATGGGATCGCGATCGTTGGCGTTGCCGCCTCGATCTGTTGCCGCCGACACCGGGTTGCGCATGGCATTGATGACGAGCTTGGACCAGCGCTCGCCCCACAGATTGGTTGTCGCCTTGGCGCTGTCGGCATTGCGCACGAGAGCTGCGATCTCCTCCACGCGCGGCGTGATGCGGCCATGCGGCTCACCCACCCGGAACACCAAGTGATGATCGCCTCCGAGCGCCACGTTCCGCTGCACCCGCGCCGGCCCCGTCAGCTCAACCGCGATTGTGCTGGCGATGCAGCCGACTGTCTTGCCCCAGCCGACCACGCTCGCAATGCGCTCCTCGTTGATGCTGTTTTGCAAGGATACAATGTACCCGTCCGGCGCCAGGTATTGCGCAATCATCTGCGTCGCCCAGATCGTGTCGTAGGACTTCACCGCCACGAAGGCGAAGTCGAACGGCTTGCCTTTCGAGACCTCTTGCAGTTCCGTAAGGTGGATGGCCTTCACCGGCACGGTGAAATTCTCCGGCGCCGTCTGGCCCACCAGCGTCAGCCCATCCTTGCGCATCTTCTCGACGTGCTCGGGCCACGGATCGATCAGCGTGACGTCCTCGCCCGCCTTTGCGAGATAGCCGCCCACGTGTCCGCCGAGCGCGCCCGCACCAACGATGGCAATCCGTTTCTTGCTCATTGACGTTTCCTCGACGATTTCATCAGGGCGTGGCGACGTAGCCGTCGCGTCGTGGATCGGCAGCGCCGGTCAAGGCGCCGGTGCCATGGTCGATGGCGATGGCCTGCATGCCGCCGACGCGCATGGTCCAGCCTTCGCCCGGCATGATCTCGTGGCCGCGCTTGCGCAGCGCATCGAGCGTCGCCGCAGCGATGCGCGTCTCGGGCTCCACCTGCCGGCCGTCCCAGAGCCGGGCGCGCGGCGCCTCGATGGCCTCCTGCAGCGGCAGTCCATAGTCGACATACTGCACGAACGCCTGCGGCTGCGTCTGGACGATGCCGTAGCTGCCGGGCGTGCCGAGCACCAGCTCCGGCTTGCCATTGCGCGTGCTGATGCTGGGTGTCACGCACATCGGCAGGTTGGCGCCGGGTTTCGTCAGGTTCGGGCTCTTCGGGTTGACGTCGGCCCAATACAGGAAATTGTTGAGGCACAGCCCCGTCCCGGGCACCACCACGGCCGAGCCGAACGGACTGCCCAGGCTCTGCGTCACGCAAATGGCGTTGCCGTCGCGATCGGCGACCGACAGCGAGGTCGTGTGACTTTCAGCCGCCGCGCCGCCCGCCGGCGGCGCCATCCACTGCTCCGTGGGTCCCTCGACCGGCTTGCCGTCCTTCACCCGGCGCCGCAGCGTCTCGACATGCGCGTCCGACAACAGCTCGGCCACGTTGGGATTGGCTGCCGCATTGTTGGCGATGCGCACACCCGCCGCAATACGAATGGCACGCCATACCGTATCGAGGTGCTCGATGCCGTTGCGCTCCATCTTCGAGAAATCGAAGCCTTCGAGGATGCGCAGCGTCAGCAGGAACTGGAATCCTTCGCACGGCGGCGGCGGGATATTGACCGTGAGTCCGCGATAGCTCGCGGTGAGCGGCTCCTTCCACACCGGCTTCATGGCGCCGAGATCGTCCATGGTGAGGCACCCACCGAGCTTCTCGATATGCGCAATCACCGTGCGGCCCAACGCGCCGCGATAGAAATGCTCGACACCCTCCGCCGCGATGGCTCCTAGGGTCTTGGCCAGATCGGGCTGTTTCAGCAGGAAACCCTGCTTCACCGACCCCGTGCCGCCCGTATAGGTCTTGGCCCACTCATCATAGAGCGCGCTGTGCGCCTTGATCTCGGCCGCCGTGCCGTTGATCTCGAACTCGCCGAATTCCAGGATCGGAAAGCCGTCGCGCGCCAGTGCAATGGCCGGCGCGAACACATCCGCCAGCTTCAGCTTGCCGTACGTGCGCAGCAACTCCGCCCATCCGCCGATGTTGCCGGGCGTCCCGACCGCCAGCGCCCCCCGCTGCACGTCCTCGCGCCGCTTGAAACGCTCGACCGGAAAGCGCGAGGGAACGGGCGGGGTGAAGTCCAGCGCGCGCACGCGATTCTCGGAAGCCACGTAGCAGGTCGCGAGCCCGAGGCCCGCGAGGCCCGACATGAACGGCTCGACCACATTGAGCGCCGCCGAAGTCGCCACCGCGGCATCGAAGGCATTGCCGCCGTTGGCCAGCATGCGGGCGCCGGCCTGGGCCGCGAGCGGATGCGCCGCTGCGACGACGCCGTGAACGGACGAGATGGTCGGACGCTTGCCGTGCATGAAGGAGAGCCCCCTGATTTCGAGATACAGGCCATGTTACCCCTGCCCCGCCGGCAAGCAACACCGATGTCGTGAAGCAGAGCTGAAATGCGGGAAGGCAGACGAGCGAAAGGTTGTGGGACTGGCACGAGACGGCAATATGGCTGGGACTTGATCTCTGCCTCATCAATCGCGCCAAGACTGTTGCGGCCATTCGCGAGGTATTGCGAGAGTAAGCTCCGGCGCGGCTGGCAGGTTGCCCGGCAGGCCATGCCAGGCTCCTGCGGGCTGGCCAAGGCTCTGCGCCTTTGGCTATGCTTGCGCAATCAAGCCGATCAAGCCAATACGGGGAAAGCCCACGATGAGCCGTTTGTGCGAAGGACGTGTCGCGGTCGTGACGGGGGCCGGCCAGGGCCTCGGCCGTGAACATGCGCTGATGCTGGCGGCCCACGGTGCCAAGGTCATCGTCAACGACATCGGCGCCGGCGTCGACGGGACCGGCCGGGACGCCTCGCATGCCAGCGGAGTCGTTGCGGAGATCCGCAAGGCCGGCGGTGACGCAGAAGTCAACGGCGACGACGTCAGCGATTGGAACGGTGCCAAATCCCTCATTGACCAGGCCATCAATAGCTACGGGCGCCTCGACGTCGTCGTGAACAACGCTGGCATTTTGCGCGACCGTATGCTGACCAACATGAGCGAAAACGAGTGGGACGCCGTCATCTCCGTGCATCTCAAAGGCACCTTCGCGCCCACGCGCCACGCCGCCGCCTACTGGCGCGACGAGGCCAAGCGTACGGGGGCCCCGCTCAAGGCGCGAATCATCAACACCAGCTCCACGTCCGGCATCTACGGCAATGTCGGCCAGACCAACTACGGCGCGGCCAAGGCCGGCATTGCCGCCTTCACCATCATCGCCGCGCGCGAGTTGCGTCGCTATGGCGTAACGGCAAATGCCATCTCGCCCTCCGCGCAAACGCGCATGACCGAAGGCTTGCGCGAGCTGACCGAAGAACAGCGCGCCCGCCGCAATCCCAAGTGGGTCTCGCCTATCGTCACATGGCTCGCCAGCGAGGACTCGCAGGCCGTCAGCGGCCGCGTCTTCCAGGCCGGCAACGGCATCGTCTCGGTGTGCGAAGGCTGGCGGCGCGGGCCCACCATCGAGCAGATGGCCGACCCTGTCGCGCTCGGTCCGATCGTCAACGACATGGTGGCCAAGGCGCGCAAAAACGTCGGCATGGACGGCCTCGACCTCGACTGAGGCGCATCCCGCATGTATCTCGGCGATCACGCGCAGCACGATCCCGGCAAGGCCGCCCTGATCCATGCGGCGACGGGTGCAACGATCACCTATCGCGAGCTGGACGAGCGTTCCAATCGCCTGGCGCATCTGCTGCGCGCACAGGGTTTGCGCCGCGGCGACCATGTCGCGTTGCTGATGGAGAACAACCTGCGTTTCATGGAAGTGGTGTGGGCCGCCTTGCGCGCGGGCCTCTACGTCACGGCCATCAACCGCTACCTGACGCCGGACGAGGTTGCCTACGTCACCAATGACTGCGACGCGGAGGCTCTGGTGACCTCGTTCGCCATGCGCGAGGTCGCCGCCCCGCTGACGAACCTGATCCCTCGATGCCGCCTGCGCCTGATGGCCGATGGCGTCATCGATGGCTGGTCGAGCTACGAGGCAGCCACTGCGGACCGCCCCGCCACGCGCATCGACGATGAATCCCTTGGCGAAACCATGCTCTATAGTTCCGGCACTACCGGGCGCCCCAAGGGTATAAAACGGCCGCTGCTGGCGCCCCCCGGGTTCGCGGAATGGCGGCACCGCGGCACCATGGCCAGCTACGGCTTCTCGCCCCAGGCCGTCTACCTGTCGCCCGCGCCGCTCTACCATGCCGCGCCGCTCGCCTACGTTCTGGGCGTTCAGTTCTTCGGCGGCACTGTGGTGATGATGGATGCATTCGACGCGGCCACCAGCCTCGCGCACATCGAGCGCTACCGAATCACGCACAGTCAGTGGGTTCCCACCATGTTCGTGCGCCTGCTGCGTCTCAGCGCCGATGAGAAGTCACGGCACGATCTCTCCACCCACCGCGTTGCCATCCACGCCGCCGCGCCCTGCCCTATCGAGGTCAAACGCCAGATGATCGAATGGTGGGGACCGATCCTGCACGAATATTACGCCGGCACCGAAGGCAACGGCACGACGCGCATCGACAGCAAGATCTGGCTCGAGCGGCCAGGCTCGGTCGGCCGCGCGGCCGTGGGCATTCTGCACATCTGCGACGATGACGGCCGCGAGCTGCCGCCGGGCGAGGCCGGCACCATCTACTTCGAGCGCGACGAGATGCCCTTCGCCTACTACAAGGACGCGGACAAGACGCGCTCCGCCCAGCATCCGCAGCACCCCAACTGGTCCACGCTCGGCGATATCGGCTATGTGGATACTGGCGGCTATCTTTACCTCACCGACCGCAAGGCCTTCATGATCATCTCCGGTGGCGTCAACATCTACCCCCAGATCATCGAGGACGCCCTGATCCTGCATCCGCAGGTCGCCGATGTTGCCGTGTTCGGCGTTCCCAATCCCGAGATGGGCGAGGAAGTCAAAGCCGTGGTCGAGCTCACGCCGGGCCAAAAACCATCCACCGCTCTCGCCAATGAGCTTATCGCCTTCACCAGGTCCCGCATCGCCGCCTACATGGTCCCGCGCAGCATCGACTTCACCGACGCCATGCCGCGCCTGCCAACTGGGAAACTCTACAAGCGCGTCCTCAAGGACCGCTATTGGCCACCTCAATCCTGATTGCAACCCAACGGAGCCCGCCTGTGCCCCTCAACTACGATCACCTCATGTCGCTCAAGCGCGAAGGCGACCGCTTCAGCTACACCGATCGCGAAACCATGCTGTATGCCATCGGCGTCGGCATGGGTCGCGACCCTTACGACGAGAACGAGCTGCCGTTTGTGTTCGAGAAGAGCGAGCTCAAGACCGTGCCATCGATGGCCACCGTGCTCGCGCGCACGCCACTGCTGAAGGACTGCGGCTACGATTACTCCAAGGTGGTGCACGGCGAACAGCGGCTCACCCTGCACCGCCCCTTGCCGCAGGAAGCCGAGCTGATCGCCGACACACGTGTCACCGAGGCCTACGACAAGGGCCCCGGCAAGGGCGCCGTCATCTATGCCGAAACCAAGGCCCGCTCCGCCGCCGATGGCAAGCCCATGTTCACGCTCGTCTCCACGACATTCGCGCGCGGCGACGGTGGTTTCGGCGGCCCGGCGGGATCGGGTCCCGATCCGCACAAGATTCCGGACCGCAAGCCCGATCAGACCCTCGCCCTGGAAACGCGCGTAGACCAAGCCCTGCTCTACCGTCTCAATGGCGACCGCAATCCGCTACACGCCGACCCGGAACTCGCCAAGCGCGTCGGCTTCCCTGTGCCGATCCTGCATGGACTGTGCACATACGGCACCGCCTGCCGCGCCGTCCTTCAGGAGGTCTGCAAGTACGACCACCGAAAGATCACCGGTTTCGACGTGCGCTTCTCCGCGCCCGTCTATCCCGGCGAGACCATCATTACCGACATGTGGGTCGATGGTCCGGTGGTGTCTTTCCGCTGCCGCCTGAAGGAACGCGACGCCGTCGTCATCAACAATGGCAAGTGCACGCTGGCCGTTTAACGCCAAGCTTTTTCGAGGAACGCGACGAGCTCGTCGTCGCTGACCTCGGAGAAATCCCGATAGAACGCGCCGACCGCGCCGAAAATCTTTGTCACGCGCATGGTGGCACCCGTCGCCGCGCCTTCGTCCACGACAGCGAGGGGTGAACGTCCTACGCTTCGCTCCTCAACCGATAGACGCGCGCGGCTGTCCCACAGAACAATGCGGCCTTCTCGTCCGCCGAATACCCGGCGCTGATGCGCTTGAACGCATTCCACAGCACGGCATAGCTGCAGCTTCCCTTGTCGACGGGGAAGTTGCTTTCGAACATGCAACGGGACGGGCCGAACGCCTCTAAGCACCCCTCGACATACGGCCGCCACGCCGGAGCAAGCTGCTCCGACGACGGCGGCGTTGCCTCGTCCTGGAACGTGAATCCGAACAGCCGCATGCCGAGCCCGCCGATCTTCATCACTACGTTGGGGCAGGCCGCCAGTTCGCCGATGCCCTTGCGCCAGTCCGCCAGAACCTCGTAGCGCTTGCCGGCATAAGGACCGATGCCAATGGCGCCGCCCACATGATTGATGACGATAGTCGTTTCCGGGAAAGCCCGTGCCAGGGCTGTCAGCTCGCCGAACTGCGTATGATAGACCCAGGCATCGAACGTGAGCCCCAAAGGCGCCAGGCATGCAAACCCCTCGCGGAAGCCCTTGTCGGCGAGCAATCCCTCCGGCGCCGAAACGGCCGAACCCCGCGCTGACGGATCGCAATGCCATACGGCGCTATAGCGCACGCCACGGAAGCGCCCGCCGCCGGCCAGGATGAGCGCTTCCAGCACGCGTTTGGCCCCGGCGCCGCGCGTGAGATTGGCGTGGCCGACGATGCCCTCGCAGACCCGCGTCGGTCCATAGGCGCCGCTGGCGCTCATGGCCGCCACGCCATTGACGAACTCGGTCTCGCCGATCGGCGCCAGATCCGGATCGCCGCCCGCGCGATACATGGCGCGGCATTCCATGAACACAGTGGAGATGATGTTATGGCCGGACTTCAGGTCCGCCAACAGCTCAGGCATCAGGTAGACGCCCGACGCGTTGTCCCACAGATGATGGTGCGGATCGATGATGGGCAGGCCGGGCTCTAGGATGGCTTCGGTCCGACGCGCCAGCCAGTCCTCCCGGACCGGGATGTGCCGGCTGCGATTTTCCGTATTGGTGCTGGCCATGGACACGTTTCCCCTCGAGCTCCTTTGCATTGAGCATACGGCCTCGACGGGCTGCGCGCAGCCCCAAAGCTCCCATCCCGCGCGCATGCCTGAATTGCCGGTTCCCATATGCACTGATGCGCTCTACCTTCGCCCTCCCGCCTCGCGCCGAGCCACCCTCCATTGACCCTCGATGTGCAATACACGGCTGTCGTCTTCGCGCTCGTGTCCGCGTTCCTGTTCGCATTGACCAATCACCTGCAGAGCCTCGGCTTGCGCGGCTCGGACGCGCGTTCCGGCTCGCTCGTCAACATCGCGGCGGGTGCCGTCATGTATTGGCTGCTGGCGCCGTTTTATCTGGAGAGCTGGTACTGGCTGACGGGCGCCTGCGCGTTGTTCGCGCTCGTCGGCCTGTTTCGGCCGTCACTGTCTTCCGCCATGGCACTGTCGAGCATCCAGTACATGGGACCGACGCTCACCAGCGCGCTGACGGCCTGCGCGCCGATTTTCGGCGCGCTCTGGGCCGTAACCCTCCTCGGCGAGCAGGTCACGCTGCGCATTGCCGTCGGCACGCTGGCTGTGGTCGCCGGTTGCGTTATTTCGGCCTACCGCAAGCAAGGCGTGGTGCGCGATTGGCCGCTATGGGCTTTGATCCTGCCACTCGGCGCCGCCTTCGTGCGCGCGTCCGGTCATGTCGGCACCAAGATCGGACTGGAGGAAGTGGCGAGCCCGTCGTTCGCCGTTCTGGTCGGCAACACGGTGTCGCTAGTGGTCGCCAGCATCGCCTTCCGCATCGAAGGCCGCACCTTCACCGGCAATCTCGACAGCCACAAATGGTTCATCGCTGCCGGCGTGGCGGCCGGCCTGTCGCTGCACTTCCTCAATTCGGCGCTGCAGATGGGCACGCTCGTGTCGGTGATACCGATCGTGTCGGCCTCACCGGTGTTCACGATGCTGCTCGGCTACCTGGTGTTCAAGCGCGAGATCATCACCTGGCAGACCATCGCCGCCATGGTGCTGGTCGTTGGCGGCGTCATTCTCGTCGTGACAAGCTGACGGTTACTGCTTGGTGTGATAGCCGCGGCTCGCCACGCGCGGCATCTCGACGGACGACTCCTCGTAACCGAGCAGCGCATTGCCGACGTGGAACCAGGATGTGGGGGTCTGCCGGTCGAGCGCTGTCAGTTTCTCCTCCAGCAGCCGCAGGCCCTGCAGCATCTCATGGTCCTCGGTACGATGTCCCGCATCGGGCGCGGCAGCGTCCTGCAGCTTGGCGATCATCTCGCGCAGCAGACCCTCGAACGGCCCACCGTCGGTCAGCATCAACGCCGGCAGCAGCGTGTGGAGGCGCTGGTTCGCCTGCATCAGGGTCTGATGCTGAACGTCATCGAGAAGATTGGGCTCCAGCGTCCGGATGGTTGCGTCCACGGCCGCCTGCAGCCGCTTTTCAAGCAGCTTGAGCTCATGGCCCAGCACCGTATCACGCAGCTGATCGAGCGCCTTTCCGGCATTGATGGCCGGGTCGTGGATATCGGGCTCGAGCAGAAGATCGTAATTCTGCGGCTCGATGCCGATGCTCTTCAGCAGCTTGGCCGTGACGAAAGAGTCGAGATCGACGGTGGCGGAGGTCTTGGCCGCGGGCGCCTCAGTCCGGCTCTCGGCCGGGATATGCGTAAGCGCAGGCTGCTGCCGGCCAGCCTCGAGCCGCGGGCGATGCTCATGCACCACCCCGCCAAACCGGGCCGAATGTGCGGCCGACGCCAGCAGGCGTCCGCGAATGCGCGCTAGCGTCTTGTAGAAATCGCCATGGACGTAATAGTGACGTGAATCGTTACCGGCGCGCTCCACGCGCTCCAGCGTGGCGCCCGCATTCAGCGCGCTGCGCACGATGCGGCGGTCCTCCTCGATCACCTCGTCAAGCCGGATCTCGGCCGTGAAACCAGGCTTCTCGTGGATCGGATGCATATAGCTCAACACCGTCTCCGCGTTGTCGCCGACGCGCGGCAACAGCGCCACGGTCACCACCCGCTCTAGCTCGGCCATATCGACGTAACGCTTGTCGGCCTCGAACGCCTTCTTGGCCACCGACGACAGGAATTCGAACAGCTCGCCGCGCACGAGATAACGATGCGGCCGGGCTGTATCGCGCGCGACGGCACCGATAGTGGCTGCAGCGTTCAGCACTTTCAGCACGCGCTGCGCACCCGGCACAGTGGCGTCGGGCAAAACAACCTCGGCCGTGAAGCCATCGTGCGGCGTGATCGGATGCATGGCATCGATCACAGCGTTGGCGTTCTCGTATTTATCCGGCAGCAAAGCGTTTTCGATCACGGCCTCGAGCTGATGCGCGTTGCGTGCCTTGCTGCTCGGTACGTCCGACAGCGGCGAGCGCACGGCGTTGGCGCCGAACAGGCCCGTCATGAAGATCAGCGAGTCGATGCCGATGGCTATCGCCAGCGCCAGATAGGCGAGCCGGTTGCCGTCGTTGAAAGCGTTCCACGACACGACGAAGCGATGGGCGCGGTCGTCGCGCGTCAGCTCCGTGAAGCTGATCTTGGTGCGCAGTGTCTCGGTATCCTTGCTCGGCAGGCCGCTGTCCGCGAGGCACTTCCGGGCGAAGCCGAAGAGGCCGTCGGCATCGCTGTACTGAGCCAGCTTGTCGCCGCCCGCGCAGTTTGCCTCGAAGGACTTGAAGCCGGCATTCAGAGCGAACAGTACGCCAGACGCTTCCGCTGCCTGCTTGGGATCACAATCGATAGAGCGCACGCGATCCTTGGTAGCCGGCGTACCGCTCATAGCACTCTGGAGCTGCGAGCAAAGCTGCTGGACTTGCCCCAACCGCTCCACATTGGGTTCCTGCCGGAACTCGGTGCGCGCGTTCTCGAATGCGAGGAGCGCGCGTGCCGGATCGAGCTTCTGCCCGTCGCTCGTGTTGGAGACATTGTCGACGGCCTGGATGCGCGCCTCGGCCGTCTGCGCCTCGCCCTTCATCTTGGCGATCTCGCCGTCGATGCCGGTCAGCTCCCGCTCGACCTGCGAGACACGGCTTTCGACCGCATTCAGGCGCCGCTGCGCATCCCGCGTCCGCTCTTCCCGGATCTTGACCTCGTCCAGCATCCGCCCGAGCTCGCCCATGCGCTGCCGGTAGACCTGACCCTTGCCGACCTTACCGGTGCCTTCGACGCCGCGGTCCTCCGCCATGGCCTCAATGCGCTTGGCGTCGGTCTCCTGTCGTTTGGCATCGAGCTCGGTCTTGTGCTGGGCGTACTCTGCTGCGAGCCGCGGCCGCTCGGCCTTAAGGTTGGACAGCTCGTCCGTCAGCGACAGCTTCTTGTTAGCGAGACCGATCTGCCCGCTCTGGGCCGTTGTGATGCGCTCCTGCTGCTGGGCAATGCCGCGCCGGCGCTCCTCCATCTGCTGGACGAAATACTGCTCGATCTCGCCCTGGGCCGACTGCGCCGCCGTCGCCAGCTTGGCGAGGTGCGCATCGTACTCGTGCCATCCCTGGCTCTTGAACAGGTCCTCTGACTGCTCCAGCCGGCGCTGCGTGATGGTGCCGCCGATATCGGCCAGAATGCCCGTGACCTGATTCTGCGCGCGCAAGTCGGCGACGCGCTTGCGCTCCTCCTGCGGAAACACGACATTAAACCGGCTATCGAACGAGAAGAACACCGACGTCGACATGCAGGCCAGGAACATTACCCACAGCATGGAGTTGCGGATGGTGATGCGCAGCGCCTGGGTGTAGGGCGCGACCATGTCGCTGCCTGAGAAGGCCAGCAGCAGGAACGTCCCGAGCAGCAGCGCCGTGCCTGCCGCAAGCGTCATGACCAGCGTGTTGGCTGCAATGCCATAGTTCCAGGCATAGACACCGACCGTCGTCATCGCCAAAATCAAGACGGCGGTGCCGATCACCATCAGGAGCGGAGCGGCGGCGCGTGCGTAGCCGCGCTGAGGCACCGAGCTCATGCCCGTCGCAAAGCTTTCACCGATCAGCCACGCCACAATCAACATCACGCCATGGATGCCAAATGTGAACATGAGCGACAGCACCGGCTCGCCGGTGAAATTGCGCATGCCGTCCCACGTCGTCCAACCGCCAGCCAGCGACAACACGAGCGCCGCCGTACCAAGCAGCGTAAGCTGCCAGTTGGTGAAGAACATTTCCTCTATGACGGAGCGGACGCGCTTGCCAAATCCCGAAAGGGCCAGCGCAATCAGAAACGCGCCGATCGCCAGCCACATGGTGTAGGGGGCGATGGCCGCCCAAAGATTTTGGAAACTCCACTCGCCGCCCAGCAGATCGGCCGCCGCGTGCCCGATACCCGCAACATCCATGATCTAAACCCCCCGCGGCCTCACGCCGGCACGCAGCATTCCGCTTGGGGCGCTGACAGCCGACGAGGCAATAGGTTGCGCCGGTACGGCGCCGTTTCCGGGACGGTTTTGCGGCGGCATTGTGAGAGCTGGGGATACGCGACCGGCCCAAAACACGCGTGACGTCCCTCTTGCAGGCGCATCGGCAGCATACGCCGACGACCTCTCATAAGGCTCCAATCTGCCACAACCACCGATTTTGCTCACGTTACATTTCCGCAAGGAAGCATATCCATAAACGCAGACTTCAGCGCGATCGTTTCTCATGGACAAGGTGAGCCATCCGAAACGAACCTGCTCCAGACGCCCGCTTCGCGACACGCGGCCTCGCGGCGGATGCCGGGCCGAAGCAGGCGAAGATCACCTGCGCGCGGGGTCGTCAACCGAGGGCGCGGCACGCGGCCAGCAATTCGGGCCCGGCAGCACTGTGAATGGCACCATCGACACCACTCACGCCCAGCAGAGACGTGTTGGCGGCATTGACGATGGCATTCGCGTCCAACGTCGTACTGCCCGCGTCCAGAAACGAAGCTCGTGTCATGGGCATCCCACCCCAACGCTATGAGGACACGGCAAGGCGTTACACGGGTGCCGGCGACCATGCTGAAAAGATGAAGCGCGGAGACCCTGCACTCCGCGCTTCTGGATCACGCCGGGGAAGATAAGTTTTATCAGGGTAGGGCAAGCCTATCTGATGGCGTTGAACTCAGACTGAACGGCATGTTCATCGGCGGTTCATCGCAGCGACCAAATGCGCCTGCGCCATCGGGCGCCCTCGCTCTATGTTAGGAACTGACGCAGCACCGGACCTTGGATGACACCAAGCGCCGTGATGCGGGCATCATCTGCGCAATCGGGCTGAAAGACTGTCGATGAAATTGCATGTCGCGGCACTGGCAATTCTCAGCTTTGCGATTGGCGGATTGGCGGCGATGGCCGTCATTCCGGCAGGACGGGACCGCCTTTTCTCCGGCCTACCATCAGCCGGCAAGGCTCTTGTCGGCGGGCCGTTCTCGCTTGTCGACCACACCGGCCGCAGAGTTACCGACAAGGATTTCCGCGGCCGCTACATGCTCGTCTACTTCGGCTTCACCTACTGCCCGGATGTCTGTCCTTCAGGCCTGCAGGTTATTGCCGGCGCGTTGCAGAAGATCGGCCCCAAGGCCGACCGGCTAACGCCGCTCTTCATCTCCGTCGATGCCGAGCGAGATACGCCGGCCCAAATGGCGGAGTACGTCAAAAGTTTCGATCCCCGGCTCATCGGACTGACGGGAACCGCCGCCGAGATCGACGGCGTGGCGAAGGCTTACCGCGTCTATTACAAGAAAGTTCCCGACGAAAAGTCCACCGGCGGCTTCACCATCGACCACACGGCACTTATGTACCTGATGGATCCCAAAGGATCTTATGTGACCCACTTCTCACACACCATCAGCGTCGATGCCCTGGCCGAAAGGTTGAGCAAAACCATAGCCGACTGAAGCGGCTTTAACCTTTCCGCGAATCGGAGCAGACTCCCCCCGGGGGATTGTGACTATTTTATCTCCGCCGGACACACATGCCTCTCCGCACAAACGAGGCAAGGTTCGGTTGAGGCGCTCGGGCAACGTTTGGGGGACGGCTTTAAATGCTCTACCACTGGTATGAGCTGAGCCATGCTGCTGTGAGGCCAGCGCGGGCAGCGGCGGATTCCTACAGGCTTCTCCTCAACAATCCATTCAATCCGATCACGCACACCGCCGTCGGCCGGCATGCAGCCGCCGCATTGGAAGTGTTCGAGCGCACGACGCGGCGCTACGACAAGCCGCGCTTCGGCATTTCCTCATGCCAGATCGACGGTCGCGAGATTGCCGTCACCGAGGAGGTGGTGTGGCAGCACCCCTTTTGCCGCCTGGTGCATTTCAGGCGTGACCTTCCTTCCAAGAGGGCCGGACGTGATCCGGCCCTCTTGCTGGTGGCCCCCATGTCGGGCCATTTCGCCACCCTTTTGCGCGGTACCGTGGAAACGTTTCTGCCGGACCACGAGGTCTACATCACCGACTGGCAGGACGCGAAGAACATCCCCCTCGCCGCCGGCAGCTTCGGCCTCGACGACTATGTCGATGCCATGCGCGACATGTTCCGCCACTTCGGCGGCGACGTACATGTGTTCGCGGTGTGCCAGCCGTCGGTCCCGGTGCTTGCCGCCGTCGCATTGATGGAGGAGGACGGCGAGACGGCCGTTCCCCTCTCGATGATCCTGGCTGGAGGCCCGATCGACACCCGCGTCAGTCCCACCATCGTCAACCAGCTGGCGGTCCAGCGCGGGACCGGCTGGTTTCGCCGCAACGTCGTAACGAGCGTGCCGTGGCCGAACGCCGGCTTCGGTCGGATGGTCTATCCCGGTTTCCTGCAACTCACGGGGTTCATGACCATGAACCTGGACCGGCACATGAAGGCCCATCGTGACCTCTTCGACCACCTCGTCGATGGCGACGGCGACAGCGCCGACAAGCACCGGGAGTTTTATGACGAATATCTCGCAGTGATGGACCTGACGGGGGAGTTTTATCTGCAGACGGTGGACGCCGTATTCGTGCGCCACCTCATGGCCAAGGGCGAGATGACGCATCGCGGCCGGCCCATCGACCTGACGCAGATCCGGCGCGTGGCGCTGATGACTGTCGAAGGCGAGAAGGACGACATCACCGGCAAGGGCCAATGCCGCGCCGCGCACACCCTATGCATCAGCATTCCGCGCGACCGCAAGCGGCACTTCGAATGCCCGCGCGTCGGTCACTATGGCATTTTCAACGGCGCCCGCTTCCGCGCCGAGATAGCGCCGCGCATCGCCACCTTTGTGCGTGACAACGATCCGCGCACTGCTGCGGGAACAGGCATGCCGGCCCTCGACCGTGTCACGGCCGTCGCGCGCGCTAAAGGTCACACGCACGAGCTCGCCACCGCTGCCTTTAGCTTTAGCGCTGCCAACGATGCGGACCGCGACGATGTGACGAGTGATCGCACTACAGTCGACTCTACGGAAGATGCGCACGCACATCAGGAGTCCATCAGCGTTGCCGGCATCGTTGGTGTCGCCTGTCTCAATCTTTGGCAATTCGCCGGCAGCATGTTTTTTGGTGGGCTGTCGCGCCCATCTCCACGCAAAGGCGGCGGCCTCTCGACCTGATGTCACCGCGGCGCATGCGCCGCGTTGCACTCTCGCCACAGACACACAGCTGCAAGCGACGGTGACGCTGCAATCGCGCTACGGAAAGCGCGAAACCTGTTAGAGCAGCATCGTTTCCAGTTAGAGTGCCATCGCGTCTGATTGATGAATCACTTTGCCTCACGCGAGATCTCGCTCTATGGAGGCGCAAGCCGTCGCGTTCTGCCGCATGCATGCCGCAAACAGTTGCGAAGGCCAATGGTGGACTTGGCGGGAAACGTGCAGCGCTGAAGCGCGCATGTCTCTCGCACACGAAGGACACCGCAAGTCGGGGGTCATATGAGCAAGATCTCGCGGTCGAGGGCCAAGGTGTCACCGTCCGTTCGTCTCTTGAAGGTGGTGGGCATCCATGCGCCGGTCGAAGTGCGTCGTCACCCGACCGCGCGCCGGCTGACGCTGCGCGTAAGCCGCACGCGCCGCGCCGTCATCCTGACGATGCCGCGCGGCTCGGACTTTCGTGAAGCCGACCGATTCCTCTCGCGCAGCCTGGAATGGGTTCGCGAGCGCCTGGAGTGCGTGCCAGAGCCGGCACCGTTCATCGACGGCGCCACGGTTCCGCTGCGTGGCGTACCGCACAAGATCGTCTTCACCGGCGAAACGAGACGAGGCACCGTTGTCCGCGTCGAGAGCAGCGAAGGTCGCAGGATGCCGGCCTTGCACGTCTTCGGATTGGAGGAGCATGCTCCGCGCCGCCTCAAGGATTGGCTGACTGCCGAAGCTGCCCGCGATCTCGATGCGCGTGTTGCGCACCATGCCCGCGCGCTCGGGGTCCGCGCCCGGCGCATCACCATGCGCGATCAGAAAAGCCGCTGGGGCTCATGCTCCAGCGCCGGACAGCTCTCGTTCTCGTGGCGCCTCGTGCTGGCGCCGCCGTTCGTTCTCGACTACGTCGCCGCCCACGAAGTCGCGCACCTGCTTGAGATGAACCACGGCCCACGCTTCTGGCGCACCGTGGCAAAGGCACTGCCCGACTACGAGGAAGCCAAGGCCTGGCTGCACATTCACGGCCTCGATCTCTACCGTTACGACGTCGAGGAGTGACGCCTAGGTTTCCCGGCCTATGGCTGGGCAGTGCGCACCAGAACGCGGGCGCCTCTCGGATCCGAAGCATTGACCGCGGCATGACCGGGCAGACCGCCCGGCGGCAACCGCTCATGTGCCGCCAGCATGACCTCACGCCAGATGCGGGCCGGCAGTCCGCCGCCGACGACCTTGTTCATGGGCTTGCCGTCGTCGTTGCCGACCCACACGCCCGCAACGAGCTGAGCCGTGTACCCCACGAACCAGGCATCGCGGAATTCTTGCGTGGTTCCGGTCTTGCCGGCCGTTGGATGCCGCGGCAACAGTGCGCGCCGTCCAGTGCCCGACGTCACCGCCGAGTGCAGCATATCGCTGATCTCGCCCACGTGGTCCGGCGACACGAGCATGCGCTGCGGATATGCGGGACGTGTATACACGGCTGCGCCGGCACCGGTGCGCACTGCGCGTATGGCATGTGGCGCGACGCTCAGCCCGCCGCTCGCTAGGACACCGTAGACTCCTGTCAGCTCAAGCACCGAAACCTCCGATGTGCCGAGGGCGATCGACGGACTCGGCCGCAGCTCTGACTTGATGCCGAGCCGCTGTGCCAGCGCAATCACCCGCGACGTGCCGACCTCCTGCTGCAACCGCACTGCCACGGAGTTCACCGATTGCGCCAGCGCCGTGCGCAGCGTGATCAAGCCCTGGTAGGTGCCGGAATCGTTGCGTGGGCTCCATCCGGCGACCGTTACCGGCGTGTCCTGCACCATGGTGTCGGGCGTCCAGCCACGCTCAAGAGCGGCGAGATAAACCAGCGGCTTGAAGGCCGAGCCTGGTTGGCGCCGAGCCTTGACCGCCCGGTCGTACTGGCTGTCGGCGAATGATCGCCCGCCAACGAGGGCGCGAATGCGTCCCTCCGTGTCGATGACGACCACGGCAGCCTGCTGGGCACCGGCCACCCGTCCCTCCGTTGCCAGGATCTGTTCGACCGTGGCCTGCGCACCACGTTGCAGTCCTGCGTCGATGGTCGTTTGAACCACCAGTTCGCCCGAATTCGGCCCGACCAGCGGCGGCAGACGGTCAAGCACGAATTCGACAGCGTACTGGGCACCCGCCTCGCGCTCGTTGGCATGCCGGGCGAAACGAACCGGACGGCGCAGCATCGCCGCTTCATCGGCTGCTGTGATGTAGCCCGCGTCGAGCATACGCTTCATCACGACCTGCGACCGTGCGCGCGCCAGCACCGGGCTGTTGGCCGGAGAATAGCGCGACGGCGCTTTTAGAAGCCCAGCCAGCACAGCGGCCTCCGACACCGTGAGGCTCCGGGCCGATTTGCCGAAATACCGATGCGAAGCAGCCTCGATGCCGTAGGCGCCACCACCGAAGTACACTCGGTTGAGGTAGAGCTCGGCGATGTCCTCCTTGGTGAGGCGCACCTCCAGCCAAAGCGCCAGCATGAGCTCCTCGATCTTGCGCCTGAGCGAGCGCTCCGACGTCAGGAACAGGTTCTTGGCCAGCTGCTGCGTCAGCGTCGAGCCACCCTGCGCATAGCGCCCGGCCCTCAGATTGGCAAAGGTTGCGCGCGCGATGCCGATCGGATCGAGCCCCCAATGATCGAAGAAGCGTCGATCCTCCGTCGCCACCACCGCATTGATGACATGGCGCGGAAGCAGATCGAAGGGTACGAAGTCGTAGGCCTCGCCACGCTCGGCGAGCAGCGATCCGTCCGCCGCCAGCACCCGCACCACAGGCGCCTTGCCACGCTGGCGCAAAGCCGACGGGTCGGGAAAGCGGATCGTGTAGTAGATAAAGGCGAGCGAGAGCACGATGGCACCGGTGAAGCCGGCGAACAGCGTGAGCGTCGTTGCCGTGCGCAGTGCGAACCTGGGGCGAGGCTGCTTGGCCTTTCGCGCCGTGCCGGACGCCGCCTTGCCTGTGGGACGCGCTGTCTTGGGCTTTGTCCGTCCCATGCCGATGGTTCGCAAACGACCCGTGCACCGTGCGCTACATGCCTTGACAGATCGCCTTTAAGGACTGGTTAACGATAGGCGCGAGAAGCCGGGCCGCCCGAACTTCACATGCAATCCCGACCCAGATCGCGTATCGCCGCAGCCGACAGCGACGGACAGCGATCCGGCTCACGCGATCGGCATGCCGCAATCTGCTCGGGAGGACCGGCAACGTAGAAAGAGAACATGAGTTCGCAGCCTCGAGCAACGTTGACTGCGGGTACGCATGCGACGCGGCGCACCGCCATCTGGCTGCTCCGGGCAAACTCCGCCTCGAACTCCCGTTGCCACCGATGCTCCACGATCACCATCGCCGCACCACGCGAGCCGGACGTTTCCGCAACCTGGGTGGGCCATGATGGTCGAACACGATGGCCGAGCACGAAAGCAAGGCTGGGCTCCCGGTAGCCAATGACATCGATAGGACCGCCTGGACACTGCTCCAGTTCGTCCAGTGTTTGCGCGATCTCGCGGCTGACCCAGAATGGATTGAGGTTGGAGAGCACGACGGCGAACGTGAGAACGTTGAGCACCGCTACGCCGGCGACGCCGAGTACGAACCAGGCGCCGAGTTGAGATCGGCGGGCGGCCGCAACCGCAAGCCACAGCAGGGCGACGACAGAGGCAGCCATGAACCACGTTGTCAGCGACACCTCCGCAGCCACCATGCGATGCAGCATGTACGCCGCTACAGGCACAGTGGCGATGCCCGCAGCGGCAAATATGGCGGTGGCGATATCGGCGCGGAAGCCGTCGCGCCGCGTCCACGACTCCACAACGGCGACCGCCACCAGCCCGGCCGCAGGCACGAACAGGTTTTGCACTACGTAAAGGGCGGGCTTGTCGGACAGCAGCTCCAGATAGACGAGGTATCCTCCAACCGACGCGATCAGGAAGCGGGTGACAGGCGTCAGGCCCAAGGCCCGATAACGCAGCACAGCGGGCAGCAGCAGGAGTTGCGCCGGCACGAAGCCGAGTTGAAGAGACGCCACGAAGAGGCCGGGATAGGCTGGAAAGTTCATCTGCTGTGAGCCGGCCAGTGCCGAAAGCAGCTCGCGCACGCTCAGCCCGCGCCATGGTGGCTCACCGTAGACAGCCGCGCTGGCAGCAACCCACAGTGTCGCAACGATCGCCACAACGGCAATCCCCATACGAGGCCTTAGACAGGTGAGCAAGTTGCAGCGGCGATCCACGATCCACAGCGCCGCCAGCGTCGTTGCGCTCACAATCGGCACGGAGAAAGCATTGAGCGGTATCGACACACCCTGCGCAATCCAGAACACCGTCGCCGCTCCACGCACCCTCTCGCCAGGCAATGCTGTATAGAGCCGCAGCATCGATAGCTGTGCCGCGACCAAAGCAGGAAACACAAGCGGCTCGGCGATAGCCAGATGAGCCTGCAATATGAGGGCAGGCGTGACGGCAATCAGAGCCGCAGCGATAAAGGCTGCTTTGGCGCCGATCACCGGCCGATAGAGGCGGAAAGCGAGCCAAACCCCGATCATCGTGCACAACAGCGACGGCAGCCGATAGACTGCGATAGCATCCGTTGGAAGGCCGAGGCGTGCAGCTAGTGACTGCAGCCATATGGCACCGACAGGCTTGCGTATGCTCGCCGCGTCGAGCCCGGCCCAGGCTCCCGCCTCCGCAAGCTGTCTCGCGTTGCTGGCGAAAAACACCTCCGTGCGGTCCACGGGCGGCAGCAGCAGCAGGCCCGGCGCAACACAACAGAGCACGAGGGTGACAAGAACTATTCCGGCCAGAAGCGGCCGTAGCGCCAGCGCCGCCAGACAACGACGACTAACTAAGTCGAAGCGTTGCACCGTTTCACCTGCCCGCAGTGCTCCCTATGGAGCAGTTTGCCTCCCACCGTTGCGACACGGGAAAATCAGAAGGCAGCCTTATCAAGGTCAGTTGTCAGTATCGCTGCGCGCTTCGATTGACCATGGCAGGTACAGGTTATCCACTGCATCCGCTCCCGCTGATATGCGCTTACGCCATCGGCAAAATCGGGCGCCTGGAGTAGAGGTACTGCCCTCCTCTTTCCCGGCCCAATATTTCGGCCCAGGAGCTTCAGAGCTGTCCCCCATACGCGCGAGATCGTTGCGCGCAATGGCTGTGCATCAGCACCTATACACACACCTCATCGCTGACCAATGGACTCCAAACGGCGCAGCGGTGATGCAAAATACCTTCCAACTCACTGTAACTGTAATATTTTATCATCCGGACTGGTGAACCATGCCGTTTTCCCGTAATCGACAGGGCGCCCTATCCGCCCAGGCAAGCCGCGCCGACCCGTTCTCGCTTGGCATGTCTCCGCCCCCGCCGCATGCTCACCGCTCTGAGCACCACAAGGATCTTGCATGACCGACCAGCCGCTTTCTGGCATCCGCATCGTCGACCTGACGCGCGTCCTCTCGGGCCCGTTCTGCACCATGCTGCTCGCCGACATGGGCGCCGACGTCATCAAGATCGAGCCACCCGGCAGCGGCGACACGGTACGCGGCGCCGGCGACCAGAAGAACGGCATGAGTTGGTACTTCGCCAGCTTCAATCGCAATAAGCGTTCGCTCGCCATCGACCTGCGCAGCCAGCAGGGCAAGGACGTGCTGGCACGTCTGATCGCCGGCGGCGACGTGCTGGTCGAAAATTTCCGTCCGGGCGTGCTCGCCGAGATGGGTTTCGACCAGGCCCGCCTGGACGCGTTGAACCCGCGCCTCGTCGTCGCCAGCATTAACGGCTACGGCTCGACCGGCCCCTATGTGCAACGCCCCGCCTTCGACTTCATCGCGCAGGCCATGAGCGGTCTGATGGGCACGACGGGCGATCCTGGCGGAGAGCCCATGCGCGCTGCGCCACCAATTACTGACCTTGTCGCCGGTCTGTACTGTGCCTTCGGCATTACCAATGCTCTGCACGCACGCAACGTCAGCGGCAAGGGTCAGCGCGTCGAGGCCTCCATGGTCAACGGCATGGTGAGCATGCTGGCGTATCTCGCCTCAGAATACTTCGCGCGTGGCAAGGACCCCGAGCGCACCGGCAACGACCATCCTTTGTGCGCCCCCTACGGCCTTTTCCACACCAAGGATGGGGACATCGCCGTGGCGCCCGCGACCAAGGAGACGCTCGAACGCTTCATGAAGACGATCGGCCTTGAGGACATGCTCGCGCGTCCGGAATACAAGACCATGCCGCAGCGGCACGCGCGCCGGCACGAGTTGCGCGTGCCCGTCAACGAGGCGCTCTCCACCGACACGCAGGACAACTGGATCGACCGCCTCAATGCCGCGGGCGTGCCATGCGGCAAGGTGCTGTCGCTCGGCGAAGTCTTTGACGATCCGCAGATCAAGTCGCAGGACATGGTGCTCGACGTGGACCACGGCCAGCACGGCGTGATCCGCATGGTGGGCTTTCCCGTCAAGATGAGCGGCACGCCCTGCGCTATCCGGCGCCCCGCGCCGCGGCTAGGCGAACACACGACTGAGGTACTGGAGGAACTCGGCATGAGCGCGGGCGAGGTTGCCGCGCTCAGAACCAATAAGGTCGTGACCTCTGGTTAGAATGCGGCCGATGCCGCCGCGATCCCCGCGCCGCGCTTGACCGGCATTCCAAGCTCGGCCAGTACGTCCTCCAGATGCAGCAGGTCGGTGAGGATGTCGCCCTCGGCGATCGCGCCCATCGTGCCGATGCGTATCATCTTGCCGGCCATGCGGTTGCGCGCGCCGGCGATGACGGTGCGATGCTTCTCGTACATGCGGCGCACGATATCGCGCCCGTCGATGCCTTCCGGTGCGTGAAACGCCGCGACCGTGTTGGACTGCAGCTCGGACGTTGCAAAATTCTTCAAGCCGAGCGCGGTCGCTCCCGCCTTGAGGCCCCGCGACAGCCGGCGGTGCCGTTCCAGAACATTTGCCAGACCCTCCTCGTGGATCATGTCGAGCGCGGCATCAAGGCCCTGCACCAACGACACCGCTGGCGTGAACGTCGACTCGCCCTTGTCGTAAGCGTCGCGCGCGCGGCGCAGGTCGAAGTAGAACCGCGGCATGCCGCTGTCCCGCTCGATCACCTTCCAGGCCTTGTCGCTGACAGACATCAGTCCGATTCCGGGCGGACACATCAGCGCCTTCTGCGATCCTGAGACGAGAATGTCGACACCCCAGGCATCCTGGCGCAGCTCCATGCCGGCAAGGCCGCTCACGGTATCGGACACCAGCAACGTTGCCCGGCCCTTGAGCAGGCGCCCCGCGGTCGCCAAGTCACCGCGCACACCCGTCGCGCTCTCGTTGTGCACGAGAACCAGAGCCCTATAGTCCTGCGCGCCGAGATGCCGCTCCAGCACATCAGGCGCAACTGTCTCACCCCAGGGACCCACGATCTGATCGACGACGGCC
>CADEFX010000047.1:20918-23689 GCA_902826715.1 uncultured Hyphomicrobiales bacterium | reverse complement strand
TGTCATCCTCGGACTTGGTCCGAGGATCCAGCCATCCGCAAGGTCCGTGATCCGAAATCGCGCTCGGAGATGGCCGCGCGATGGATCCTCGGGACAAGCCCGAGGATGACACTTTTGGGTGTGGCGGGGCCGTGCCAAATGCACAGGGATATTCCCTCCCTCGCACGCGGGGAGAGGGAGAAATGGCGCGTTGGTGCACGGACGCGAGTGGGCAAATTGAAGCTCGACGGCCAGATACTATATCTTTCTCATCGAGGTTCATCACGACGGCGGCCGATCGAATATAATGGAAGCCGTTTGACCGGAGGGGAACGGGCGTTGGCTAATGACAAGCACAAGCTTGCTGCCGGAATCGAACGGTACCTCGCCGCACTGTCTAGGCTGTATGCTCGTGACGGCAAGCGCACCCTCCAGGAGATAGTCATCAACGCTCAGGTCCGGGTAGTCGAGGAGTGGACCTATGACCGCTGGGACGGCGGAATCTATGGCCACGCGCTTTACCTGACGCTGCCAGAGTCTCTTTTCCTTGAGGCTTCACGCGATCGAGACCAGATACAAGCCTCGATAGCGCGGGACCTAAATGGGCTGCACAACTTCCAGAGCGAGCACATCGCAGAGGTGTTCCTGGAGATGGAAGTTAAGGAGGACGGCGACTGGCGGCAGGAGTCGGGACTGCTTATCAGCACGGCCAAGACTATTGCTCCTGATCAAGCGAAGCGCATCTGGGGTGCCGAAGGCTTCCGGCTTTTCCTCAGCCATAAAACCGAGGTGAAGCGGGAAGCAGCGGCACTTAAGGAAGAATTGAAAGTGTTCGGCGTGTCGGCTTTCGTCGCCCACGAAGATATTCATCCGACGAGGGCGTGGCAAAGTGAGATTGAGAGCGCGCTGCACAGTATGGACGGCTTCGTCGCCATTATGACCGAAGGACTCCACGACAGCCTCTGGACGGACCAGGAAGTGGGTTTCGCCCTTGCTCGAGGTGTGCCGGTCGTTGCGCTACGCATGGGCAAGGACCCATACGGATTTCTCGGCAAGTTCCAGGCGTTGACGACCGGATGGGGCGATGCGCCCGAAGGCATCGTGAAGCTTCTAATCAATCGCGACCGGATGTTCAGCGCTTACCTGCAGGCGCTACGCACCTGTACAAGTTTCAACGACGGTAACGTGCTCGCCCGCGTCATTCCTGCAATCGAAAACCTTACCGCTCAGCAGATCGACGAGTTGGTGACTGTTACCAATGAAAATGCCGAGGTGCGCTACAGCTTTGGCTTCAGGGGCAACAAGCCGTCTCAATACGGTGACGGATTGATTTCCCATTTGCACCGTCTGGGAACGCGACGCTTCGCTCGTGATAACCGCACAGACGTAATAGTGCCAGCTAGTACGGTCGTGCGGCAGGCAAAACTGTCCGATGACATCCCGTTCTAGATAGCGCGGCCCGCCGGCGGGGACGAGGGCAGCATTTGCTGCCTTGACCAACCCATAACCACCCAGCTATACGTAAACCCATATCCCACGGGTTATGGATCATCGCCTACATGCGCCCCACTCACGATGCCCTCTTCCGCACCCTCGCCGATCCGACGCGGCGGGCCATCTTCGAGCGGTTGTGCCGGCATGGGGAGCAGACGGTTGGGGCGTTGACGGCGCGGGCGGGGGTGTCGCAGCCGGCGGTGTCGAAGCATCTCGGCGTGCTGAAAAAAGCGGGGCTCGTGCGCGACAGGCACGAAGGCCGCCAGACGCATTACAGCGCGCAGCTCAGCGCGCTCGCGCCGCTGATCGACTGGACGAGCAAGATGACCGGCTTCTGGGAGAGCCGGTTCGATGCCCTAGAGGACCTGCTGAAAAGGATGGATCAATGAGTGACGTGTCGCCTGAGGTGCGGTCCGTTGTCGTCGAGCGCGAGATCGCGCATCCGCCCGAGAAGCTGTGGCGCGCGTTGACGCAGCCACATCTGATTGCGGAATGGCTGATGCAGAACGACTTCGCGCCGGTGGCGGGGCATCGCTTCAAACTCAGCGGCGACTGGGGCGGCGTGGATTGCGAAGTGCTCACTGTCGAGCCCAACAAGACGCTGTCCTACACCTGGGACTATGCGCACGCCGACGCCGCCTACAATCTCAAGAGCGTGGTGACGTTCACGCTCACGCCGACGCGCACCGGCACGCACCTGCGCGTGGAGCAGGTCGGCTTCCGGCCGCAGCAGAAACAGGCGTTCGGCGGCGCTCACGCAGGATGGAAGCAGTTCTTTGGGAAACTGGAGCAGGTGCTGGCGCGGGAGGCGTGAAGACGCGGCCGCACTCACGGTGTCAAAGGAGATCGCATTGAGCATGAGCACGTGGATTCGCCAGAGCCATCGCTGGCTGTCGATGGCCTTCACGCTGACGGTCAGCGCCAACTTCGTCGCCATGACGCGGGGAGAGCCGCCCGTGTGGATCGTCTACGCGCCGCTGCCGCCGCTGTTTTTGCTTCTACTCACCGGCCTGTATATGTTCGTGCTGCCGTATGCTGCGAAGTGGCGCGGCGCGCGCGAGGCCGCCGGAGCGGAGTGAAACAAATTGGCCCGCGGGACCCTCAGGGCACCGGCGAAGCCCGCCAAGGCAACCGCTAAGCCGCGCAAGGCGCTGCCGAAGGCGAAGCCTGGCGAGGTGGTGCTGCTCTCGGGCGGCAATCCGCAGATCGCCAAGGGCGCCGGCAACGCGCCCGTGCAGGCCTACATCGCCGCCATGCCGGGCTGGCAGCGCAACGTCGGGCGCCGCCTCGATGCGCTC
>CADEFX010000047.1:0-20908 GCA_902826715.1 uncultured Hyphomicrobiales bacterium | reverse complement strand
ATCGCGCCCATCGTGTCCGTGGGCGCCAAGGCGGTGAAATGGAAGTCGCCCTTCTACGGCGTCGAGAACCCGCTCTGGTTTCTCAGTTTTCATTGCTTCGCGAAGTACGTGAAGGTCGCGTTCTTCCGTGGCGCATCGCTGCGTCCCGTCCCGCCCGGCAAATCGAAGCATCCGGAGGTGCGGTATCTCGACATCTACGAGGGTAAGCTGGATGAGGCGCAGTTCGTGGACTGGGTGAAACAGGCGAGCAAGTTGCCCGGCGAGAAGATGTGAGGGGAGCAACCGGCTGCCGACGAACGCTGATCGAGCCCATAATAAACAGGCGGACAACAATCATGAGCAAGAACGCAAATCCCGCGAAGACGTCCGGACCCTCGCGCCTGATCGATGCCAAAATTGAAAAGCTGGGCGATTGGCGCGGTGCCGTGCTGGCGCGGGTGCGCAAGATCATCGGGGAGGCGGACGTGCAGGTCGTGGAAGAGGTAAAATGGGCGAAGCCGTCGAACCCGTCGGGCGTGCCGGTGTGGGAGCATGACGGCATCGTCTGTACAGGCGAGACGTATAAGGACAAGGTGAAGCTGACCTTCGCCAACGGCGCCGCGCTGGCGGACCCGTCGGGGCTCTTCAATGCCGGCCTCGACGGCAACGTCAGGCGCGCCATCGACATTCATGAGGGCGACAAGATCGACGAGGCGGCGCTGAAGGTGCTCGTCCGCGCGGCCGTGGCGTTGAACACGGCGAAGCGCGCCCGCAAGAAACCGAAGAGCGCGTGAGCCAGTAAACTCAATGCACCGGTTGGATGAAGCAAGGCAGCCGATTGCCGGCCTGGGGCCGGTCGCGGCATGATGTAGGCTGGAGTAGGTGTTAAATTCCCTCTCCCCGTAAGGACGGGGAGAGGGAGAAGAAGCTCGCGCGATGATGACAAGAGTTACACCAGGAGCACACATGGCCGAGGCAGCGCTGACCAACTCGCGGATCGAGACGGAGTATCGCAATCGCACGAAAAAGTCGGCGCAGCTGTACCAGGAAGCGCTGGAGCTGCTGCCGGCGGGACTGACGCACGACAGCCGCACGCTGCTGCCGTATGCGATCTACGCCAAGCGCGCCAATGGGCCGCGCAAATGGGACGTCGACGGCAACGAGCTGGTCGACTACTTCGGCGGGCACGGCGCGCTGATCCTCGGGCACTGCCATCCAGCCATCATCGAGGCGGTGCAGCGGCAGATTACGGAAGGCACGCACTGGGGCTCCTCGCATGAGCTCGAAGTGCAGTGGGCCGGGCTCATCAAGCGGCTGGTACCTTGCGCGGACCGCGTGCGCTTCACGGCGTCGGGCACGGAGGCGACGCATCTGGCCATCCGGCTGATGCGTGCGTACACGGGCAAGACCAAGATCGTGCGTTTCGTCGGGCATTTTCACGGCTGGCACGATCAGGTGGCGCAGGGCTCGACCTCGCATTACGACGGCGGGCGGCCGGCGGGCATCCTGCCGGGCATCGTCGATGAGACGATCCTGGTGTCGGACGACGACCTCGGGCCGGTCACCGATGTGCTGACGAAGCGCGATGATGTGGCCGCGGTGATCCTGGAGGCGTCAGGCGGTTCATGGGGCCAGGTGCCGCTGCCGCCGGGCTTCCTCAAGGGCCTGCGCGCGCTGACGACAAAGCACGGCGTGCTGCTGATGTTTGACGAGGTGGTGACGGGCTTCCGCTGGTCACGCGGCGGGGCGCAGCAGCGCTACGGCGTGACGCCGGACATGTGCTCGCTGGCGAAGATCGTGGCGGGCGGATTGCCGGGCGGCGCGGTCGCCGGACGCGCGGATATCTTGGACCAGATCGATCCAGACCGGGCGAAGGCTGCGGGGCGGGAGAAGATCGCGCACCAGGGGACGTTCAACGCCAATCCTTTGTCGGCTGCGGCGGCGATCGCAACGCTGTCGATCGTGGAGATGCAAGACGTGTGCGCGACGGCGGAAGGCACGGCCGAGGAACTGCGCGCGGGCTTGCGCAAGATCCTGGTGGAGGAGGGCATTCCCTGGGGCGTCTATGGCGAGGCGTCGAGCTTCCTCATTTTCCAGAACCCCAAGGGCGTTGCGATCGATCCGGCGACGTTCGATCCGCTGGCGTTGAAGTTCAAGGGATTGAAGGGCGCGAAGGATGCCAACCTGTCTCACCGGTTGCGCATTTCCATGATCGCCAACGGCGCCGATTTCATGGGCGCGCCGGGCGGGCTGGTGTCGGCCATGCACACGAGCGAGGAGGTGGCGCGCACGCTCGACGCGTTCCGCACGAGCGTGCGCTGGATGAAGGCTGAGGGCGATATTCGCGGCTGACGACTTGAAAAAGGGCGGCGTTGGCGCACCGCGGCGCATGCGGCCCGAATCGACGATTCGGACGTCGGACCAGAAGCCGGCGCGATGGAGGGCGGCACTGGACGCTCTTAGATCGTGATCCATTCGAGGCGCCAGGGCCGATAGCGCGCTTGCGGTCGGACGCCAGTTTGGTTCTTAGGCGTCCTAGCTCTTCCGGGAAGCTGCCAGTTATCGTATGTGCTTGGAAAACATCAAACTCCCCGCGAGGGATCTCGCCGGGCGACCGTGAGGCATCGATGCCCAGGCCACCCAATGCCGTCGATTTCTGGCGCGGTTTCGCCCTTGCGACGATTTTCATCAACCACATCCCGGGCATCGCATTCGAGCGCTTCACCTATCGAAGCATCTCGATCTCGGATTCCGCCGAACTCTTCGTGTTCCTGGCCGGATGGGCGTTGCGTCATGTTGTAGGAAAGCCGGAGGACCCGACGCCGGCAAGCCGTCTTCTGTTCCAGCTCAGCGGACGTTCATTGACGCTCTACGCCGCGCACATGCTGATTGTCATGATCGCGATCGCCATGCTGGCTGTATCGGCGCGCGTGCTCGATAATCCCTTGCTGCTGGAGTGGCATAATGCTGCCGCCGTATTCAGCGATCCTGCGGATACCCACATCGGGCTGGTCCTGCTGAGCCACCAGCTCGGCTACTTCGATATTCTTCCACTGTACGTTGTGCTACTGCTGATCGCTCCGCTGATCGCGCTCGTGCATCGCAAGGCCCCGAACTGGCTACTGCCGCTCTCCTTGTCGATTTATCTTGCTTCGCTCGTTTTCAAGATCACCATTCCGACATGGCCCACGGAAGGTCAGTGGTTCTTCAACCCGTTGTGCTGGCAGCTGATATTCGTCCTGGGCTTTACCCTCTCGCGCGAGCGCGGGCTCGGCGGCTGGGTGAGACGGAATATCCTCTGGCTGAGACTGATGGCATGGCCGGTCGTGATTGGAGGCGCTTTGGTGGCCTGGAAAGCTTGGTGGCCCGATGCCACGAGAGTTCCGGAACCAAAGCTGCTGTTCATCAATGGGAAGACATTCCTGACCCCGATGCGGGTCTTGCACTTCCTCGCCCTCGCTGCAGCGCTCTCGAGCGCTTATGCGTTGATCATTAAGGTCGTTCCGCGGCTGGTGAATTTCCTGTCCCTCCTGGGGCGCAATTCGCTGTATGTTTTCTGTGCCGGTTCACTGCTCAGTCTGTCCTGCCAGATCATCCGGTTCGGGCTTCGGGGCGGCATTGTCGTCGACACTGTTCTCGTCGCGGCAGGCATAATCTTGATGGGCACCGTCGCGTGGATGGCGGAATGGCGTCAAAGAGACAAATAATGGTTCGAGCGTGGACGGTTATGCTTGCCGGGCTCATGGCCTCGTCGGTGGGCGGGTTGGCGCAGGATTCCACTATGACGTCTGTCCCCAACGATTGTCAGGCCCCTGGTGCGGCGATCGTCATTTCCGCCGCATTGCCGAATGTTTCCAACGCGCTCCGGGATCGAAAGAAGATCCGTATTCTTGCGATAGGAGCCACGTCCATTGCTCGGCGCGACAGCGCGCGGGGCGGCTATCATGCGATCATCGAGCAGTTCCTGGAACGCACCTTCAAGGGCGTGGACGTGGAGATTTTCAACCGAGGTGTATCCGGAGAGCTTGCGCGTGATGCAGCCGAGAGGATCAAGACCGAGGTTGGTTTGACGGAAGCGGACCTGATCTTGTGGCAGGTTGGAACGCCGGACGCCTTGGCCCAGGTGCCGGTGGATGAATTCAAGGCGGCCGTGACCGATGCCGTGGCCTGGCTCAAGGAGCACAAGACGGACGTTGCGCTCATTGGCATGCAGTACGCGCGGCGCATGGCCGACGATCCGTACTACCAGTCAATGCGCGTGGCTGTGCAGGAGGTGGCGAAGGAGCAGGCCGTTCTCCGAATCGGGCGGTACGATGCCGTGGAGACGATTCAAAAGATCAGGCTGCAACGCGGCGAGCCGGCCACCGAAACTGAGCTTACGGAGGCCGGCTACGTGTGTATGGCGGAGTATCTGGCGCGAGCCATCGCCATTGGGCTTTTTGCGCGCATGCGGACCCCGGGCGTCGGTCCATCCGCCAATCCACCTGCGAAAACGCCGTGAGATCGGCGCGGGCCTATCGGCTGCGTATTCAGGTTTCGGCGCGTGTGGGGCGGTGGTCCTCAAAGGGCACTGACGTGCTCACGGTGTCGGAACGCCGATGGACTCGAGCCGTGCGTGCGCGCGGCCGGCACGCGCCTTGAGGCCGTCGAGGTAGGTGCTGACGTCGTTGCCGGGCAGGTTCAGGACCTTGCAGCCAAGGCGCCAGTACTCTTCGATCTGCGCCTCCGTCTCCGCCGAGCCCCGGGCGAGTTTGCCGTGCGTGTTAGAGGCCTCCGCAATCTTGCGCACGGCCGCCTTGAAGCGCGGGTGCTCGAGTTCGAGGTGAACGCCGAGCCTGGCGCTCAGATCCGAGTGGCCGTAGGCGATCATGTCGATGCCGTCGACAGCAGCGATTGCTTCGACGTTGTCCAGGCCTTCGAGCGACTCGATCGATGGGCACACGATGATGTTCTCGTTGGCCCACGGCGCATACTCCGACAGGTGGCGTGCGCCGTAGCTCTTGTAGCCCGTGTGCGGCCCTTGTCCAGCAATGCCGCGATTGCCGATCGGCGGATACTTGGACTCTCGCACGATGGCGCGCGCCTCCTCGGGGGTATCTACCTCCGAGACCTGGATGCCCATGATGCCCTGGTCGAGGATGCCGGGAATGAGATGTATGAACGACTTGTGGATACGCACGATCGCCGAGACATTGGTTGCTTGGAACCAGCCGGCGAGATCCGCGATCGTCTCCAGATCGAAGGCACCATGCTCATGATCTATCGTGCAGTAGTCGAAGCCGGACGCCTCGATGATCCACGGGATGCCGCGCGAGGAAAACTCCTTGAGACCGGTGCCAAGCGCCACCCTCCCTTCGCGCACGGCCCGCCGGATGCTGTTCTCTTTCATGGGTCGCTCCACGCTTCTGTAGCAGGATAACGCAATTCAACGTTACAATCTTGGCAGACCTTCGCTGACGTGGCGATCCAGAAGGCGTAACGGTAATGGCAGGGATGAACGGACCATGACAGACGTGAAAATCTTGGCGACGGGACTGGGCTTTCCGGAAGGTCCGGTCGTCTGCGCCGATGGCTCCGTGGTGTTGACGGAGATTCGCAATGGGCGCTGCTCGCGCGTGACGCCGGACGGCACGGTCAGCGTGTTTTCCAAATGCGGCGGCGGACCAAACGGGCTGGCGATCGGACCCGATGGCTATTTCTACCTCTGCAACAACGGCGGGAGTCGCTACGTCGAAGGCCGTTCCATGGGACTAGGGCCTCACCCGGACTACAAGTTCGGCTACGTGGAGCGAATGGACCCTAAGACCGGGGAGACGACGCTGCTCTACAAGGAAGTCGACGGTCATGCCCTCTCGGCGCCAAACGACCTCGTGTTCGACGCGGAAGGGGGTTTCTATTTCACCGACCTTGGCAAGCGCTATCCGCGCCATCGCGATAACGGCGGCGTCTACTACGCGCTGCCCGACGGGTCGAAGATCACCGAGATAGCCTATCCGATCCTCAGCCCCAATGGTTGCGGCTTGTCTCCCGACGGCAAGACACTTTACGTCGCCGATACCGAAGGGGCGCGCCTTTGGGCATTCGAGGTCCAGGGTCCCGGCAAGCTCAAGCCGAAAGCCGCGTTCGCGCCGCACAGCGGGCAATGTATCACCGGCCTCAGCGGCAACGCGCGTTTCGATAGCCTCAAGGTCATGGCCAGTGGCAATATCACGGTGGCGACACTCAACACCGGCTACGTCACGGAGATTGCCCCGACAGGCGAGATCGTTCGCGCAGTCAAAATGCCGGACTGCTACCCTACCAACGTCTGCTTCGGCGGTGCTGATTTACGCACCATGTACGTCACCCTGTCCGACAGTGGTCAGTTGGGGGTGATGCAGTGGCCGGAGCCAGGTCTAAAGCTCAATTTCAACTAAGGGTGCGCGGCTAAACCCGGGCGTTGGCGCGCCAGGCTAGCTTCTGGCTCGCAGCATCGAGACGATTTTTGGTTGCTTTAGGGCCGAGCGGTGGCGAGGCGTCTGGGTGGCGGTCCTCACCGGCATCGCCGAGAGGAAGATGGTGCATGCGCAGTCGTGGCGAGCTTACTCAGAGCTTACCCACCACCCGATCCACCATAGCTGGGGCAGTGCCGAGGTAGTTGGCGGGGTCGACGAGGCTTGTCAGGGCTGCGGCGTCGAAGTGGGCGGTCACGTCCGGACGCCGGCTGAGTTGGTCGATGAGGGAGGTGCCCTGCTCCAACGCGTCGCGGCAGGCCTCGTAGACGATGTCGTGGGCGGGGCCGCGGCCGGTGTGCGCGGCGAGTGCCATCATCACGGCCTCGGCGACGATGAGGCCTCCGGTCATGTCGAGGTTCTTCCGCATGCGGCCGGGATCGACGATCAGACCGTCGAGTATGAAGCGCGCCTGATGCAGGGCTCCCGCGGTGGCGATGAAGCTTTCCGGCACGGCGATCCATTCCAGGTGCCAGGGGCCGGTGGCGCGCTCGTGGTCGGCGGCCATGGCGTCGAGCATGAGGCCGGTATGCTGGCGCACGGCTTTGGCCAGAGCGACGATCATCTCGCAGGAAATCGGATTGCGCTTCTGCGGCATGGTCGAGGACGAGCCGCGGCCCTTGACGAACGGCTCGAAGGCCTCGGCGACCTCGGTCTGCATCATCAGCATGATGTCGGTAGCGATCTTGGCGAGGCTGCCGGTGACGAGGCCTAGAAAGGAGACGGCCTCGGCCATGCTGTCGCGCGCGGCGTGCCAAGTGATGGAAGGTTGTTCGAGCTGCAACTGGACGGCGAGCGCGGCCTGCACGGCGAGGCCCTCCGTGGCGAGCGAGGCGAGCGTGCCGGCGGCGCCGGAGAACTGCACGACGAGGAGGCGCGGCTGCAACTGGTCGAGGCGCTGGCGGTGGCGCTGGATCATCGACAGCCACACGGCGGCCTTGTAGCCGAAGGTGACGGGGAGCGCATGCTGCAGATGCGTGCGGCCGGCCATGACGGTGTCGCGGTGGCGTTTGGCGAGAGCGGTAAGCGTGGTGTCGAGGGCGGCAAGGTCGTTGCCGATTATGACAAGAGCGTCACGGAGTTGCAGCACCGTCGCCGTATCCATGATGTCCTGGGTGGTGGCGCCCCAGTGCACATAGCGGCCGGCATCGCCCGCATGTGCGGCAAGCTGATGCACGATGCCGACGATGGGATAACCGACGATATCGGTCTCCGTCTTTAATTTGCCGAGATCGGTTGCTGTGGTGTCCGCCTGCTCGGTGATTTGCGTCGCCGCAGTAGGGGGAATGACACCAACCTGTGCCTGCGCTTTCGCGAGCGCAACCTCGACCTCGACATACTTCTGGGCAAGCGCTTCGTCACAGAAGACAGAGCGCATGGCGGGAGTGCCGAACAGGTCGCGGAAGATGGATGAGTCGAAGACCGTCGATGGCATGGGCGCGTCCGCATGGATGGATTGACTAGGTGTATGGCGGGAAACATAGCCGAAAATCGCTGCAGATGCGGCGAATGTCGAAACATTTGGAACCGTTTTCAGATGTGAGAGTTTAGCCGCTTGGCACTGTTAACCGCCCACCTGGAGGGTGCATGGAAGCCATGATCCATCCGTTGAAACCCAACGGATTTATTAAGCGCGAAATTCAAACGGACGCTCGCCCGAGCCGCGCCGAGGTCGAGCACGCCGTGCGTACCCTCATCCGGTGGACTGGAGACAATCCTGATCGCGAAGGCCTGCTTGAGACGCCAAAGCGCGTGGCGAAGGCCTATGAGGATTTGTTCGGCGGTTACGCCCAGGATGCGGCCGAGGTTCTGCGCAAGACCTTCGACGAGACGGAAGGATATGACGAGCCGATCGTTATGCGCGGCATCCGGTTTGAGAGCCACTGCGAGCATCACATGGCGCCGATCATCGGTCGCGTGTGGATTTCGTATGTGCCGACAGAGCGAGTGGTTGGGATTTCGAAGCTGGCGCGCGTGGTCGAAATCTTCGCCAAGCGGCTGCAGATCCAGGAGCGGCTCACGTCGCAGATCGCCAATACGATCGAGGAAGTGCTTCAGCCTAAGGGCGTGGCGGTGGCGATCAAGGCCCAGCATCTGTGCGTCGGCATGCGCGGTGTGCGCAAGCACGAGACGGACCTGATCACAACGCGAATGCTCGGCTGCTATCGCGATGATCCGGACATGCGCCGGGAATTCATGGGCATGGTGGAGTAGGCGCGATAATCTCGCGCGGCCGTTGCGCGATCGATGTGAGCCCCCATAACAAAACGTCGCGGCCGCGCAGGCGGCCGTCTAGGTGCGTTTGTGTAGTCCGGCGCACTTCTGGAAATGCAGCAATTTGGGTGAGGCAAGGGCATGGCCGGCTCCGCGGCCATGACACTTGAGAGGACTCAGGCGTGATGGCCGACGTCCTAGTTTGCGCAGGTTTCGGGTCGCGAGGGCGACGGGTAATGCGCTAATTTTTGCGCATGCAGAAAGCTTACACAAAAACTCGAACCGACATGTCGGCGGACATGGAGCGGCGAGTTGCGTCGCTCGATTGGGCGGAGATCGAGACATCGCTGGACACGCGCGGCTGTGCGATGGCGGGGCCGTTGCTGACGCCGGAGGAGTGCGCGGCGCTGGCGGAGCTGTATCCGCAGGATGCACCGTTCCGCAGCCGCATCGTCATGGCCCGGCATGGTTTCGGGCGGGGTGAATACAAGTATTTTTCCTATCCGTTGCCGGAGGTGATCGCGGGACTGCGGCCGGCGCTATATGGGCGACTGGCGCCGGTCGCCAATCGCTGGTTCGCGCAGATGAAGATGGCGGGGACGTTTCCCAGTGCACACGCCGCGTTTCTGAAGCGCTGCCACGATGCGGGCCAGACGCGGCCGACGCCGCTGCTGCTGCAGTACGGCGAGGGCGACTACAACTGCCTGCACCAGGACCTCTACGGCGAGACGGTGTTTCCGATCCAAGTCGCGGTCCTGCTGTCGCAACCGGGCGTGGACTTCGAAGGCGGCGAGTTCGTGCTGGTGGAGCAGCGCCCGCGCATGCAGTCGCGTGCCGAGGTGGTGCCGCTGCAGCGGGGCTGGGGAGTGATCTTCGCGGTGAGCCAGCGCCCGGTGGCGGGGACGAAGGGGACATATCGCGTCAACATGCGGCACGGCGTTAGCCGGCTCAGGTCGGGCAGGCGCCATACGCTCGGGGTGATTTTTCACGACGCCGCGTGACGGCGTCTCTACCGCTGGGCGGCAATGAAATGGCCGACCAGATCGTCGCGCCGATGAGTCCTCCTTGGAACACGTCCGAGGGCAGGAGAGCCCGATGATGACATCGGTGGGCGCGACGCACTTGCTTGTCGAAGGCATGTGCCCTTGCTCTCCATGCGCAGGGCGTGCTTCGCTGGGCCACCACAACATCGGCGGTCCACCGCACGCAAGGAAATGCCATGGCGAAAATCGAATGGAAGGTGGATGGCGCAGTGCGGCACGTGCGTCTCAACCGGCCCGAGAAACGCAACGCGCTCGACGGCGAGATGATGGCGGCGCTCAAGGAGGCGTTCACGGCGGTGCCGTCGGCAGACGAGCGTGTGGCGGTGATCCGCGCGGAGGGCGCAGTGTTCTGCGCCGGTCTCGACATGAAGGAACGGGCGGCAAAGCCGATGGGCGCCTCGCCGATCGAGGCCATGTTGCATGCGATCGAGCTGTACCCGCTGCCGGTGGTGGGCGTGGTGCAGGGCGACGCCATTGCCGGTGGCAACGAGCTGGCCCTGCACTGCGATCTTGTGGTGGCGAGCACGGCGGCGCGGTTCGGCATGTCACTGGCCCAGATCGGGCTGGCGCCGAGCTGGTTCCTGGCCAAGAAGCTGTTGGAGGTGGCCGGGCCGGTGACGACACGGCGCATCCTGCTTCTAGGCGATCCGCTGCCGGCGCAGCGTTTGTACGATCTGGGGGTGATCTCGCATGTGGCGGAGCCGGGCGAGCTCGAGACGGTGGCGCAGTCGGTGATCCAGCGGCTGGCGGACAACGCACCACTGTCGCTGCGCGCCATGAAGGCGCTGATCGGGCGCGAGATGGCGTTCCGCGATCAGATCGCGCATGATGACGTGGACCTGCTGGTGGAGCAGGTGCGCGGCTCCAGCGATGCGCAGGAAGGTATGGCGGCGCGGCTGGCGCGGCGCAAGGCGGACTTCAAGGGGCGGTAGGGTGATGATCGAGACCTCCTGCCGCGTCTGCTGCGCATCCGCGAGCGAAGGTCTCGATCTTGATCGCGCGATTGGAAGGCTCCCGCATGGAACACTGGGTCCCGGGTCGCGCGCGGGAGCTGGCTATGCGTGCGCCAACCATCGCCTCGGCCCGCGCTTGCCTGGGATGACACGTGGGGCTGGCGCAACCGCACACATCATCTCTCAATTTGCGTCCCCGGACGGCGCGTGCCGACGCGCCGATGCGGGGTCTTCACCCTTGGCCGTGATGCTCAGGCGCTTGATCTTCCTTGGCGACCGCAACGTCGGATCGCTGGCGGTAAAGATCCCGGATGGCCCCGCGTCGCGCCGGAGGCGCGAGCGCGGCGCCTCCGGGAACGCGAGGGGATGGGAAATTTCTGATTGCGCCTCATCACTAAGCGTCGCGCTGAAGCTGAGAGGTTGGCGATGTCGATCCGCATGAGCAAGGCGTGGGTTGGGTTGACAGCGGAGAGCGTGAAGGCGCTGCCGGGCCAGTTGGGCGTTTATCAGTTGGCGGATGCGGCGGGGACGGTGGTCTATGTGGGATTTGCGGGCGGGCGCACGTTGTTCGGGTTGCGGAGCGAGTTGGAGAAAGCGCTGGCGGGGAGGCCCGGCGGCGCGACGCAGTTTCGCTGCGAGGTCAATCAACAGTACACCTCGCGCTATCAGGAGCTGCTGATGCTGCACATGGCCGATCACGGAGAGTTGCCGCTCGTCAATCGGGCCGATCCGCCGCCGCGACTCGGCCGCCTCAGTCCGCTGTGACAGGACCCAGTCATGAATCTCGAGCCGACCGAAGAGCAGAAGCAGATCGTTGCCACGGTGCGCCGGTTTGTGCGCGAGGAGATCGTGCCGCTGGAGGCGAAGCTGGATCCGGATGCGAGCGAGCTGCCGCGCGAGGATTTCGAGCGGCTGACGAACAAGGTACGGGAGATGGGGTTCTGGGGGCTGGACATTCCGGCAGAATATGGCGGGGCTGGCGTCGACATGGTCACGCGCGTGCTGATGGCGATCGAGATGTCGCAGCATCGGGCGGGACTGTATGTGCCGTGCTACGGCGTGTTCGGTACGGCGGGCCTGGCGCAGCTCTATGAGGCGACGGAGGACCAGAAGCAACGCTATCTTCATCCCATGTTGCGCGGCGAGAAGCGCGGGTTCTTCGGATTGACGGAGCCGTCCGGCGGCAGCGATCCGGCGCGGGCCATCCGCACGCGCGCGGTGCGCGACGGCGACGACTGGATCATAAACGGCTCGAAGGTGTTCATCTCGGGGGCGGACCGTGCACACTTCGGGCTGGTGTTCGCGCGCACCGACGCGAGCAAGGGCCGAGGCGGCGTGACGTGCTTCCTGGTCGATACGGACATGAAGGGATTTCATGTACGGCGCGTGGTACACACGCTGCGCTCGTCGCACTACGCGACGGAGCTGCAGTTCGAGGACCTGCGGGTGCCCAACGCCAACATCCTGGGCGAAGTCAATGGCGGGTTCGCAATTGCCAACGAGCGGCTGTCGCGGCAGCGCGTGCCGTATGCGGCGGCGTGCATCGGCGTGGCGGTGAAGGCGCAGGAGCTGGCGATTGAGTACGCCAAGCAGCGCGAGACGTTCGGTGCGCGGTTGGCCACGCGGCAGGCGGTGCAGTGGATGATCATCGATAACGAGATCGATATTCGTTCCAGCCTGTGGCTGACACTTGCGGCGGCCGATAAAGTGGATCGCGGCGAGCCGTTTCGCATGGAGGCAGGCATAGCCAAGCTCGTGGCGACGGAGGCGGGCGGGCGCGTGGTGGATCGCGCCATGCAGATCCACGGCGGCTACGGCATGACGAAGGATCTGCCGTTCGAGCGGTGGTATCGCGAGATGCGCATCCGCCGCGTCGGCGAAGGGCCGAACGAGGTACAGCGCCATGTGATCGCGCGTGATCTTCTCGGCGGGAGCCTCAGATGAGCGCGCGTGCCAACCGTCCGCTGGACGGCGTGACGGTCATCGATCTCGGACAGATCTACCAGGGACCCTATGCGACGCTGCTGATGGCGAAGGCCGGGGCCGACGTCATCAAGATCGAGCCGCTGCAGGGTGAGCCGGCGCGGCTGCGCGCCAAGGTGGGCATGAGCGCGACGTTTCCATTCGCCATGCTGAACTCCAACAAGCGAGGCGTGACGCTCAACCTGAAGGATGCACGCGGGCGCGATCTGCTGAAACGCATGGCGGCGAAGGCCGACGTGCTGCTGGAAAATTTTGCGCCGGGCGTGATGGAGCGGCTGGGCGTCGGATGGCCGGTGCTGTCGGAGAGCAATCGGCGGCTGATCTATGCGTCGGGCACAGGCTACGGACTGGATGGCCCCGATCGCGATAACCTTGCCATGGACCTGACGGTGCAGGCCGCGTCGGGCGTGATGAGCATCACGGGATTTGCCGACGGGCCGCCGGTGAAGGCGGGACCGGCGGTGGTGGACTTCATGAGCGGCGTGCATATGTATGCCGCGGTCGTGACCGCGCTGTACGAGCGCACCATCACGGGGCGCGGGCGGCTCGTCGAGGTAGCGATGCAGGAGAGCATCTATCCTGCGCTCGCGTCGAACCTGAGCTTTCTCTACAACTCGCAGGGCGGCGTGCCGCCGCGCACCGGCAACAAGCACGGTGGCTTGGCTATCGCGCCCTACAACGTCTACCCGACGGCGGACGGCCATATCGCTATCATCACGGTGGTGGAGGGGCACTGGCACGGGGTGCTCGATGCCATCGGCAAACCGGAGCTGAAGGGCGAGCCGCGGTTTGCCAACAACGCAGCGCGTGTGCAGGCGATGGCGGAAGTGGACGGGCTCATCGAGGCATGGACGCGCACCAAGACGAAGGCGGAGGCGTTCGCGATTCTGAAACGGCATCGCGTGCCGTCATCGCCGGTGCGCGATCTCGCCGAGGTGATGCACGATCCGCACATGCATCAGCGCGGTATGCTGGAGCGCATCGATCATCCGGACTTGGGCGAGATCGTGGTGCCGACATCGCCGCTGCGGTTTCACGGTGCGGATAAGGTGGAGACGGTGCCTAGTCCCAAGGTCGGGCAGCACAACGGGGATGTTTATGGGGAATGGCTCGGGCTCTCGGCGGAGGAGGTCGAAGGCCTGAAACGGGATGGGGTCATCTGAACGGTGGTACCTGGTCAATGGGTATCCCGCGGGACGTCAGGGACACCTCGGCGCTTAACGATGAGAATTAATCCTCGTAGCCGATGACCCAGGCTTCCGGTTTCGGTTTGCGCTTCCAGGCCGTCAAAGCGTGCCACAGCTTCATCATGGAGCACCTCCATCGCGTTCATGAACGAAGTTGCAAGGCGCGTACCAAGTCGAGAGCGCAACGCTGCGTTTCACATGAAACACGAGGATAACTGCGTTAAGCTTTGCGCTTCAGAAGGAGGAAATCCCAGCATGAACTTGAAATTCCACCACTTGAATCTGTGCTCACAGAACACGCCGGCGATGGACAATTTCTATCGCAACGTCCTTGGCCTGAAGCAGGAGCCGACGTTGGCGGGCAACCGCATCGGCAACAAGGACTACCCCGGTCACGTGGCGTTCGTGACCGACGGTGCGGCGCAGTTTCACCTGTCGGACCAGGATCTGAATGTCGGCTTCCGCCGCGACCAGAAGATCAATCCGCTGGAGCGCGGGCACATCGCGTTCCGCACCGACGACATCGAGGCGGTGAAGAAAGAACTGACGGAAAAGGGCGTGCCGTTCGCCGACTACGGCACGTGGGCGATGGGCGGCTGGTACCAGATCTTCTTCTACGATCCGGCCGGCAACATCATCGAGGTGCATCAGGCTAAGTAGAGACTGCAGTGGCCTGCATGCGCTTTGGGTGCGCGCCGTGCGCTTTGCTGAGCTGTTCCGTACCAGGTGGCATCACGGAAGCGCGCCAACACTACAAGACCTGCTTCCCCGACGATGGCGCGAACGCGCTGTGCGCGGTCGCGCCAAATCAGCCGGGGCCTTCCCCGTCAGCGAGGAGCGCATTGACCGAGACGTGTGAAGATCCCGGCTCACCGCGCAGGCTTCGCATGCGCGGCGTCCGGGAACGCAAAGGGAGAGGTGGTCCGATCTAAACTGGGAAGACTCTACGTGTTGCCTGCGGCGAGGCGTGCCACGGGCTTCTCCTGGATCGGCCAGTGTGCCAGCGCTGCGATGAGGCCGAGAGCGATGGAGATCCACCACATCGCATCGTAGGATTTCGTCATGTCGAAGAGGCGCCCGGCGAGCCACACGCCGAGGAACGAGCCGACCTGATGCGACAGGAAGACGATGCCGAACAGCATCGACATCCATGTGGTGCCAAAGAACGTCGCCACGAGGCCGCTCGTCAGCGGAATCGTTGCGAGCCACAGCAGGCCGAGGAGGCCGCAGAGCGTGATCACGGTCACCGCCGTCATCGGCAGAAACACGAAGCCGAGGAAGATGATGGCACGGCCGAAATAGATAAGGCTCAAGCCGCGGCGCTTCTCGATGAAACGGCCGGACTGGCCCGCGATATAGGTGCCGATGATGTTGGCGATGCCGACGATCGAGAGCGCGAAGGGGCCCACCCAGCTCGGCAAGCCCTGGTCGATGGCGAACGCCGGCAAATGCACCATGATGAAGGCGACATGGAAGCCGCAGACGAAGAAGCCGGCGATCAGGAACCAGTAGCTCGGATGGCTCACCGCTTCGGCGAGCGCCTCGCGCACCGTTTGCTGACGCGTGACCCCCGCTGCCGGCTGCGGTTTGCCACCGAGCGGCCATGCCAACGGAATGAGAAGGCCGGTGATTACAATAAGCCAGAGCAGGCTCTGCTTCCATCCGGCCCACTCGATCAGGAAGTGCATGACTGGCAGGGCAACGAAGCCACCGATGCCGGCCGCCATGCCGATGGAGGCGATGGCGCTCAAGCGCTTGTCCGGTGGCGCGAGGCGGCCAATGGTGCCAACCAGCGACGTGACGCCGGTGCCGCTGACACCGATGCCGAGCAGCGCACCGCTGATGAGGAGGTGCCCCGGCGTTGTCGCGGCATACATGACATAGAGGCCGGCCATGGCGGCGAGCGCGCACACGACGATGATGCGGCCGGCGCCGAACTTGTCGATCAATGCGCCTGACAGCGGCGCACCGACGCCCATCAGCAATTGCGCGAGCGCCATTGCCAGCGCGAAGGATTCGCGGCCGACGTCGAGAGCCTGCGTGACCGGCGGCAGATACAGGCCCATGGATTGATTGCGGCCCATGGAAAGGCCGACGATGATGCCGACGATGGTGATGAGCGCCCACAGCGGCAGCGCGGCGCGGGTGGATGAGGTTTGCATGCGTCTCGCTTTCGAGTTGTTGGGTGCGAACCTACAAAGGGGTCGCTACGAGCCTGTGCCGGAGGGAATGGCGGGCATGATGAAGCACGTCTCCGAGCCGTGCGCGACGAGCTTGCCGTTCCGGTCCCACACGCGCCCCTCGGACGTGGCGATGCGGCTTCCGGGATGGATGACTTTGCCTTCGCATTTGAGCCTTCCCGTCTTGTCGAAGACGGGGCGGACGAAATTGATGGTCATGTCGACGGTGGTGTAGGCTTGGCCGGCCTTGAGCAGCGAATGCACGGCACAACCCATCGCGGAATCGAGCAGGCCCGAAATCCAGCCGCCATGCACGCTGCCGAGCGGATTGTAGAATAGCGCCGAAGGCTCGGCCTCGAACACGACACGGCCGACCTCGACCTCTGTGATCCAGATGTCGCTCTCGACGGCGTAGGGCGGCGCTGGGTGCTTGCCGTCGCGCAAGGCTATCAGGAATTCCAGGCCGGAGACTGAAGCGGCCACCTCCTGCGGCACGACACCGGAAATCTGGTGCGGGGACATCGGTGCCATCACGGTGCCATCCTGCTGCTGCGGGTATAGTCTTCGTCATGGTTGGCCAGCTTTTCGAGCACGCGATCCAGCGCGGCATGCAGCGCCGGCGTTTCCAGCTCGCCGATGGCCGATTCAATGAAGCGCTGGGTACGCGCCCAGTACGGCTTGGCCTGGTCGAATGCGCGGCGACCGGCGCTCGTCAGATGCAGTAAGCGCATGCGGCGGTCGCTCCGGCTCGGCTTGAGCACGACAAGCCCTTGGCGTTCGAGAGGGCGCAGGGTTCGCGTCAGGGAGGTAGGGTCCATGACCATTTTCCCCGCCAGTGCGCCGATGCTTATGCCATCGAACGAGGCAAGGTGGGCCAGCAAGGCGTACTGCGTGACCGTGAGACCCGACGATTCCAGAGAACGGTCGTAGATCTGCGAGACGCGCCGCGTGACCTTCCTCAGGCGCGAGCAGGTGCATCCCATCAATCTCGGACGATCTTCCAGCTTTGGCATGCAGCGCGTTTACCTGCATATGCAGCTAATGGCAAGGGCCACGTGGCTTCGGGTTGGGGATTGGCCACGCCCGCCAGCCTCGCATAGACTGACCGGCAATGAACGAGCAACGGCCCTGCCAAAGGGCCAGCACACGGGAGAAGCGCATGTCAGCAGGGCGCGTCGTTTTCAGTCGCATGGAAGAGGTCGTATTCGGCAAGCCCGCCGCCGAGAGCGCTGCGGAAATCGCGCGCCGGTTCGGCGCCACGCGCGTCTTCCTGATGGTGAGCGGTACCCTCAACCGAAAAACCGAAGAGATCGAAAAACTTCGGCGCGCGCTGGGAAATCTCTGTGCCGGAACGTTTGACAACATGCCGCCGCACACGCCGCGCAGCGCAGTGATTGCGGCGGCGGACCAGGCCCGCAAGGTAGGCGCGGACCTTATCGTGACGCTCGGTGGCGGCTCGATTACCGATGGCGCCAAGGCGGTGCAGCTCTGTCTTGCCAACGACATCCGTACGCCCGAAGCGATGGATGCGCTGCGGCCGGTGAAAGGGCCTGACGGCGCGCTCGGACCTCCGCCTTCCTGCAAGGCGCCGACGGTGCGCCAGGTGACCATTCCGACGACGCTGTCGGGCGGCGAGTTCAGCGGCATCTCCGGCGTCACCGACGAGCGCACGCGCGTGAAGGAACTGATCCGCCATCCGCAGATCATTCCGCAAGCCGTCATATTGGACCCCGCCGTGACGGTGCACACGCCGGAATGGCTCTGGCTGTCGACGGGCATTCGTGCGGTGGACCATTGCGTCGAGGGTATCTGCGCCAATGAGGCTCATCCCTACGGCGATGCCCAGGCGCTGCAAGGGCTGACGTTGCTGGCAAGCGGCCTCCCACGCGTGAAAGCCGATCCGTCGGACCTGCAGGCCCGCCTCGATTGCCAGATGGGGACGTGGCTCTCGATGGGGCCGCTCGCGAGCGGCGTGCCCATGGGCGCCAGTCATGGCATCGGCTATGTGCTGGGTGCTGCGTTCGACATCCCGCACGGACATACGTCGTGCATCATGCTGCCGGCCGTCATGCGCTGGAACAAGTCCGTCAATGCGGCCCGGCAGGAGCTGGTCGCCGCTGCGATGGGACGTCCCGGTGCCGATGCCGGCGAAGCGTTGCATGACTTGATCGACGGTCTCGGTATGCCGCGCAGCCTGAGTGCGGTGAAGATCGGGCCGGAGAATTTTGCCCGCATCGCCGAGCAGGCCATGGGCACGCCGTGGGTGCCGCGCAATCCGCGACGCATCGAGGGACCGGCACAGGTGCAGGAAATTCTGGAACTGGCGGCTTGAGATTACGTGCCCGACGCGAGACGTGGGGGCGGCGGAGCCTCATCGATGTTCTCATTGAACTCGAGCGAGCCGAGCCGCTGCCCGCGTCTGGAGATTTTTTCCGCCGACGCCGACAGCTTTTCGAGCGCCTTGGCCGACAGGCCGAAGTGTCGCTCGAGCTCCGTCACGCGCTCGGCGAGACGGCCCACGTCGCCCAGCAGCAGGCCGACCTCGCGCTGGATGATCCCGGCCTGATCCCGCATTTTCACGTCCTTGATCACGGCCTGCATCGTCTGCACGGCCAGCATCAGGATATTCGGCGCCACGATCACGATACGCGCGCGATGCGCCTTCTGCACCAGGTCTGAAAATCGCTCGTGCAGATCGCCGTAGATCGATTCGGACGGCACGAACATCAAGGCCGTATCCTGCGTCTCGCCCGCGATCAGATACTTCTCCGCGATTTCGTCGACGTGCCGGCCGACGGCTTCGCGAACGGCATGATGCGCGGACTTCGTTTCCTCCGTCGTCCGAGCGACGCGCAATGCTTCGAAGCCCTCGAGCGGAAACTTTGAATCGATGACCAGGCCCGCGGGCGTGTTCGGCAGCCGGATCAGGCAGTCGGGCCGCTTGCCATTGGAAAGTGTCGCCTGGAACTCGTAGACGCCGGCCGGGAGGGCATCGCGGATGATCGTCTCCATGCGCACCTGGCCGAAGGCGCCCCGGGCCTGCTTGTTGGACAGCACGCTCTGTAGCGACACGACCTCGGTCGACAGGGCCGCGAGGCTTTGCCGCGCGTCATCGATCAGAGCCAGACGCTCATTCAGGTTGGACAGAGTATCGGATGTGCGCCGGCCGGCCTCCGTGAGATTGTCGCCGACACGCTCGGTCAGGGTGTCGAGATTTTGGGCTAGGTGCCGGCTCAACGCGTCCATCCGCTCGTTCAGGCCGGCGGTCGTGTCGGCGGCCTGCCGGTGCGTTTCGCCCAATCGGTCCGCTACGCGATGGCTGAAGGAGTCCAGTGTCTGGGTCAGATGCCGCTCGACGTGCTCGAGCTTATCGTCGAGGCCGCGTGCCTGCTCGACCTGCCGTTGCGCAGTCATCTCGGCCATGGCGGATAAGCGCCCCTTGATCTCGGCAAGCTGCGTTTCGAGCGCCTGCTGCGTTTTTGCATCTCCCCCGCGGCGTCGAAAGCCCAAGGCCATAAGGCCGATTAGGAGGATGCCGGCGAGCAGGCCAAGCACAGCCGGAAGCCAGGCGATCATGATAGGATCGAGGCCTAAGTCACTCCCCAGGCGATTGAGCGCATCGAGCATGGGCGCACCGTAGGTGATTCGCGTGCTCGAAGTTCGGCAGCTGGCGCCGGAAACAGAACGCTGGAGCAGGGAACGCCTTTACCCGGCCGCAGGTGTTGCCCAATATGTCCGGACGTTGCTCTTGTCTGGGCAACCCAAGAACAAGAACCCAACCGGAAAGAAACGCTCTCATGAAGTTCGGAATGTTCTACGAGCACCAGCTTCCGCGCCCCTGGACCCAGGACTCAGAGCGTCGGCTGTATCAGGAGGCGCTCGACCAGGTGGAGCTCGCAGACCGGATCGGCATCGATTACGTGTGGGAGGTCGAGCACCACTTTCTCGAGGAGTATTCGCACTCATCGGCGCCGGAAATTTTTCTGGCGGCCTGCTCCCAGCGTACGAAAAAAATTCGCCTCGGCCATGGTGTCATGCTGATGCCGGCGACCTACAACCACCCTGCCCGCGCCGCGGAGCGCATCGCCACGCTCGATCTCGTGTCCAATGGGCGCGTCGAATGGGGTACGGGTGAATCCGCCACGGCCGTCGAGATGCTCGGCTTCGGCATCGATCACAAGCTCAAGACAGCGATGTGGCGCGAGTCGGCAGAGCAGGCCGCCAACATGCTCGCCATGCAGCCGTACCCCGGGTTCAAGGGGCAGTATTTCGAAATGCCCGTGCGCAACATCGTGCCCAAGCCCGTGCAACGCCCGCATCCGCCCATGTGGATGGCGTGCTCGCGCCGCGAGACAATCCACCGCGCCGCACAGCAGGGCCTGGGCGCGCTCACGTTCGCCTTCGTGGAACCGGAGCAGGCGGCCAAGTGGGTGCAGGAGTATTACGACATCATTAAATCGTCCGACTGCGTGCCTGTCAGCCACACGGTCAATCCCAACGTCGCCATCGTCAGCGGCATGTCGCTGCACGCAGATGCCGATGAAGCCGCGCGCCGCGGTCTCGATGGTTTCCGCTTCTTCGGCTACTCGCTCGGCTACTACGGCATGTACGGTCAGCACAAGCCGGGCCGCTCCAACGTCTGGGAGAAGTTCCTGGAGGTTAAGGATCAGCTTCAAGACAATGCCGGCCGTGGCGGCATCGGCACGCCCGACCAGGTGCGCGAGCATCTCATGCGTTATGAGAAGATCGGCATCGATCAGGTCATTTTCGTGCAGCAAAGCGGCAACAACAAGCACGAGCACATCTGCGACTCCCTCGAGATGTTCGGCAAGACGTTGTTGCCCGAGTTCAAGGCCCGTGACCGGGTGCGGGAGGAGG
>CADEFX010000046.1 GCA_902826715.1 uncultured Hyphomicrobiales bacterium | reverse complement strand
TTCCGCGACAAATGCCAGCGCATGTTCAAGGAAAAACTGCGCACTTCGAGCATTGTCATGGTCTCGCACTCGATGGGAACGTTGCGCGACTACTGCGACATGGGCGCAGTCGTGCGGGATGGCGAGCTCTATTTGTACGACGATATCAAGGACGCCATCGCCGAGCATGAGCGGATCATGCGAAACTGAACTTCGGCGCCGGTGACGACAAGGGAAGGCCGTCAAATGCTCAACAAGCTGCCGCAAACGCGGCGCGAATCCAAATTGCCGTTTCTCGACGAGGAAGGGGGCGATCTTGCCATCTCCGGCGAGGATCGGCTCGATGTGCTCGCCGCCGCCCCGCCCGTTAAGGCCCGCCCGCAGAAGCGCCGTCGCAGCGCCATGGTATGGACGCTCGCGCTCTTCGTCGCGCTGCCCACGGTTCTTGCCACCCTCTATTTCGGCCTGATCGCCTCCGATCAGTACGTCGTCGAGATGCGCTTTGCCGTGAAGAGCACCAGCCAGTCGCAATCGACCGACGTGCTCGGGTTGTTTGCCGGTATTCCCGCCGCCACCTCGGGCGTGACCGATTCTTACATTGTCATCGACCATATGATGAGCCGCGAGCTTCTCGAGAAGCTTGAGGAGAAGATTGGCGTTCGCGCCCTCTACAGCCGGCCTGACGTGGACTATCTGTCACGCTTCGACGCCACCGAGTCCATCGAGGAGTTCGTCAAGTATTGGCGCAAGATGGTCAGGGCGAGCTTCGACGGCTCCTCGCAGATTGTCGCGGTGGACGTGAAGGCCTTCACTCCGGCTGAGGCCAAGCTGGTCGCCGAAAATATTCTGCTGCTCAGCGAGGAGCTGGTGAACGATCTATCGGCGCGCGCGCGCGCCGATGCCGTCAAGTACGCGCAGCAGGAAGTGAAGCGCATGGAGGACCGGCTGCGCGTCAATCGCACGGCTCTGCGCTCCTTCCGCGATACCGAGCAGGAGTTCGACCCCGCCAAGAAAGTAGAATCCCGCTACGTCATCCTCGGCAAGCTCGAGGAGGAGCTGACGAGTCGCAAGGCGCGCCTCAGCAACCTGCGTTCATTCATGGGCACGGAGGCCCCCAGCGTCAAAGTGCTTCTCAGCGAGATTGCAGGCCTCGAGCGTCAACTTGAGGAGGAGCGCTCCAAGCTCGGCCGCACCGATCAGGGCAAGGGCGACGGTCCGCAGTCCATCGGCGGTCTCGCCGCCAACTACGAGGAGCTGGTCGTTGATCGCGAGTTCGCCGAGAAATCCTATCTCTCGGCGCTCGCCTCGCTCGAGCGAGCCCGCATCGAAGCCGACCGGCAGCAGCGCTATCTGGCCGCTTTCGTGCGCCCGACGTTGCCCCAGGAGGCGCTCTACCCCAAACGCATTCTTGCCATCTGCTCCGTGTTCGGCATTGCCCTCGTGCTCTGGGCGCTGGGCGTGCTGATCACTTACGCGGTGCGCGATCATGCGCTCTAGCAATCCGTGACGGCGCCGAAATCGATCGTCATCACGGGGGCAAGCCGCGGTCTTGGTGCGGCGCTTGCGACTGCTTACGCCGAGGCTGGCTGCTTTCTCGGCCTGACGGCCTTCAACTCGCCCTTGCTCGCAGACGTTGCCCGCGTCTGCGAGGTGCGCGGCGCCGTCGTTCGGCACGGGTGGATGGACGCCGCCAGTGCCCAGGATATGCGCACCTTCCTTCGCACCATCGACGGCGAGCGCCCGGTCGATCTCGTGATCGTCAATGCCGGCCGCTTCTCCGGCAACCCTGCGCCCGGCATATTGCAGCCGATGCAGGAAGGGCTCGATCTGCTGCGCTCAAATCTCGTCGGGGCAATCGCCACGGTCGAGGCTGCTGTCGAGGTCATGCGCCCCCGGCGCCGCGGCCACATTGTCCTGATTGTTTCACTGGCTGCGTTCTATCCGCAGGCCGACGCGCCAGCCTACAGCGCCTCGAAGGCCGGCCTGGCGTCTTACGGCGAAGCGATGCGCGAGGCGCTGGCTGACGATGGCATTCGCGTTTCGCTGGTCTTCCCCGGGCACATCGCCACGGACCAGACCAAACGTCAGATCGGCCGGCTGCCGCTGATGCTCTCGGCATCCGAGGCCGCACGCATCATCAAGGCGGGCCTGGATCGCGGCCGCGATACCATTGTTTTCCCGCGCCGCCTGTATTGGATGATCCGTGCCGGCAACCTGTTGCCGGCACGGTGGCGCTATTGGATCAATCGCCCATTCCGGTTTCGCGTCCGGCCTGAAAACAACGCCTCCTGATTGCAGGCGTCTGGTGGCTCCTACCCATTTGTTTCAGCCTACGAGGCCATCTTCGCCTTGATCAGCCCGATCACGAGTGCCGTGATACCGCCGCTGACACCGCCCGTCAGGAAGCCCTGAACGATGGTGCCGATATCGAGACCCGCCGCCGCCGATCCGAGGCCCAGACCGAGAACGGAGCTTAGGATCTGCCCGCCGACGCCGCCGCCGATGGCGCCGGCAATGGTGTTGCCGAGCGTGCCAAGGCCCGTGTCTTTCGCCGCGTTGGCGGCATGGCCACCGATCGCGCCGCTGATCAGCTGGATGATCAATGCCGTGAGGTTCATTGCATTGCCTTCCTTTTTCCGACGCCTTGAGACGTCATCTGACGAGTCTCTATTACCCGTCGCTGAGTCGCAAGAGCGTATGCGGCGCGGCGCTTCCTTCCTCTGCCTGCAACCTTAACCGCTCACCATCGCGACGTTTCATGGATGCCTCTCGAAAACGCGACCCCTGCATATTTTTTCGAGTTTTAGAGGCGATACACGCCCGTATGAAGCGGACGCGGCGGAGCTTGCCCACGGCATCACCCGCGCGTGGCGCGCGCTGGAAAAAAGAATACCGCGCCCAGGCACGCCGGGGCGCGGTAAACCCGCAGGAACGGGTTGGGGGGATAAAAGCCCGCGTGTCCCAGGGGAGGGGGACCACCCTGCAGCCGCCAGCATCACCGATCTGGCGGCTGTCCACCATCCGCACAACTACTAGATCACCGGCGGAGGATTGCTGAACTGAGGGCAACCCGATGTGTTTAATTCAAACAAAAGTCATATAACGCCACAATAAGCGCATCGTTAAATCGTGTATCGGATATATAATATATATCACATTATAGGAACTTGCCTTGCGCCATAAAGACCTGCAATTAATCTTTTCTTGGTGATTGTTTTTGAATGCGTCGATATTCCGTTTATTTATTCGTTTGCTGGGCAATAGAAAAAAGCGGGGTCTTATTATGCGGGCATTCATTGCGTCTTCGCGAAGCAGGGCGAGACGGCAGTCTCACCGCAACTCACGGCACTTCGTCTCCTCGCCTCCTTCCGACGACGGCCGGCCGGCCGCCTCAGGGGTTCCCTCGACGACAGATTTCCGGCTGATTTTCAGCAGCCTCAAAATTGGATACGTGCGCATCGATCGCGACTACCTAGTGCGCGACGTCAACGCCACCGCGCTCGAATGGCTCGGCGTGTCGCGGGGAGAGATCATCGATCGCCCCTTCTCGCATCTATCGCCGCGGTCGCCGATGAAGATGCTGCGCAGCGTGATCGAGGGCACCGTCTATATCGACACGGAGCTCATGTCCTATCAGCGTCCCGATCGTCAGATGGCGCTGCACATCTATCCCGTGGCGGACGGCGCCATTCTGTACTTCACCGACACTACGGAGGAGAAGCTCATACAGATGCGGGCCGCACGCGCGCAAAAGCTGCTGCAGGCCTCGCTCGATGCGCTTCTGGCTCAGGTCGTGGTGCTCGACTGTTCCGGCACCATCATCGCGTCTAATCAGGCCTGGCGCCGCTTCGCCGTCGGACACGGCTTCCTCGCCGCAAACGATACGGCGCCTCTCAACTACTTCCGGCTCTATGACGAGCCGTGCATGCGTCGCACGGAGGCGAGGCGGATCAGCAACGCCCTTACCGCGCTCCTGGATGGACGGCGGCGCAGCGTGCATCTCGTCTACGCATTGCAGGCGGCGGGGCAGACGCGGTGGCTGCATTTGAGTGCCGCCCGCTTCACTGTCGAGAACGAGATTTTTGTCGTCGTCGCGAGTGAGGACGTCACCGCCGTCAAGGAGGCGCATCACACGCTGGGTGAGGCGTCCGAGCGTCTTATGGAGCTGCGCGACGAAGAGCGCCGCCGCATTGCCGAGGAACTGCACGATTCCACCGCGCAGCATCTCGTCGCCATCGGGCTCAACGTCATGGGCCTGCGGCGCAGCGAGAGATCCCGCGCGTCCCACACACTGCTGCAAGAGATCGAGGGCTCTCTCGACGAGGCCTCCCGCGAGCTGCGCTCGTTCACGTATCTCCTGCATCCCCCGCACCTCGAGCAGGACGGCCTGTGCCACACGCTGCACCGCTATGTGGAGGGCTTCGCCCGCCGCACGGGGCTCAAGGCCAGGTTGCGTCTGTCGCCCGTGGTGGACGATCTGACCTTCGCGCTGCAGGTCACCGTCTTTCGCATCGTCCAGGAGGGTCTTGCCAACGTGCATCGCCATGCCTCGGCGTCGCGTGTCTCGATCGACGTACGGGTCATCCGCGACCAGATCCATCTCATCGTCGGCGACGATGGGCGCGGCTTCAAGTCGAGCACCGACGCCTCAGGCGGCAGTATCGGTCCGTCACGCATGGGCGTGGGCATTCCAGGCATCAAGGCTCGGCTGCGGCAATTCGGTGGCGAGCTTGCCGTACGCTCCGGCCTGGGTGGCACGCGGCTGCACGGCGTGATGCCGGTAAGCGCGGCGCCGGGGGGCGCCGGAGAAGCGTCGTTGAGCGGCGGATACATTGCCACGCCCTCCGCCTCATCGGTGCTTGCGGTACGAGCCGGGCACGGCCGCGATGTCCTGCATCACCGCGACATTTCTGTTTCCGAGCAAGGTGCGGATATTTCATGACGCGTATTCTGATCGCTGACGACCACGAGGTGGTCCGCTCCGGCCTGCGCGCGATCATCGAGGCGCAGCCGCGCTGGGAGGTGGTGGGCGAGGCTACGGATGGCAAGGATGCCGTGCGCAAAGCCGTCGACCTGAAGCCCGATGTCGCCATCCTCGATTACTCGCTGCCGCTCATCAACGGCGTCGAGGCCACCCGCCAGATCTGCGCCCGCAGTCCCGGCATCGAGGTTCTGATCTTTACCATGCACGACAGCGAGACGCTGATCTTCGATCTCTTGAAGGCGGGCGCTCGCGGCTATCTGCTCAAGTCCGATGCCGGGCGCTTCCTGATCTCCGCCATCGAGTCGCTCGCTGCGCACAAGCCGTTCTTCACGGCCCGCGTGTCGCAAACGCTGCTCGATTCCTATCTGACGCGCAGCGGCACAACGGAGTGCATTCTGACCCCGCGCGAGCGCGGCGTGATCCAGCTCATCGCCGAGGGCAACAGCAACAAGCAGATCGCCAACATCCTCACCATCAGCGTCAAGACCGTGGAGACCCACCGCGCCGCCGTGATGCGCAAGCTGAACCTTAGCTCCGCCGCCGGCCTTGTCCGCTACGCCGTCCGCAACAAGATCATCGAGGCGTGACGTGGATCCGCCCCTCCGTCTCTACATAGCGCGTGAACCACGCTGTGGCTGGGGCTCGCGTACGCGCAACGTTTCAGCCCCGGCTTTGCCGCTCGCACCTGGCCCTTGAGCCGCCGCCCAGGCACGCTACAGTCCGGCCATGTCCACCGCCTCTGACATCCACATCCGTCGCCTTGGTCCCGCCGACGCCATCGCCTTCCGCGACCTGAGACTGGAAGCGCTCTCCACCGTGCCCGAAGCCTTCGGTTCGAGCCCCGAGGAAGAATCCGCGCGTCCTATGGACCTCGTGCGCTCCCGCCTCACCAACGCCGGCCCCGACGCCGTCTTCGGCGCCTTTGCGGACAACATGCTCGTTGGCATGGCGGGGTTCGCGCTCAGCCAGGGGATCAAGAAGCGCCACAAGGGCCTGTTGTGGGGCGTATTCGTGCGCGCCCCCTGGCGCGAACGCGGCACTGGCGAACAACTCGTCCGCGCCGTGATCGATCACGCGCTCAGTCGCGTCTTGCTCTTGCAAGCGTCCGTCGTCAGCAGCAACGCCGCGGCACGGCGCATCTATCACCGTCTCGGCTTTGTCGCGTACGGAATGGAGCCACGCGCGCTGCGCGTCGGCGACACCTTCCACAACGAGGACCTGCTGATGCTCGACCTGGAAGACAGGTGATTGCGATGCGCGCAAAACATCGCACCAAGGCCTCACCGCATCCGCCGAAGCCCGCCGCATCCGCCGAGCTCGCCACCGGCTCCACCGCCCCGCGCGCCGATCAAACGCTCTCCATTGCCGCGGCGATCGGCCTCCAGATCCGGGCGCTGCGCAAACGTCAGGACCTTACCGCGGCCGACCTTGCCCATCAGGCCGGCCTGTCCGCCGGCATGCTGTCGAAGATCGAGACCGGCTCGGTGTCGGCATCGCTCGAAAGCCTGGAGTCCCTGGCGCGGGCGCTCAACGTGCCCCTCACGACCTTTTTTGCCGCCTACGAGGAGCGCAGCGACTGCTCCTACGTTCCGGCCGGGAAGGGCGTCACATTCGATCGCGGCGGCACGAAGGTCGGGCCCAAGTACCAGCTTCTGGGGCATTCGCTATCCGGCGACATCGTGGTGGAGCCATATCTCATCACATTGAGTAACGAGGCGGAGCCCTATCCGGTGTTCCAGCACGCCGGCGTCGAGTTCATCTACATGCTGACGGGCGCCGTCACCTATCGGCATGCCGACAAGACCTACCCGCTGCGGCCGGGCGACTCACTGATGTTCGACAGCTCCGCCCCCCACGGCCCGGAAGAGCTGACCAAGCTGCCGATGACGTACCTCTCCATCATCATCTACATGCGCGACTAAGCCTTTCACATGAGGCTCGCGTTCCTGGAAGCCCCGCCTGCAGCGCGACTATCCGGGCTCTTTCCCAATCATGATGCACACCGCCGCGCGACAAGTGGCCGATCATGCGCACCGTCTTGACGTGTGAAGACCCCGGCTCGCCGCGCTACAGTGCGACGTCCGAAGACCCAAAGGGGAAGCTCGCTTTAATCGGACAGATCTGCTTCATATTTCCTGACGAGAAATATAGTTTCTTATCAGTTGCCTACGCGGCCTTGATCGTGCATTTTTGCAAGGTCACGCGGCGAGCCGGGGGTGTGTTGGATGTGTGGAATTGTCGGCCTGTTTCTGAAATTGCCCGGCCTGGAGCCCGAGCTCGGCCGGCTCACATCGTTAATGCTGCACGAGATGTGCGACCGCGGACCCGATAGCGCGGGCTTCGCGGTTTACAGTGCGCCGCAGGAGGGCGTGACCAAGATCTGCGCCGTCGCGGCGCCGGGACGCGTCGATTGGGAGGCTACGGCGCGGGATCTTGGCAAAGTGCTCCGCGCCGATGTCGAGCACCAGGAGATCGAGGACCACGCCATTCTCAAGACCGCGGGCGACGGCGAGGCGGCGCGGGGATGGCTCATCGATAACGTGCCGGCGGCCACCATCCTGAGCCAGGGCGGCTCCATCGAGATCTTCAAAGGTGTCGGCGATCCCGATGCCATTGCGCGCCGGCTCGATCTTGCGGGCTTCTCCGGCACGCACGCCATCGGGCATACGCGCATGGCGACGGAGTCCGCCGTTACCATCGCCGGATCGCATCCGTTCTCCACCGGCAGCGACACCTGCCTCGTGCACAACGGCTCGCTCTCCAACCACAACCGTCTGCGCGAGCTTCTGAAGAAGCGCGGCGAGCGCTTCCAGACGGAGAACGACACCGAGGTCGCCGCCGCTTATCTCGCGTGGCGCATGAAGGAGGGAGATACGCTGAAGGGCGCGCTGGAAAAGGCACTCGACGATCTCGACGGCTTCTACACGTTTGTCGTCGGCACGCGCGACGGCTTCGCCGTGCTGCGCGATCCTGTGGCGTGCAAGCCGGCGGTCATGGCCGAAACGGACGACTGGGTGGCCTTCGGCTCGGAATACCGCGCGCTGTCGGCGCTTCCCGATGTGGACAAGGCGCGAATCTGGGAGCCGGCGCCGGCGACAGTGTATGCGTGGGGACGCGCCTGACCATGCCGCAGAAGAAGCGTTCGCCGAAGCCCGCCTCCGGCGGCCGCAATTCCGTGCTCGATCTTGCCGAGTTGTCGCTGCGGCAGATCAATCAACTGCTGCACGACACCGACGCCGGCGACTTCCTCATCAAGAACCCGCGCGGCGCGCATTCGCTCGCCTGCGGTCTCAATGCGCCGCTCACCGTCACGATCGGGGGCCATGTCGGCTATTACTGCGCCGGCATGAACAAGCTCGCGACGGTCACTATCGATGGCAACGCCGGCACGGGCGTCGCCGAGAACATGATGTCGGGTCGCGTGCACGTGAAAGGCGATGCTTCGCAATCGGCCGGCGCCACGGCGTGCGGGGGACTGCTGATCATCGACGGCAACGCCTCGGCCCGTTGCGGAATTTCCCTGCGCGGCCTCGATATCGTCGTCAAAGGTTCCGTCGGGCACATGTCGGCCTTCATGGCGCAAGCGGGCAATCTCGTGGTGCTGGGCGATGCCGGCGACGCGTTGGGCGATTCCATCTACGAGGCAGACCTGTTCGTGCGCGGCACCGTCAAGAGCCTTGGCGCCGACTGCGTCGAGAAGCGCATGCGCGACAAGCACAAGGCCGCGCTGGCAAAGCTGCTCAAGGCATCGGGTCTTGCCGGCGAGGTCGATATCGGCGAGTTCAAGCGCTACGGCTCCGCCCGCCGCCTCTATAACTTTCACATCGACAACCTGGGGTCCTACTGATGAGCGGCGACGAGCGCTGGATTCACACGCCGCCGCGCTGGTCGGCGACCTTCGATCCCCACACCATCGCGGAGATACATCGCGCTGCGGCGACCGGCATCTACGACATCCGGGGCTTCGGCGCCAAACGCAAGCTGCCGCATTTCGACGATCTGCTATTCCTCGGCGCCTCCATCAGCCGCTATCCGCTGGAAGGCTATCGCGAGAAATGCGTCACTGAGGTCATGCTCGGCACGCGCTTTGCCAAGAAACCGATCAAGTTGAAGATCCCCATCACCATCGCCGGCATGAGCTTCGGCTCGCTCTCGGCCCAAGCGAAGGAAGCGCTTGGGCGCGGCGCCTCGCAGGCCGGCACCTCGACCACCACGGGCGACGGTGGCATGACGGAGGAGGAGCGCCGTCACTCGCAGCTTCTCGTGTATCAGGTGCTGCCCTCGCGTTACGGCATGGACCCGGACCAGTTGCGCAAGGCCGACGCCATCGAGATCGTCGTGGGCCAGGGTGCCAAGCCGGGCGGCGGCGGCATGCTGCTTGGCCAGAAGATCTCCAAGCGCGTGGCCAAGATGCGCACGCTGCCGCAGGGCATCGACCAGCGCTCCGCCTGCCGCCATCCCGACTGGACCGGCCCCGACGACCTCGAGATCAAGATCAATGAGCTGCGCGAGATCACCGATTGGGAGAAGCCGATCTACGTGAAGGTCGGTGCGGCGCGGCCCTATTACGACACGGCGCTGGCGGTGAAGTCCGGCGCGGACGTGGTGGTGCTCGATGGGATGCAGGGGGGCACGGCGGCGACGCAGGACGTGTTCATCGAGCACTGCGGTATCCCGACGCTCGCGGCCATCCGGCCGGCAGTGCAGGCGCTGCAGGAGCTCGACATGCACCGCAAGGTGCAGCTCATCGTGTCGGGCGGCATCCGCAATGGCGCGGACGTGGCCAAAGCGTTGGCGCTTGGCGCCGATGCGGTCTCCATCGGGACGGCGGCGCTGATCGCGCTCGGCGACAATCATCCGCGCCACGAGGCGGAGTACCGCAAGCTCGGCACCACGGCCGGCGCCTATGACGATTGGCACGAGGGCCGCGACCCCGCCGGCATCACCACACAGAACCCGAAATTGACGGCCCGCCTCGATCCGGTGGCGGCCGGCAAGCGCCTTGCCAACTATTTGTCCGTGCTGACGCTGGAATGCCAGACGATCGCGCGTGCGAACGGCAAGAGCCATGTGCATAATCTCGAGCCGGAGGATCTTGTAGCGTTAACCGTCGAGGCGGCGGCCATGGCGCAAGTTCCGCTTGCTGGGACAACTTGGATTCCCGGCCGCGGCCCTCAAGACTAATTAAGACTTGGACCCTAGGGAGAATGACATGAAAGAGCCCACCAAAGTCAGCGCCAAGATCAGCGCCGGCGGTCAGCCCACCGAGGAGGACATCGCCGCGCTGAAGGCCAAGGGCGTGCGCAAGATCATCAACCTGCGCCGCGACGGCGAGCAGAACCAGCCGCTCGATCCGGCCGCGGAGGGCGACGTGGTGAAGGGCGCCGGCATGGAATATCTGCACATTCCCGTTGATCCGAAGAATCTTGATCCGTCTTCGTCGGCTGCCGTGACCAAGGCGATCGAGGAGTCGGATGGCCCGGTGTACGTGCACTGCGCCGCTGGCGGCCGTGCCGTGACGCACGCACTGCTCGCCGACGCCAAGGCACAGGGCAGCTCGGCCGACAAGGTGTTCAAGAAGGCCGAGGAGATCGGCGCGCCCATCACCGATGAGGGATTCAAGGCGTATGTGCGCAAGGTGGCGGGGGATGGGAAGTAGGGCAACGCGAAGCAAGCGGGGCGAGGGTTGGGGTGAGGGGCAGCAGCTAACCTCGAGCCAGAGCCTGCCCCTCATCCTAACCTTCTCCCCGTATAGGACGGGGAGAAGGGACACCCCGGCGGGTGTCGCACGACCTCACCTCATTCCGCAGTGTCATCCTCGGACTTGGTCCGAGGGCCCAGCGTTCGGCATGCGCAGTGGGATGTTTGACAGGGTCAGGCTGCGCCCTGCCATGACCTTGCGGACTAGCGGCAAGCCCGAGGATGACACTGAGTTTGAGGCACGGCCTCACCGCCGGACACTATAGTGAGGAGAAACGAGATGGCACCGCTCGGCACTACCGCGAAAGAGAAAGGGATCAAGTATTTCCTGATCTCGTTCGTCGATCTGTTCGGCACCATGCGCGCCAAGATCGTCCCGGCGACTGCCATCGACAGCGTGGCGAAGTCCGGAGCCGGATTTGCCGGCTTCGCCACGTGGTTCGACATGACGCCGGCGCATCCGGATATTCTCGTGTCGCCCGATCCGGAGACGGTCATCCAGCTCCCGTGGAAGCCCGAGGTCGCCTGGGTGACCGGCGATCTCATCATGGATGGCAAGCCCGTCGCGCAGAACCCGCGCCAGGTTCTGAAGCGCGTCGTCGCTGCCGCCGCCGCTGATGGCGTCGAGATGAAGACCGGCGTCGAGTGCGAATATTTCCTCATCGCGCCAGACGGCAAGTCGATCTCGGATGCGGCCGACTTCCAGGCCAAGCCCTGCTACGACCAGCAGGCCCTGATGCGGCGCTACGAGATCATCAAGGAAATCTGCGATTCAATGATCGCGTTGGGCTGGAACCCCTACCAGAACGACCACGAGGACGCGAACGGACAGTTCGAGATGAACTGGGACTACGACACGGCGCTGCGTACGGCGGACAAGCACGCGTTCTTCAAGTTTATGGTCAAGTCGATCGCCGAGAAGCACGGCCTGCGCGCGACGTTCATGCCCAAGCCCTTCGCCAATCTCACCGGCAACGGTTGTCATGCCCACGTCTCGCTGTGGTCGACGAAGACCGGCAAGAACGTGTTCGATAATCCGGAAGGCGAACTCGGTCTGTCGCAGGAGGCCTATCACTTCATCGGCGGCCTCATTCATTCGGCGGCCTCGCTCACGGCCATCACCAATCCGACCGTCAACTCCTACAAGCGCATTAACGCCCCGCCGACAACTTCCGGCGCCACGTGGTCGCCCAACACCATCAGCTATGCCGGCAACAATCGCACGCACATGATCCGCATCCCGGATGCGGGACGGTTCGAATTTCGCCTCGCCGATGGTGCCGCCAACCCGTACCTGCTGCAGGCGGCGCTGCTGGCCGCTGGGCTCGACGGCCTGCGCAACAAGCGCGACCCCGGCAAGCGTCTCGACATTAACATGTACACGGACGGCCATACCGTGAAGGATGTGAAGCGCCTGCCGCTCAACCTGCTCGACGCGCTGCGCAGCTTCGAAACGAGCGAGATGTTGAAGGCGGCGTTCGGCGTGGAGACCGTGGCAGCGTATGCCAAGCTGCGCCACGCCGACTGGAACGACTACGCGCGGCATCTCACCGACTGGGAGCGCCAGACGACGCTGGATTGCTGATTGCGCATGCATCTCATTCCCGCGGCGAAGGGCACCCTGTTGGGGGGCACCGAGGCTGCTGCTAGCCCAACGATCAACGCCGGCGCGCATCGCAACAACGGGCGTCCGTGATCGTTGTCCAAGGCTCATTTGCTTGTATGGTCTTGTCTGGCCGCGGGGAGCAGCCATATGCCTTTTTTGCAGCCGTCGACGCGCCCGTGATTGCGAGCGCGTTTCCCACCTTGTAGAAAAGAGGTTGAAAGCCGATGGCTCCCAGGCGCACGTCAGAAGGTTCTAAGTCATCGAAGACTGTCTTCGCGCGCTCTGCGAAGATGCGGTTGAGCCACGTTCGCACGCGCAAGCAGATCCGGCGCATCCAGGCGGAGCATGCCGACCAGATGGCGACCGGCAAGCCGCTCCATGCGGTGAGGACGTCTCGCCGTTAGAGTAGGTCAATCGTTTCGCGTGGAAGCGCTCTCCGCTAATTTGCGGCCGGGCACAGCGCTTCCACGTCGCGCCTTCGCGATCTTCCGCGGCCGGGCAAGACCGGTCGCTAGTTGCGAGCTTGGCTACCCCCCCGCCGCTGGAAGTCGTTGCCGCTCACGTCTCCGTTATCGATGAGCCGGGATAGGGAGCGCCTATTGACAGCCCCGCGGAAGCGCGAGCACCACTAACCCCAGGCGCGATTCACCTCATGCCTTTCATGACCGATCTGTGGTCATGTTTCCAGCGCTGTTGTGATCGAACGCGCGCAACCTCGAGGAGCAAGATTTGGAGCATCGTGTGACAGACCGCGCTGCGTGCGCCGTAGGCTTGGCGCTGGTAGCGTTGGTCATGTTGCCCGGCGGTGCATCTTCCGAGCCCAGGCGCGCTACCTCGACCCATGCTTTCCTGGAGAGCATTGGTGTCGTCAGCACGTTCCCCGATCGAGGCCAGCCTCTGGAGAAGACCATTGAAATGGTCCGCTATGGCGGCTTCAGGTGGGTCAGGGCTGGTATTGAGGGCCTGACCGACAACGGGCGAACGACAATACAGACGTTCCTCGACCTGCATCGCGAAGCCGGTGTTCGCGTCAGTTGGGGACTGGTGAGCGGTGGAACGGATATCGCCAAACTCGTCGAAACGGCCAGGATTCTGGCCGATGCGGGTGCGCTGCTGGCCATTGAGGGCAATAACGAGCCCAACAACTGGGGCGTGACTTACAATGGTGAACGCGGCGGCGGAAACGCGCCTTCTTGGATGGCCGTCGCAAAGTTGCAGCGGGACCTGTATCAGGCCATCAAGAGTGATCCGGTCCTTGCCAAATATCCTGTCTGGTCGCTCTCCGAGCCGGGCGCACAGCGCGACAATGTTGGGCTACAGTTCCTCAAAATTCCTCCCGGCGCGAATACGCTGATGCCCGACGGCACGCCATATGCCGATTATGCCAACGTACACAATTACATTTACCATCGCCGCTCGCCGCACCCGAAGGACAACCAAGTGTGGCATGCCTCCGATATCACTGCTGCGTCCAAGGTCGACGGATTGTTCGGCAACTTCGGTGTGACGTGGTCGCGCGGTTTCCACGGCTATAGCCAGGAGCAATTGAATACGCTGCCGCGCGTGACCACTGAAACAGGCACCATTATCGGCGGGGAGGTCACCGAGCAGCTACACGGGCTGCATCTGATGAACATATACTTGTCGCAGTTCAAGCAAGGCTACGCCCATACCTCCGTTTATCTCCTGAGAGATCGCACGGATGAAAGCGGCAACCAATCCTTCGGTTTCTTTGCGCCCGACTATGCGCCTCGCAAAGCCGCACTGTACCTCCACAACCTCACCGATATCCTGCAAGACAAGCATGCCCTCGCAGCACCGGGACAGCTTGACTACGAGATAGGTGAACACCCCGAGACGGTCCACGACCTGCTTCTCCAGCGCAGCGACGGCACGTTCCAGCTTGTCGTTTGGGGTGAACGTCTCGTGGGAGAGGATCTGATGACCGTGCGGTTTGGCAAAACGCACTCATCAATCACGATTTACAACCCGACAGTTGGCACCGCCCCGGTTGCCGAGGTCGCAGACGCCAGTTCGCTCAAACTTGCGCTGAGCGATCATCCCCTGATCATAGTCATTCCCTCGCCTGCGAAATAAGGATCGTTGCCGCGCCCAACCGGCCGGTGATGTATAGCTTGCTGCCAGGGATTGGTCGGCAATTCGCAGAGGCAGGGGCCGCATAGCGCCGTTCCCTCTAGCGCCTTTGCGGTTCAGGTCGAACCAGCTCTCCCCGTGCGTTCCCGGACGCCGCGCATGCGAAGCCTGCGCGGCGAGCCGGGATCGTCCCCCGTCCCGATCAATGCGCAGTGCTCTCCTCGCCAGAGGAAGGCCCCGGCTGATTGGCGCGACGCGGCAGAGCCGCGTTCGTGCCATCGCTGCGGACGCAGCTCTGGGAAGTATCGGGGCTGGCGTGATCCCACCTAATGCGAAAAGGCGCTAGCCTTTCGAGACATGCCGACGCTTTGCGATACCGACCTGTTGAACAGCTTTGAGGACGTATAGCTTCCAGCTATCCGGCTGGAGGCCTCACGCCTTTGGCTTGCCGCCCGGCCACACCGGCGCCGCCGCCAATCCCGGCCACCCGATCGGCGCTTCCGATGCCGCCCGCGCCACCTCTGGCGAGGCACGCTCGGCCCAATGCGCGGCGACGTAACGATTGCCTGTCACCCCTTCGCCCGCCGTCGAGCACAGCCACAGCAGCGGATACGTCATCTGCACCGGCCGGATCAGATCGGCGCGCCGGAGTCCCGAACTCTCCGGCACCATCGCCGTATCGGTTGGCCCGCCCGGGACGATGACGTTGACCGTTATGTTGTCGTCTGCGAACTCCTGCGCGTGCCCCGCCGACATCGCTTCCAGCGCCGCCTTCGACGGACCGTAGGGGTGAAACTTGCCACGCAGCATCGTGAACATGCTCGTCGTCACGGTGACGATGCGGCCCCAGCCCTTGCGCTTCATTCCGGGTACGGCGGCGCGCGTCAGATACCAGGCACCGCTCAGGTTGGTGCGAACGAAGCGGTCCCACATCTCGGGCTCGATCTCCTCGATGCCGACCAGGTTGCCGAAGTGATCGTCGCGGATCGCGCCCATGCCGAGACCGGCGTTGTTGACGAGAATGTCGAGCCCGCCGAATCGATCCGCCGTCGCCGCCACGGCTGCCACGCACGCCGCATTGTTTGACACGTCGAAGGCGTGGCACAGAAGCTTCCCGGCCAGCCCGTCCGCTGCCATCTTCTCGTTCAGGGCAAACAGGCTCTTTTCCGAGACATCACTCGCCGCGACCGCAGCGCCCGCCTGAAGCAGTGCGCGCGTCAACTCCGTACCGATGCCGCCTGCCGCCCCCGTCACCAGCGCCGTACGGCCCGTCAATCCTTGCATCGCTCTCTCCCATGATGTGCTTGTTGTTTGTGTTGGCGTTCAACGGACCAGCTCACCGCCATGCGGATGGCCGTCTCTCCAAACGTCATGGCCGCGGAAGCGGCCATCCACGTGCGGTGCTCTCACCGCGCCAGCAACTCCTCCACCGCCGTGCGAATGAACGCCTCGTCATGCGGATTCTGAATCGGATTGCCCGCGCGATGTCCCCAGATGGAGCGGATCGGCCGGAACTCGGCATTCGGCATCTGCCGTGTCTCAGCCTCGCTGTCCTCGGGCGTGAAATAGAGATCCGTCGTCGACGGCATGATGACACTGTGGGCACTAATGCTGCCGAGCGCCTTGCCGAGATCGCCGCCGTAGATCGCATTGTCCGAGATGTCGGAGTGATACCATGTCTCGATCATCGACAGCAGGTCCTCACCCTGCCGGCGCAGGAAGTTTCCTTCCCACGCACGCACCAGGAAGTCCTCCAGTGAGGCAAACCCAATCGTCTCCCACAGCCGCGCGCGGTAGAAGGCCTGGCTCATGGCCCAACCTGCATACACGCGCGCGAATGCGCGGATCGCCTGCACGGGCCGCTCGGTGAAGCGGCCGTCGCGCCATGCGCCGTCCGCCGTCAACGTTGCACGGATGCCTTCGAGGAACACCTTGTTGTGCGGCGAAGTGCGCGCCGATGTGCACAGCGCGCAGAGGCGCTCCACCTTGTCGGGGAAGATCGCGCCCCAGTGCAGCGCTTGCTGGCCGCCCATCGACCAGCCGTAGATCAGCTTTAATTTCGTGATGCCGAACTTTTCCTCCAGCAGCCGCTTCTGCGCATGCACGTTGTCCCAGTGCGAGAAGTGCGGATTGCGCCCGAGGCCATACGGCTCGGGGAGATTGCTTGGCGACGACGAGAGCCCGTTGCCGAATTGGTTAGGGGTGACGATGAAGTGGCGTGTCGGATCGAGGATGCGTCCCGCTCCGATCAGCCAGTCGATATCCGTGTGGTGCGCCCCATACGACGTCGGGTACAGGACGGCATTGCTCTTGTCCGCGGCGAGCGTGCCATAGGTCTTGTACGCCAGGAACGCCCGCGGCAGCGTCAACCCGCGCTGCAGCGTTACCTGCCCCAGCTCAAAAATCTCAGGTTCGCTCATCCCACCCTCGCCCACTTCCAAGCCGCAAAGGTGTCACGCCGTCACCACTTCTGTCGAGTAGCGCGGGGTCTGGCACTGCCTTCACCAACCCACAGGTGTCATCCTCGAGCTCGCCTGCCCTCGGACTCGTTCCGAAGGTCCCGAGGACCCGTCGTTCCGCGAGCCGGGGAGATCGCTGTTTGACGCAATCTCCCCGCACGCAAAGGCCGTCTCGCTTGTGGATCTTTGGGTCCTCGGACCAAGTCCGAGGATGACACCGAGTTTGCGGGGTGCGCCTGCGAATCTCACGCCTGTAAGAATACATTCTAACGCTTGATCGAATCTGGACGCGCTGCCTCCACGCCCGATATAGTTTGCGCCGATTGCGCGGCGCATCTGCTCCGCACCACATCGATATTGATCGGACGGAGGCCTCCCCGTGAAATTCGGCATCTTCTACGAGCTGCAACTGCCGCGTCCGTGGGAGGCGCGTAGCGAATACAACCTGTTCCAGAACGCGCTCTCGCAGGTCGAGCTGGCCGACCGTTGCGGCTACGATTACGCCTGGATGGTCGAGCACCACTTCCTGGAGGAATACTCGCACTGCCCGTCGCCCGAATCTTTCCTCGCCGCCGCCAGCCAGCGCACGAAAAACATCCGTCTCGGCCATGGCATTCTCCAGCTCACGACCAACCACCCCGTGCGCGTGGCCGAGCGCGTCTCCGTCCTGGATCTGCTCAGCAACGGCCGCTGCGAGTTCGGCATGGGCGAGAGCGCCTCCATCACGGAGCTGGAGCCGTTCAACCGCTCCATGGAGGACAAGCGCGACGTCTTCGACGAAGCGGTGCAGGCCATCTTCCCCATGTTCAAGGACGGCGGCTCCGAGCATCACGGCAAACACTTCGACATCCCACTCCGAAACGTCGTACCCAAGCCCCTGCAGAAGCCGCATCCGCCGATCTGGATGGCGTGCTCGCAACTGGAAACCATCGAACGCGCCGGCCGCTGCGGCATGGGTGCGTTGGGCTTCCAGTTCGTCAGCGCCGACGCCGCGCACGCCTGGGTGCACGCCTATTACAATGCCATCACCAAGCGGCTGAAGACACTCGCCGACTACGTCATCAATCCCAACATCGCGCTAGTCAGCTTTTTCATGTGCTGCAAGACCGACGAGGAGGCCCGCGCCCGCGCCGACGGCGCCACCTTCTTCCAGTTCGCGTTGCGCTTCTACGGCGCCTCGAGCAACCGCCAGCGGCCTGCCCCTGGTGCCGTCAACATGTGGGACGAGTACAATGCCTGGAAGCGCGCCAACCCGGACGCTCAGGAAGCCGCGCTGCGCAGCGGTCTTATCGGTTCGCCCGACACCATCCGCCGCAAGCTCGCCAAGTTCGAGACCTCGCACATCGATCAGGTCATTCTGCTCAACCAGGCCGGCAAGAATTCGCACGAGCACATCTGCGAGTCGCTCGAGTTGTTCGCCAAGGAAGTGATGCCGGAGTTCCAGGGCCGCCGAGCTGCCAACGATGCCTGGAAGGCTGAGGTCATGACTGGCCGCCTTGCGCTCGAGGAAATCGATACCGCCGCCTTCACCGACCGCTATGGCAAAGCCATGCCCGCCCAGGTCAAACCGGCGAAGACGGCGTGAGCCGGTTGGCTGCAATCGCTCGGGCAGAGCAACAATTCATCCGCTCCTCGCCCGAGCTTTGCTTCGTCCGCGCTCGCTCCGCCGCTCATCGCTGTGCTGCAGCGCGCCAAGCCGCGTGTGCATGAGCGGCCAGTGCATCATCATGGTGCCGAGCGCCGACCACCCCACCCAGGGGAGCATCAGTGCCTGCATCCAATGCTGCGCGACGATCTCCATCGGATGGTGCAGCGTGTGCGTCGAAAGCGGAGCATTGGATGCAGCTCCCTGAGGAGCGCGAGCCTTCCGCGGCCCATAGGCCGTCTCCTGCTTCAGGATATCTTCCGCCCGGCCCTCTGAACGTAGCGCCTTCTCTCCGGGCTTGTGCTTCGAACGCTGCTTTAGCGATGCGCGGGATTGGCGAGGCTTGGTCACGGCTGCACTCCTTATGTTCCTGCAGTCCAAACTGCGCTGCAGCATTTCGGGTTCCGCGTGCTTTCCACAGGTATTTTGGACGCGTCCACAGGCGCAATCGTCATTTTACGCCCTTCATTGCGCGGCATCACGCGTTTGTTAGCATTGTTGCGTACCCGTTCAGGCACTGTTCATGGCATGAATGCGAAGGTTCATCCCACGGTTCAGCGACAGGAGGGAGACATGACGAGCGCCGCCCGCTGCATTCAACGTGCGACCTTCGATCGCGATCTGTCCCGCACCGTCGACGCTGTTTTCAAAGCGGAATGGAGCGCCATTGAGCCTGCTTTCGACGGCTGGCGGCCTCCGGCCATCGAGGCTGCCCGTATGAGCCTGGCCAAGGTCGCGGTGCATTTCGCACGCAACGGCGTAACCGATGCTGCTGACCTGCGTCAGCGCCTGCATGTGGCGATGACGACCTCGCACGCAGCCCTGGCCGACATCCACGCCGACTGACGTTGTCCGGACATTCGATCCGGACTTTGATCGCGGGGCCGTCGCCAAGGCTCCTGCGATTGCTTTCGCGCGCCATCCGCTATAGGTACGCGGGCAGTGGGATTGGTGTGGGACGCGCGCAGCCCAGGGGCGGCAAGACTGTGGGGTTTCGGCCGGATTTTACATCCTTGCTCGCGGCAACGGCCGGAGGCGCCGTCTCCCGATACATCAGGCTTGTGCACAGTACGTCGACCGTCGTGATCGACCCGCCCGACGCGCGCCAGAGGCTGCATCAGCATCACCCCTACATTCTGGCCATGTGGCACGGTCAGTTCGGTATGATGCCGGCGCTGCACATCGGCGAGTACAAGGTGTCGGCCATCGCCGCCCGCCATGGCGATGCCGAGGTGCTCGCCCGCGCGCTCAGCCAGTTCAACATCGAGATCGTACGCGGTGCCGGCGCCAACGGCCGCTTCAAGGATCGCGGCGGCGTGCATGCCCTGCGGACGGCCATCCGACTTTTGAAAGGCGGTAGCACCTTTTCCATGACCGCCGATGTGCCGCCGGGACCGGCCCGCTATGCCGGCGACGGCATTGTCACCCTGGCGCGCCTGTCGGGGCGGCCGATCCTGCCGCTCGCCGTCGCGTCCTCCCGCTTTTTCACCTTTAACTCGTGGAGCCGCATGACCGTTAACCTGCCCTGGTCCAAGCTCGTCTATGTCATCGGCGAGCCGATCTGGGTTCCGGGCGATACCGAAGGCGAACCCGCGCGCTATCGCCAACAAGTCGAGGACGCGCTGAACCAGGTCACCGAGCGTGCGTATGCCCTATGCGGGGGCGATATAAAGCGCATTGCGCCTCCTGCCTTCACCCGGGATCGCCGCGCCAAGATCCGCGCGTAAGTTCGCCGGCGCATGCAACCTGTTGTCCCGGCCTCACAATGCATCCGGAAACCTAACTACTCCGGAACGTTGCCTGCAGCATCGCGTTAGACATTTTACAAACGCGAGACATGTCATGGAACGTCCCGTCAATCTCGTCTTGCGCCGCCTCGGTGAAGGCTTGCGCAACCGCCGGAATAAGATCGTCCAGCAGCGGATGCCCTGGCGACTGATCGATCTCCTGTGCCGCCTCGACGAACGCGAGGAGCATGCCGCGTTGCGTGTGGGCGACCGCGTAAGCCTGGCGCGGGACGGCAGGGTTCTCAATGTGGTTGAGCTACTTGAAGCGGGCCAGGTGACGTGTCGCGATGTTGGAAGCGGGCGGCTGTTGATCGTCTCGACGGCTGATCTCGCTAAGATCGAGCCCGCCGCACCGGCATAGCTTCCCCTTAGTTGGGCAACAGCGCGCTGGATATGCGCGGCATCGGCCACTGTGTGCGATCGCGACCGATCCTAACCAAGTCCTCCGATTGCCGGACGTTCCCGCTGCACCTGCGTCCAATCCCGATTGGAACTCCTGCGAGCCCGCTTTACAATTCTCGGGCTAAGTCAGCAGGGAGGCCTCCGGATGAACCGCCCGGTTCTTACAGTTGTGTTCGCCGTACTTGCCGTTGCGGCCGTCATTGCCGCCATCATTTTCAACACGAAGGCCAACGACGCCTGGCACCGGACGGAGGCCGCGGTAGCCGGACGTGCTCAGGCCGAGAAGCTCGCGTCGCAGGCCGAGGCGGCGCTCAAGGCTGCGAAGGAAGAGGGGGCCAAGGTGCGGACGCTTGCCGACCAAGCCGAAGCGGCCGTCAAATCGGCGCGCGACGAGATCGCTCAGCTGAAGACATCCACAGAGGCTGCACTGAAGTCCGCGCGCGATGAACTCGCTCAAATGAAGAGCCAGGCGGAAGCCGCGGTCAAGGCGGCGACGGACCAGGCCAAGCAAGCTCTCGACGCCAAGGCGACTTCCGAGCGCATGGTCGAGCAGGTGCGTGCCGAGATTACACGGGAACGCTCGGCCCGCGAGACGGCGGAACGATCACTCGCCGAAACCAAAAAAACCCAGTAGCCGCCGCATTGCGCACCGGCAAGGATGGGCGGTCGCGTCGCCTATCCGCTAGAGCTTTGGCTCGTCCGCAGGACCGGCGAACAGGAGCAAGTTACCGTCCGGATCTTTGACGATGAAGGTCCGGGCGCCCCAGGGCTGCGTCTTCAGCGTTTGGAAGAACGCAGCGCCCCCGGCTTGAAACTCCAGGAAAAGCTGCTTGATCGCATCGGCCGTGCCCAAGGTGAGCGCCGCAGATAAAAGCTCCTCGCGGTCTCTCAGCTCAGAATCGACCACGGGCCTGGCGACGCACCTCAGGTTGAGGCGCGCCCCGTCGCGCTTCACTTGCGCGTAATAGGGCGGCTCGCCATATACAAACGCGACGGCGAAACCGAGCTGCTGTGTAAAGAAATCAAGGGATGCCTTGATATCGGCCACGAACACTTGCGGTTCTGCACTGACGATCACCGCCTTGGGCGGCGTCTGCTCTGCATGTTTGGGCATGGAGGTCAGTCCTGTCTTGAGCGCCTCCCAGCTTTCCAACCCGTGCTGCCGCGCCACCAGCTCTTGCGCGTCGCTCAGCTTGAAGATGTGCGCGAGCACTTGGCGGTCGGTCATCTGCTGGTAGCGGGGCAGCGCCGCCCTGATCTGCGCCGCGACCGGGTAATACCCGTCGCGATGCCGGCGCAGAACAAGCTTGGCTTGCTTCTTGAGGTTATCGAGATTGGGCATAGGCGCACTACGGTTGACGTTGCGTAGGTGGGCATTGCCCCTTCGGCTTGCGCCGATGCGCCCTACATGCAGCGTTCCCAGAATGACTGCTGCGGTCGAGCCTTGTCAATCCTCGCTTCCACGCGCAGCGGTCACGTTCTAGTCTGCTGTCTGCAGCTGGCCGGCAACGGTGCCGGCGCCAATAAGACACCGGGTGGGAATGACGCCTATCGCAATTGTCGGGGTCGGAGAAACCCCTGCCGTACGCCGCTCCGAGAAAAGCCTGCGTGCCCTCGTCGTAGAGGCCGTCAGTAACGCTATCGACGACGCCGGCCTGAAGGCCTCCGACGTTGACGGCATCCTCAGCGACGGCCTGGTGATGCCCACCACCGTGCCGCGCGACTTCGTCGCTGCCCAGTTCGGCATCGACCGCCGCTACGACGGCGGCATGTCCTTCGGCGGTGCCGGATCCGCCTGCGCACCGCAACTCGCCCAGCTCGCGATCTCCAGTGGCCTCGCCAAGGTCGTCGTCTACTACTTCGGCGTCGATTGGGGCACGCGCACCTCAGGGCCGTACGGCTTCCACGATCTCTACGCGGGCAAGATGGCCTTCGAGAAGCCCTACGGTTTCAACGCCCAGCCGTCCTATTTCGCCCTGTGGGCGCGCCGCTACATGCACGACTACGGCCTGACGGAGCGCGACCTTGCCACCATCGCCGTGACGCAGCGGCAGAGCGCGCTCCGTAATCCGCGTTCGCAAGTCAAGAAGCCCATGAGCTATGACGACTACTTTGCCGCCCGCGTCGTCTCCGATCCGTTGCGCGTGCCCGACTGCTGCTTGATCACCGACGGCGCCGCTGCCTTCGTCATGACAAGCCTGGAGCGCGCCCGCGACCTGCCCAAGCCGCCGGTCCGCGTTCTCGGCACTGGTTTCGGCAGCGAGCCGGTCAACGGCGACGATGCCTTCACGCAACCCGGCGGCATGATGCGTATCCCCGGCGCCAAGGCCGCCGCCGAGCGCGCGCTGGGGCAGGCTGGCCTCACCCACGCCGACATCGATTTCGCCGAGATCTACGATTGCTTCAGCATCTCCTGCCTGCTGCAGATCGAGGAGGCCGGCTTCTGCAAGCGCGGTGAGGGTGCAGCCTTCATCCGCGAGAAGGGCATCGGCATCGACGGTCGTTTTCCAGTGAACACGCACGGCGGCCTGCTCTCGCACAGCTACCTGCTCGGCGTCGAACATGTCATCGAGGCTGTGCGCCAGCTCCGCGGCGATTCCGGCGAGGCCCAGGTCAAGGACGCGCGCGTAGGCTTCGTCGGCGGCCTGTCCAACCCGGACTATGGCGTTCTCCTGCTTGGCAAAGATTGAGATGAACCAATCATTGAGCCCTGAGTTCGTAGGCTTCTTCGACAACGCCCGCCGCGGTGTCCTGAGCTTTCCACGCTGCGGCGCCTGCGCGCGCTTCCACTGGTATCCGATGCCTCGGTGCCCGCATTGCCGCAGTGCGGATGTCCGCTGGCAGGCGGTGTCCGGCCGCGGCGAGCTGTTCAGCTTCACCAGCGTCAAGCACGCGTTCGACCCGAAACGTGCCGATAGCCTGCCCTACACGGTCGGTCTCGTCACCTTTGTCGACGCGCCCAGCGTTCAGTTCGTCACCAACATCGCCGATGTGCCCGCCGAGGCCCTCACGATCGGCATGCCGGTCGAGGCCGTGTTCGACCAGGTTGAGGACGGCCGCGTGATGTTCAGGCCGGTCCCGCTCAAGTCCGGGGGGATCGCATGACCTCCATCTGGGATACCGACACGCTCTGGCAGGCGCTGGAGCACACGGCAAGGCGCAAGCCGAATCTCCCGTGCTTCGGCGTTCCCCCGCGTGCGTCCCGCGCCTACGCCCCCCACCGCAT
>CADEFX010000045.1 GCA_902826715.1 uncultured Hyphomicrobiales bacterium | reverse complement strand
AATGACGACCAGACGAGGAGACAGGCCGAGTGGACACCTCTGAGACGCATGCATGGACGCCTCGTGCGCTGGTAGCCGTCATTTGCTTGGCGCAGGTGCTCGTCCAAATCGGCGCTTTTTTCTGGCCCGCCCTCCTGCCGGGGATGATGCCATTGTGGCAGTTGTCCAATAGCGAGGCCGGATGGATAACCGCCAGTTTCTACGGCGCCTATATGCTCGCAGTGCCGGTTCTGGTCACACTCACTGACCGCGTCGATCCCAAGCGTGTCTACCTGTTCGGCGTGGCCGCGACCGCGCTTGGCCACATGTTGTTCGGGTTGCTTGCGGATGGTTTCTGGTCGGCCGTGTTCATGCGTGCCCTGACGGGCATGGGCTGGGCGGGCACCTACATGACCGGCCTCAAGCTCCTGGCCGACCGCGTCGATGCCAAAATGATGTCCCGCGCCACCGCTGGACACGCGGCAAGTATCGGCATTTCCGGCGCACTCTCCTTCGCCTTGGGCGATCTTCTTGCCACGGCCTTCGGTTGGCGCTCAGCCTTCCTGCTGGCATCGCTGAGCGCGGCAGTGGCATGGCTGTTGGTGGCGCTCGTCGTGCCGAGCCAGATAGAGCGGGCCAAGCCGCGCAAGGACGGTTCAGCCCTCTATGACTTCCGACCCGTATTCCGCAACACGTCGGCCATGGCGTATGCGCTCGTCTACTGCGTGCACACGCTCGAAATGAGCGCGCTCCGTGGCTGGGGCGTTGCCTTTCTTGCCTACGTGGCGGTCGCCACAGGTGCCAGCCAGGCCAATTTGCTGTCACCCGCGCTCATTGCGACCGGGCTTGGTCTCATCGGTACGTTCGCGAGCGTGGCTGGAAATGAGGGCGCGATCCGTTTTGGGCGCAAGCGGCTGATCGTATCGGCCATGCTGGCCTCCATCGTCGTCGGCGCGTGCATCGGCTTCATAGGACCGATGTCTTATGCACTCGCTTGCGCTTTGGTGACCGTTTACGGGCTGGTCATCTGGCTCGACTCCTCATCTCTCACAGCCGGAACCGCTGGGACCGCCGAACCGTCGCGACGGGGGGCCACGCTCGCGGTGCACTCCATGCTCGGCTATGCGGGTGGCTTCGTCGGCCCCCTCCTTATTGGCTGGACGCTCGATCTTTCCGGCGGCATGTCGCCGTTGGGATGGGGCGCGTCATTTCTCGCAATCTCAGGGCTCATGCTGGTGGCTCTCATCGTGTTTTGCACGATCTGGCCGCGCGAACTCGAAGGCGACAGGGCAAAAGGGCATTGGCGTAGATGATGGACACGGCGGCGAGAGGCGCTTCCCGCATCGATCCGATGATCGTGGCAGTCAATGCCTTGGGCATCACCCAGCTCACCGCGTGGGGCACGGGCTTCTTTTGCCTTGGCGTGCTCGCTAAGCCGGTTGTCGCCGAAACCGGCCGGGCCATGGCCACCGTCTTCCTAGGCTTGAGCGTGGCGACCGATTTGACAATTGGTTCCGCGACCGATGCCGGGATGCCGGCCTTGAGAACCGAGGACCACATGGCCTGCGCAACGCGTCCGCGACCATAGCTGTCGCGAACGGCGCTACTACACCTCAGCTCATGAGCATCTTTGGCTGGGGCACCGTGCAGCAGCCAGAGCACTACACAGAGGCAGCTGAGCGAAAGCGTGTTGCGCAGGCCGCCAAAACGCTCCTCACAAGACCAAAGACCGAACAAAAGTGTCCCACCCAAAATGATGGCTTGATTGCCAATGACAATTTGGAGGGATGGTGCCGCAAGAGGGACTCGAACCCCCGACCCCGTCATTACGAATGACGTGCTCTACCGGCTGAGCTATTGCGGCATACGGCTCGTCTGCCGAGCGGGCCAAGCCATAACCGCCGCGCTGCGCCTTGGCAAGGCGGTCACCGGTCGAGAACCCGGCACATGGCCATCGGTCGCAACCTGCGCCGGGTCGCGCGTGGCAGAACCGACCAAGCCGCGGCGGCAATTGACTTTAACCTCTTTGTCGATGATAAAGCGGCCCTATCGAGGCACCCGTTGTGCCCAGAATGCGCTGCTCGAGGCTCGCTTCAATTGGCCGGGGTAACCCGTCGTCAAGTGGAGCCGTCGAAGACCACGGGGTAACCCGTGGCGCCGCAGGGCGCGGATCATAAAGGATTTCAACGATGTACGCTGTCATCAAGACAGGCGGCAAGCAGTATCGTGTGGCCGCCGATGAAGTTCTCACCATCGAAAAGATTGCGGGCGACTCTGGCGCGACGGTGGAGTTCACCGATGTGCTGATGGTCGGCGGTTCGGGCGATCCCAAGGTCGGCGCCCCGCTGGTTTCGGGTGCCAAGGTCACTGCCGAGGTGGTCGAGCAGGGCCGGGGCGACAAGGTCATCGCGTTCAAGAAGCGCCGCCGCAAGAATTCGCGGCGCAAGCGGGGCCATCGCCAGGAGCACACGGTGGTCAAGATCAAGGAAATCATCGGCGCCTGAGTGCAGCCGTAACGTCAGGGATACGCAGTCATGGCACACAAGAAAGCAGGCGGCTCGTCTAGGAACGGCCGCGATACGGCAGGCCGGCGCCTCGGCGTCAAGCGCTTCGGCGGCGAGCATGTCATCCCGGGCAACATCCTGGTGCGCCAGCGCGGCACGCAATGGCATCCGGGCACCGGCGTCGGCATGGGCACCGACCACACCATCTTTGCGGTCGTCGAGGGCAAGGTCGAGTTCGCCAGGAAGCGCAACGAGCGTGTCTTCGTGTCCGTGCGACCGTCGAAGCTCGACGCCGCCGAATAAGCCTGACCCTGGCTGTGGGTCCGGCGCACGCCAGACCCCCAAGGTTCAAGACATACCCAGGGGAGGTGGCGCGCCATCTCCCCTGATTTTGTCTGAGTTCGACAGATGCCTGAGATCACAACCCCGCGCCTGCGCTTGCGTCCGCTGACGGCAGACGACGCACCCGAGATTGCCCGGCTTGCCGGAGACTGGGACATCGCGCGCATGACCGCGCTCATTCCGCACCCCTATACACTCGCCGATGCGCAATCGTTCATTGCCTCGATCGACGGCGGCGACATCTACGCCGTCGAGCGCGATGGCATTCTCGTCGGTTGCTGCGGCGCGCGGTCCGCGTCCGGCACCTACGAGATCGGCTACTGGATCGGCAAGCCTTACTGGGACAACGGCATCGCCACCGAGGCGGCCCTCGCTCTCATCGGCCACATGCGCGCCCGAGAGCCCGGCTGCGTCATCACCATCAGTCATATGGCTGAGAACAACGCATCCGCCCGCGTCATCCAAAAGCTTGGCTTCCGCCCGACCGGCGACAAGCTCACCTACTATGTGGCCCGCGCCGGCCAAGTCCGGTCGCTCACATATCTCTCTCCGCAAGACGCGACGGCCGGTTGACGGACGAAAGGCGATGGCAAACTCTACATCCATGAAGCAGCTCCGCACCGAACGGCTCCGGTTGCGCTATTTTCGCGATAGCGACGCGCGCGCCTTCGTGGCGCTCGCCGGCGATCTTGCTGTGGCGCGGATGACCAGCGACATTCCCCATCCGCTGGACGAAGCCTCGGCCCTTCCGTGGCTGCGCCGCGATGCCGACGAAGCGCGCTTCGCCATCGAGTATCGGGGAGATCTGGTCGGCGGTGTCGGCTATTTCTGCCGGTCGTCCGGCGCGGGCGAACTGGGCTTCTGGCTCGGCCGCAAACATTGGGGTCAGGGCATCGCCACCGAGGCATCGCGCGCCGTCGTCACGCACGGCTTCGAGACAGGCAGATTGCCCGCCTTCTCGAGCTCACATTTCCTCGACAATCCCGCGTCGGAGCGCGTGCTCGTAAAGCTCGGCTTCACGCCATGCGGCCAGTCGTCGATCTGGTGCGAAGCGCGCCGGTGCATGGTCCCGACTATGGAATACTGGCTCGCCGGACAACCCGCCGAGGCCGATCAGCCCGGATGGCGCGGACTGCTGAACAAGGTCTTGCGGCAGCGCCAACGACCCTCAATTTGACTCACCTCACTCCAACCTTGCACACCTGATGCCATGAAATTTCTCGACCAGGCCAAGATCTACGTCAGCTCCGGCGACGGTGGCGCGGGCTGCATCGGCTTCCGCCGCGAAAAGTTCATCGAGTTCGGCGGTCCCGACGGCGGCGACGGCGGCCGCGGCGGTGACGTCTGGGTGGAGTGCGTCGGCAATCTCAATACGCTGATCGACTATCGTTATCAGCAGCACTTCAAGGCGCGGAACGGCACGCCGGGCATGGGCCAGAACCGCTCCGGTGCCAACGGTGACGATGTCGTCATCAAGGTCCCGCCCGGCACGCAAGTTCTCGCGGAGGATCAAGAGACGCTGATCGCCGACCTCACGCACATCGGTCAGCGGGTGCTCATCAGCAAGGGTGGCAATGGCGGCTTCGGCAACGCGCATTTCAAATCGTCGACCAATCGCACGCCGCGCCACGCCAATCCTGGTCTGCCCGGCGAGGAGCTGACGATCTGGCTCCACCTGAAGCTGATCGCCGACGCGGGGCTGATTGGCCTGCCCAACGCCGGCAAGTCCACGTTCCTGGCAGCCGTCAGCGCCGCCAAGCCCAAGATCGCCGACTATCCCTTCACGACTCTGCATCCAAATCTCGGCGTCGTACGTGCGGGTGACAGGGATCTCGTACTGGCCGACATTCCAGGCCTCATCGAGGGCGCCAGCGAAGGCGCCGGTCTCGGCACGCGCTTCCTCGGACACGTCGAGCGCTGTCAGGTGCTGCTGCACCTCGTCGACGTAACGCAGGACGATGTGGCCGCCGCCTACAAAACCGTGCGCGCCGAATTGAAGGCCTACGACCCCGCCCTCGCCAAGCGCAAGGAGATCGTCGCGCTCTCCAAATGCGATGCCGTTGATGAGGAAACCATCGCCCGCCAAGCGGCAGCCCTCAAAGCTGCGGCACGCAAAACGCCGCGCGTGCTGTCGGCAGTGTCGGGAAAAGGCGTTCGGGATACGCTATTCGCCATCGCCCAAGAAATCGGCAAGGCACAAACCCGTGAGCGTGATGCTGAAGCGGAGCAGCCTGACGGCCCGCCGCGTTGGCAGCCGTGACGTTAACTCCCTTGCCGCCATTTTCTGCTAGATCTCAAGCTTACTGATACCGAGCCTTCATCATGGCAGTGGCCACTCCCGAAACCGACGTTGCCGGCCACACCGGCGTACGCCCCGAATGGACCAATGCGCGCCGCATCGTCGTTAAGATCGGCTCGGCTTTGCTCGTCGACCGCGCCAGCGGCAAGCTTAACGAGGCGTGGCTCAAGTCCATGGCCGGCGACGTGGCTGCGCTCATCGCTCAAGGCAAAGAGGTGATCCTGGTGTCGTCGGGCGCCATCGCGCTTGGGCGTCATGTCATGCGGCTGCCCAAGGGGCCGCTCCAGCTGGAGCAGAGCCAGGCCGCCGCCGCGGTCGGCCAGATCAGTCTCGCCAGTGCCTATCAGGACGTGTTCAAGGCGCGCGCACTGTACGTGGCACAGGTGCTGCTGACTCTAGGGGACACCGAGGAGCGCCGACGCTATCTCAATGCGCGCCGCACCATCGATACTTTGCTCGCCCACAAGGCTGTGCCCGTCGTCAACGAGAACGACACCGTGGCCACCACGGAAATCCGCTACGGCGACAACGACCGTCTGTCCGCCCGCGTCGCCAGCATGATGAGCGCCGACTGCCTCGTGCTGCTGTCCGACATCGACGGCCTCTACACGGCACCCCCTGGTCGTGGCGTCGATGCGCAGCGCATTGATGTGGTGACCCAGATCACGCCGCAGATCGAGGCCATGGCCGGCGACGCCGGCACGGAGCTGTCGCGCGGCGGCATGGTGACGAAGATAGAGGCCGCCAAGATCGCGCTCGGCTCGGGCACCAACATGGTGATCTCCTCAGGTCGCGTCATGCATCCGCTGCGCGCCGTGAGTGAAGGCGCGCCCTGCACCTGGTTCCTCGCCCCTTCCGATCCGGTCGCCGCGCGCAAACGCTGGATTGCCGGCAACCTGGAGCAAAAGGGCTTCGTGATGGTGGATGCCGGGGCCGAAAAGGCTCTCGCCTCCGGCAAGAGTTTGCTGCCGGCCGGTGTCCGACGGGTCGAAGGCACATTCGATCGCGGCGATGCCGTCGTCATTCGTGCCGCTGACGGGCGCGAGTTGGGCCGTGGCCTCATCGCCTATTCAGATGCCGATGCGGCGCGTATCATCGGCAAGAAGAGCGGTGAGATCGCCCGCATCCTGGGCTACGACGGCCGCGCCGAGCTGATCCATCGCGACGACATGGCCTTGAGCCGGAGCTGAGCCGTGAACCGCCCCGAACCTATCGATGACGCCTCCCTCGTCGCCACCATGCGCGCACTTGGCTTGGGCGCGAAAGCGGCAGCGCGTGAGTTGGCACTCGCCTCAACCGGCGCGAAGAATGCGGCGCTGACGGCCGCTGCCGTAGCGCTCAGAGCCGCTACGCCGGTCATTCTCGCAGCCAATGAGAAGGATATCGACGCCGCCAAGGCCCGCGGTGTAACCGGCGCCTTCCTCGACCGTCTGTTGCTGACCGAGACGCGTATCGCCGCCACGGCCGACGGACTGGGCGCCATTGCGCAGTTACCCGATCCGGTGGGTGCGACGATGGCCGCGTGGGACCGGCCCAATGGCTTGCAGATCGAGCGTGTACGCGTCCCGTTGGGCGTCATCGGCATCATCTACGAGAGCCGCCCCAACGTGACGGCCGATGCCGGCGCGCTGGCGCTCAAGGCCGGCAACGCCTGCATCCTGCGCGGCGGGTCGGAGAGCACGCATTCGAGCCGCGCCATCCACGCGTGTCTCGTGGAAGGCTTGCGCGCGGCCCGTTTGCCCCAAGCCGCCATCTCACTTGTGCCGACCACGGATCGCGCGGCCGTAGGCGAGATGTTGAAAGGACTCGACGGCGCCATCGATGTGATCGTCCCGCGCGGCGGGCGCAGTCTGGTCGAGCGCGTGCAGACGGAGGCGCGCGTGCCCGTGTTCGCGCATCTCGAAGGCATTTGCCACGTGTACGTCGACAAGGATGCGGACCTGGCGCGCGCCGTTCCGCTGGTGGTCAACGCCAAGATGCGCCGCACGGGCATCTGCGGCGCCGCCGAGTGCCTGCTTGTGGACGCATCGGGTTCGCAAACTTTTCTTGCGCCGCTGGTGACGGCACTGCTCGATGCTGGCTGCGAAGTGCGCGGCGATGCGGCAACTCAGTCCGCCGATGCCCGTGTGAAGGCTGCGGGCGCAGACGACTACGGCAAGGAATTCCTGGACTCCATTATCGCCGTCAAGCTGGTCGATGGCGTCGATGCTGCCATCGCCCACATCGCTCGCTACGGCTCGCAGCACACCGACTGCATCGTCACCGAGGACCAGGACACCGCCGATCGCTTCCTGCGCCGCGTGGACTCCGCCATCGTGTTGCACAACGCCTCGACGCAGTTCGCCGACGGCGGCGAATTCGGCATGGGGGGCGAGATCGGAATCGCCACGGGCAAGATGCACGCCCGCGGCCCCGTCGGCGTCGACCAGCTGACGAGCTTCAAATACATCGTCCGCGGCACGGGCCATGTCCGGCCGGGGTAGGAAAGCTGTCTGAGTCGGCAGGCGGTCGATCCCAACTCAGTGTCATCCTCGGACTTGTTCCGAGGACTCATGATTCCGCAAGTCCGGATGATTGATGTCTCGCGCAGACCCATCCCACCCACCGACTTGCGGATGGATGGATCCTCGCGACACGCGCGAGGATGACGACAGAGGGGGCCGTGGCCTCACCGTTGCGCGCGGCCCAGAACGTCCATGAGTTCGGCAATCTTCTTGCGCTGCTCGCGCGCATCGCCGCTGGCGATCGCGTGCTCGACGCAATGCGCCACGTGATCGCGCAGGATCTCCTCCTCCGCACGCCGCAACGCAACCCGCACCGCGGAGATCTGCGTCACGATGTCGATACAGTAGCGATCCTCTTCCACCATGCGCGCCAAACCGCGCACCTGGCCTTCGATGCGGCTCAGGCGTTTCAGCGTCGTCGATTTTGCAGCTCCGTGCATCACTTGTCACATACCCCTATAGGGTATACATGTCAACGCACATCCCTTCCAAGGGGGTGTCCAGGAGACAGGTATGACCTCGGAAGCGCCGCACAATCACACGCTCGACCACTGCAACAATGGCGGCCAGCACAAGCAGCACCTGGAGAAAGACCCCGTGTGCGGCATGTCGGTGGACCCGCACAGGGCCAAGCACAAGGCCGAGCACGGCGGGCGCACGTTCTACTTCTGTTGCGCCGGTTGCCGGACGAAGTTCCTCGCCGATCCGGCGCGCTATCTGACTGAGAAACAGCTGCCCACAGAGCCCGTGCCCGAAGGCACGCTCTACACGTGCCCCATGCACCCCGAGATCGAACAGGTTGGGCCGGGCGCCTGCCCCATCTGCGGCATGGCCTTGGAACCGACGGTCGTCACGGCAGATGCCGGATCGAATCCGGAGCTTGCCGACATGACGCGGCGCTTCTGGGTTGGCCTCGCCTTCGCGCTGCCGGTGTTCATCCTCGAGATGGGCAGCCATATCGCGGGTTCGCACGGCATCCTCGATCAGCAACTATCGACATGGACACAGCTCGCGCTAGCGACGCCCGTGGTGCTGTGGGCCGGATGGCCGTTCTTCGAGCGCGGCTGGGCGTCCGTGGTATCGCGCAATCTCAATATGTTCACGCTGATCGCCATGGGCACGGGCGTGGCGTTCCTCTACAGCCTCGTGGCAACGGTCGCACCCGGCATTTTCCCCGATGCAGTGAAAGGCCCGCACGGCGCCGTGCCGGTGTATTTCGAGGCGGCCGCCGTCATCACAGTGCTAGTGCTGCTGGGGCAGGTGCTCGAGTTGCGCGCACGTGATCAGACAAGTGGCGCCATCCGGGCGTTGCTTGACCTCGCACCCAAGCGGGCACGGCGCATCGCGGCCAACGGCAACGAAGAGGACATCGCGCTGGATGATGTGCGCGCAGGCGATCGGTTGCGCGTCAGGCCGGGCGAGGCTGTGCCCGTTGATGGCGAAGTCGTCGAAGGACGCAGCAGCATCGATGAGTCGATGGTTACGGGTGAATCCATGCCGGTCACCAAGGAGCGTCAGGCAAAAGTCATCGGTGGTACGATGAACCAGACCGGCAGCTTCGTCATGCGCGCGGACAAGGTCGGGCGCGAGACGATGCTCGCGCAGATCGTGCAGACGGTGGCGCAGGCGCAGCGCAGCCGCGCACCAATCCAGCGCTTGGTCGATCGCGTGTCGGCGTGGTTCGTGCCGCTGGTCATCGCCGTGGCGGCGCTCGCGTTCGCAATATGGATGATCTGGGGACCGGAGCCGCGTTTGGCTTACGCCCTGGTCGCCGCCGTGTCGGTGCTTGTCATCGCGTGCCCGTGCGCGCTCGGCCTCGCCACTCCCATGTCGATCATGGTTGGCGTGGGGCGCGGCGCACAGTCCGGTGTGCTGATCCGCGATGCCGAGGCACTGGAGCGCATGGAGAAAATCGACACACTCGTTGTCGACAAGACCGGCACGTTGACCGAAGGCAAGCCGAAGGTGGTCGCGGTGCGCGCCAGCGATCCCTGGGCGGAAAATGAACTACTGCGGCTTACAGCGAGCCTGGAGCGAAGCAGCGAGCACCCATTGGGCGCGGCGATCATCGCAGCGGCCGCCGAACGTGGATTGCCGCTCGTGTCGGCTCAAAATTTCGATTCCCCCATTGGCAAAGGCATTGTTGGCACCGTCGAGGGAAAGCGCCTCGTCATCGGCAACCGCAAGATCCTGGATGACGCCGGAATCGCGACCGGTGCATTCGCGGCGGAGGCCGATGCCTTGCGCCAGGACGGGGCGACGGTGGTGAATGTGGCAATCGATGGCGCGGTCGCGGGTGTAATCGGCATCGCCGATCCGATCAAGCCGAGCGCGTCGAAGGCCATCGAAGCCTTGAAGGCCGATGGCCTCCGTGTGGTCATGCTGACCGGCGACAACGCGACAACCGCAAACGCCGTTGCCCGCAAGCTCGGCATCGCGGAGGTGGAAGCCGAGGTTCTGCCGCACGACAAGAGCCGTGTCGTCGAGCGTCTGCGAAAGGACGGCCAGGTCGTCGCCATGGCAGGCGATGGCATCAACGATGCGCCGGCCCTCGCTGCCGCCGACGTTGGCATCGCCATGGGCACGGGCACCGACGTGGCCATGCAAAGCGCGGGCGTGACGCTGCTCAAAGGCGATCTCAGGGGGATCGTGCAGGCGCGCCATCTGTCGACGGCTACGATGAGCAATATCCGGCAGAACCTGTTCTTTGCCTTTATCTACAATGCGGCCGGCGTACCGATCGCGGCGGGCGTGCTGTATCCGATCTTCGGCCTCCTGCTCTCGCCGATGATCGCAGCGGCAGCAATGGCATTGTCGTCCGTGAGTGTCATCGGCAACGCGCTCCGTTTGAGGCACGTGAGGACCGACGTGTGAGAGCGGCGCTTATCCCGAAGTCATGTTCCATATCATCGGCCTTGACGCGTAGCGGCACACCGTCGCCAATACCACCAGACCCAAGGAGCAGCAGCCGCGTGCGCAAATCCGCCCCCGTCCGATTCGGCTCGATCCGCGTGCGGCCGCCGCATGCGGAGCCCGGACAGAGCATTGGCCTGCTCGGCGGCTCGTTCAACCCGCCGCACGCCGCGCATCTCCAGATCAGCCTGATCGCACTGAAGCGCCTGAAGCTCGATCGCGTGTGGTGGATCGTGACGCCGGGTAATCCACTGAAATCCACCCGCGAGCTGGCGCCGCAAGGCGAACGCATAGCCGCATCGCGGCGCATGGCACAGGACGCTCGCATCGAGGTAACCGGCTTCGAGGCCGGGCTTGGCAGCGCATTCACCGCCGGAACGCTGGCCTTCGTCGTGCGCCGCTATCCGGGCACCCGCTTTGTCTGGATCATGGGGGCTGACGGCCTGCCGCAGTTCCATCGCTGGGGTCAATGGCGGGGCATCTTCCACATTCTCCCCATTGCCGTAATAAATCGGCCGGACTGGCATCTGCCGGCGGTCGCCTCCAAAGCGGCCGGCGCGTTCTCGCGCTATCGCGTGCCGGAATGGCGCGCCGCCCGCCTTGCCGATGCTACTCCACCGGCCTGGACGTTCCTGCACGGGCCCTTGAACAGCCTTTCGTCGACCGATATGCGCCAGAGCGGCGGCCGGTAGCCCTGTGGCTTTCGGGTAACGACCATATGAGCCGACCTCGCCAAGCCCCTCTAAAGTAAAGCTCAGCAAGAGCCTTGAAAGGGACCTGGACGACCGCATATCCTTGGTGGTGCTTCGGGGACAGCCCCCTAGCGGTATGAACCAACCCAGGTTGGATGACGAAAAGGACGCTCACCAAACGATGAGACCAGCACAAGAGGGTGCTCGCAGGGGCACGCCTCCAACCGCGCTTGTGTCCGACGGGCACAGCTCGGAAGCGCTCTTGAGCACGATCATGTCCTGGCTGGACGATGCGAAGGCCGAGAACATCGTGACCATCCCTCTCAAGGGCAAGTCCTCCATCGGTGACTACATGATTGTCGCCTCAGGCCGGTCCGACCGGCACGTAGGCGCCATCGCCGAGCAGATCCAGCGCAAAATGAAGGATGCCGGTTACGGCCGCGTGCGGGTCGAAGGCCAGCCGCAATGCGATTGGGTGCTCATCGATACCGGCGACATTATTGTCCACGTCTTCCGACCCGAGGTTCGCGACTTTTACAACCTCGAAAAGATGTGGTCGGCGGACCGCACGCTGGACCCGACAGCCCACTAACGCTGTCGCGCTGCTTAGAGTGTCTGCGCCACCGCGGCGCACATCATCGTGCCGCGAGGAACGAATGCGTGTTCTCATCGCCGCAGTCGGACGTTTGAAGGACGGCGCCGAAACCGTGCTCGTCGAGCGCTATGTCGAGCGCCTCGCGCCGCGCATCGCCGGCATCGGCCCCGTTGCAATCTCCGACATTCCCGAAGCCCGGCAGAGCAGCGCCACCGCCCGCAAGACCGACGAGGCCGAACGACTGTTGCGGGCCGCAGCCAAAGCGGATTTCCGCATCGCGCTCGACGAACGCGGCAAAACCCTCTCCAGCGACGCCTTCGCCAAGCTGCTCGGCCGCAAACGCGACGACGGCATCGCCACGCTGGCCTTTATCATCGGCGGCCCCGATGGCCACGGCAAAGCCGCGCTCGACGCCGCCGACCTCACGCTCTCCCTCAGCCTTTTAACTTTGCCGCACGGACTCGCCCGCGTGGTCCTCTCCGAGCAGATCTATCGCGCCGCAACCATCCTCTCCGGGCATCCGTATCATCGGGCTTAGATAGTCACTGCGTGCGCGACATGATCCCGTCGAGCCAGCGATCGGGCAGCACGCGCTTCAGGATCGCGGCGCCCTGCGTCGGCAATCCCACCTTGTAGCGCGTCTTGGGGCGTGGGCTCTCCAGCGCGTGGATCAGCTTGGCCACGACAGCCTCAGGCCCAAGTTTGAACCGCCTGTTGCGTCCGCCGCCTTCGATCTCGGCGATGCGCGCGTCGTAGTGCGCGCGATGCACGGAACGCGCAACGTCGATATTGTCCTTCAGTGTCGCTGCAGCGGTCGCCGCGAATTGGGATTGAATCGGCCCCGGCTGAATGACCGAGACATGGATGTTGTCGCGCGCCACCTCCATGCGCAGGGCGTCCGACAACGCCTCCAACGCAAACTTCGAGGCGCAATACGCAGCCCGATACGGCCCGCTGACGAAGCCCAGCGCCGAGGAGCACATGACGATGCGTCCATGCCCCTGCTTGCGCATGACCGGCACTACAAGCCGCGACAGCTCATGCACCGCGACCACGTTCACATCGAGATGCCGTCGCACCAGCTCCGCCGATACGTCCTCCACCGCGCCGATCATGCCGAAGCCGGCATTGTTATAGAGCGCATCGAGCGTGCCTCCGGTCCGCCGCAACACCTCCGCAACACCTTCCGCGATCGACGTCGGATCGGTCAGCTCCATCCGCAGCGCTTCGAGGCCTTCCGTCTTCTCCAGCCGCCCCACATCCTCCGCCTTCCGCGCCGTGGCAAAAACGCACCAGCCGCGCCGCTTCAGGTTCCGCGCCGCCGCCAGCCCGATGCCCGTCGAGCAGCCTGTAATCAGAATGGTCCGCATAAGTGCTCCACCTGCTGCCCCCATCGGGCTTCGGCATAGCGACAAGGCGCGGCGGAAGGAAGCCGTCTCAAGGTCACGCTGCACTGTCGTATTTCTGCTATCGTCCCGTCAGCGAACCGACACATCGATAACGAGGACGACTGTGGCCAAGCCGATGAGCCCCGAAACTATTGCCGCCCAGGCCGGCGGCCTCGTCGACGAGACGACAGGCTCCATCATCCCGCCGATCCAGACCGCCACCACCTACATTCGCGATCCGGACAATCAATATCGACGCGGCTACATATACGGCCGCCCAGACACGCCGAACGTTCGCCATGCCGAAAGCGTCCTGCAGCAGCTCGAAGGTGCTGCGGCGTGCTTCCTGTTCGGTTCCGGCATGGCGGCTGCCACGACCGCCTTTCTTGCCTTGGAGCGCCCGGCGCACGTCGTGGCGCCCGAGGTCATGTATTGGGCCTTGAAGAAATGGCTCGCCGACGACGCCCGCACGCTTGATATCGAAGCCACCTTCGTCGACGCGACCAACCCGGAGGCGATCAAGGCCGCCATCCAGTCGGGCCGGACGCGCATGGTATGGATCGAGACGCCGGCCAATCCCATGTGGGGCATCAGCGACATCGTTGACATCGCGTCACTTGCGCACGGCGCCGGCGCCATCCTCGGTGTCGACTCCACGGTGGCAACGCCCGTTCTCACACAGCCGCTGGCACTGGGCGCCGATATCGTCATGCACTCGGCCACCAAGTATCTCAACGGTCATTCCGACGTGCTCGCCGGTGCCCTCGCCTTCGCGCGCAAGGATGCCGTCTTCGACCGGGCCGCGCGCATGCGCTCGAATCTGGGCGCCGTCCTCGCGCCTTTCGAGGCCTACCTCCTGATCCGCGGCATGCGCACCCTGCACGTGCGCGTGCGCCACGCCTCGGCGTCTGCTCTGAGGCTCGCCCGCCACTTCGCGCAAGACCCGCGCATTGTCGAAGTGCTTTATCCCGGCCTGCAGTCCGACCCAGGCCATGCCGTCGCCGCGCGGCAGATGCAGGGCGGCTTCAGCGGCATGCTGTCGGTGCGCGTGAAAGCCGGCGAAGCCGCCGCCGTCCGCACCGCCGCCAACGTCAAGATCTGGAAGCGCGCCACCTCGCTCGGCGGCGTCGAAAGCCTCATCGAGCATCGCGCCAGCGTCGAAGGCCCAGGCACCCCTTGCCCGCCCGATCTGCTGCGCCTATCCGTGGGCCTTGAAGATCCGGCCGATCTCATTGCGGATCTTGAACAAGCGCTCGGATAAAAGCGAAAAACGACATGAGCACTCCCACCACTCTCAGCCTGAAGAAGATCTACTCGGGCAAGGTCCGAGACCTCTACGAGATCGACGCCAAGCGCATGCTGATGGTCGCCTCCGACCGCCTGTCCGCATTCGACGTAATCCTCGACCAGCCGATCCCGGACAAAGGCAAAATTCTCACGGCCATTTCCAATTTCTGGTTCGACAAGCTGTCCGGCATCGTCCCAAACCATTTCACCGGCGATGCGGTAGAGAAAGTCGTTCCCGCGGCTGAGCTTCCCCTTGTCGAAGGTCGCGCTGTCGTGGCCAAGCGCCTGAAGCCCTTGGCCGTCGAAGCCATCGTGCGTGGCTACATCGCCGGCTCCGGCTGGAAGGATTACCAAAAGACCGGCGCCATCTGCGGCATCCCTCTGCCGGCGAGTCTAGAGGAAGCCTCCCGACTGCCGCAACCGATATTCACGCCCTCCACCAAGGCCGCCGTCGGCACACACGACGAAAACATCTCCTTTGCCCAGTGCGAAGCCATCATCGGCAAGGAGATGGCCGCGAAGGTCCGCGACACCTCGATCGCGTTGTATTCCGCCGCCGTCGACTACGCCGCCACCCGCGGCATCATCATCGCCGACACCAAGTTCGAATTCGGTCTCGACAAGGATGGCACGCTCACCCTGATGGACGAGGTGCTGACGCCCGACTCCAGCCGCTTCTGGCCGGTGGAAAGCTACGCCGAAGGCAAGAGCCCACCGAGTTTCGACAAGCAGTTCGTTCGCGACTGGCTGGAGTCCGTCGGCTGGAACAAGCAGCCGCCCGCGCCCGCGATACCCGCCCAAGTCGCGCAAAAGACCGCCGACAAATACCGCGAAGCCCTCACGAAGCTGACGAGCTGACTTCCCCCCTCTCCCCGCATGCGGGGAGAGGGTCAGCGGCAAACTCTGAGCGTGCATCTGCCCCTCACCCTAACCCTCTCCCCATTGAAGGAATGGGGAGAGGGAATGTTCAGGACGCGCGCCCTGGCAATCCAAACTTTTGCGCCAGCGCCGAGATCGTGCGCGTGCGCAGCTCGTACGACGGCGCGATCGCCACCAGCACAACCTCGTCGGCCTCAAACTCCTCCTTCAATGCAACAATCCGCTCTGCCACGAAATCCACCGTGCCGATGGTCGCGCGCGGACGCTCGCGCGCCGCAATCGCCTCCTCGCGCGGCGAGAACGTGTACGCTGCAGCTTCCTCCAACGTCGGCACCGGCCGGTTGGCGCCCATCGCCGTCATTACCCATCGCATCAGCATCGCGCGCTCGATGAGATTGGCCTCCTCAGGTGTTTCCGCAACAAGTGCGATCATCGCCAGTGCTAGATGCGGCTTGTCCTCATGCCCCGTCTTGAAATACTGCCGATAGGCCTTTGCCACCTCGACTCCTGAATACGCATTGATGAAATGCGCGAAGGCGAAGCGCATGCCGAGATGGCTCGCAGACGCTGCACCGCCGTTGCTCGAGCCCAGCACCCACATTTCCGGCGTCGTGTTCCCGGTCGGATTGGCGATCTGCCCGTCGAGCGGATGCCCTTCCGGCACGGTGTTCTTGAAGATCGCCGACAGCTCCGCCAACTGACGGATGAAACCTTCCTCGCTATCCATCGGCTTGCCATCGAACAGCACGCGCGCGGTGCGCGGATGGCCACCCGGCGCCCGCCCGAGCCCCAGATCTACGCGGCCCGGATACATCGCCTCCAGCATCATGAACTGCTCGGCAATCTTGAAGCTGGAATAGTACGGCAGCATGATGCCGCCCGTGCCGATGCGGATGGACTTCGTTTCCGCACCGAGCCGCGCCAGCAGGATCTCGGGGCTCGCATCTGCCAGCCCGAGCAGAGCGTGGTGCTCAGCCAGCCAGTAGCGATGATAGCACAGGCCGTCCGCCAGCTTCGCCAGCTCGATAGTCGACGCGATGGCCTGCGCAGGCGTCGCCATCCCAATAATCGGCGACTGATCCAGAATGGAAATCGGAAATGGCGCCGTCACTGCCGGCGCGCCGTTACGACAATGCCACCCTGAATCGAATCGAAGCACGCATTCAATTTTTTGAGAGCTTGTGCGTCGTGGCCCCTGGGTCCAGGGTCTCGCTTCGCTCGCCCGGGATGACAACTATTGTTGGACTGCGGCCGTCCTCCTCCCACTGTCATCCCGGGCAAGCGCGGGCCGAGGTATCGACAATTTCGATGTGCGCCAGTTCCCGCGCGTGACCCGGGACCCAGGACCGCATGCGGCAGCCAACCATCCGATCTAGCAATCAATTCGCACCTCCGAGCAGCCGCCGCGCAATGACCTGCGCCTGGATCTCCGCCGCGCCCTCAAAGATGTTCAAGATGCGCGCGTCGCACAAGACCCGGCTCACCGGATACTCGAGCGCAAAGCCGTTTCCGCCATGGATCTGCAGGGCATTGTCCGCATTGGCCCAGGCGATGCGCGCAGCCAGCAGCTTGGCCATGCCGGCCTCCAGGTCGCAGCGCCGGCCCTGGTCTTTCTCGCGCGCCGCGAAGTAGGTGATCTGCCGCGCGATCATCACCTCCACGGCCATCATGACGATCTTGTTGGCCACGCGCGGGAAGGCGTAGATCGCCTTGCCGAACTGGTTGCGGTCCAGCGCGTACTTGAGTGCCAGATCGAGCGCCGACTGCGCCACTCCCACGGCGCGAGCCGCCGTCTGGATGCGCGCCGATTCGAACGTCGCCATCAATTGCTTGAAGCCCTGACCCTCGACACCGCCCAGCAGTTGGCCCGCGGGCACCTCGAAGCCGTCGAAGGAAATATCGAACTCCTTCATGCCGCGATAGCCCAGCACCTCGATCTCGCCGCCGCTCATACCCGGAGCCGGAAACGGATCTTCATCCGTTCCGCGCGGCTTCTCGGCCAGGAACATCGACAGGCCCTTATACCCGGGCTCGGCTGGATTGGTGCGCAGCAGCAGCGTCATGACATCGGCGCGAACCGGATGCGTGATCCACGTCTTCTGCCCCGTCACCTTGTAGACATCGCCTTCGCGCACCGCCCGCGTCTTGAGCGACGCCAGATCGGAGCCGGTGTTCGGCTCGGTAAAAACCGCCGTCGGCAAGATCTCGCCGGACGCGATCTTCGGCAGGTACTTCTGCTTCTGCGCCTCGGTACCGCCGCCGAGAATCAATTCGGCCGCGATCTCCGACCGCGTGCCGAGTGACCCGACACCGATGTATCCGCGCGACAATTCCTCCGAGACGACGCACATCGCCTCCTTGCCGAGCCCCATGCCACCGAACATCTCGGGTATCGTCAGCCCGAAAACACCCATTTCGCTCATTCGAGTAATGATCTCGAGCGGGATGTAGCTGTTCGACAGATGCCACTCGTGCGCGTGAGGCAGCACCTGGTCCTCGGCGAACTTGCGCATCTCCTCGCGCATGGCCGTGTGCGTCTCATCCATGCCGGGATCGCCGAATGTCGTTGCCTCGGGCCGCTCGGCGATCAGCGCCGCCAGGCGCGCCTTCACGGCATCGTCGGCGCCGGCCGCGATCAGGTCAGCCACCGCGCCACGCTGAAAACGCTCGATTTCGTCTGCCGAGACGCCGAGTTGCCCCAGGCGCACGATCTCGCCCTGGCTCATGGGAATGCCGCCGGCGATCTGCGCGAGATATTCCGCGAAACCAAACGCCAGGATCAGCTGCTCCATCTCTCCAGCGCGGCCGTCTCCCTCGAGCCGTCGCGCCCAGCCTCGGAGCTGCCGCAGCGCCTCCACGTACGTTGCCAGCCAGGCATAGCCGTGCATGACGTGCTGCGAGGCGTCCGGGTCAGCCGCCGCATCGGCCTTCGCCTTCACCGCGATCTTGGCGGCCTGCAACACGCGTTCGGCTGCCGAAACCGCCTCGTCGTAGGAATGCGACGCCGCGCTGCCGTGTGACATCCCTGAAAAATCCTGCCGTTGAGGGGCCGCCATCTCGACATTCTTTGCGCAGCTACCCGATGCTGCATCGCAGCATAGCTGCCCCCGGCCCAACTATGCAATTTTTTCGCAACTGTCCTTGCTGGAATGCGCGGCGAACGGCTCGCGGTTCGCTCACGAATCCTTTCAAACTCAAGACTAGGGCGTTCAGGTACGAAGGCTTCAGGCTCTTGTCCGGCCGGTACAGTCCGCTACCAGCGCGAGGATAGGCGCGATGTCGGACACCTGCGCAGCTTGACAGAATTCCTATCCAAGTTATGGCCCCTCGTAGAGTTTCGCAGGATCCCCGATGATTGGTCGCCTCGCCGTGCTGCGCCGTGCCCTGTGGACTCTGTTCGAGGACAGCGGCTTCTCCATGGCCGGCGCCGTCGCCTTCTCGTTCACGCTGTCGCTGTTTCCGTTCTGCATCTTCCTCGGTGCGCTCGCCGGCACGATCGGCGGCCGGGACCTTGCCGCCTATGCGATCTCGCAGCTTTTCACTGCCGTCCCTGACCCAGTCGCAGTCGCGCTGGCACCCGAGGTGGAACGGGTCATGGGACAGAGTCAGTTCGGCCTGCTGACACTGGGCGCGGCGATCTCGCTGTTCTTCGCCACCAGCGCCATCGAGAGCCTGCGCGCCGCGCTCAACGTTGCGTATCGCACCAAGGAAGGCCGATCCTTCATCTGGTGCCTGGCGCAAAGCGCGCTTTTCGTCTTCGGCACAGCGGCCGGCATGCTGGTGATGTCGTGGGGCGTCATCGTCGGCCCCGCGCTCGCGGCGACAAGCGACTCGGCGGCCGTGGCCTGGCTCATTAATCACGGGCTGTTCTCGTTCAGCACGCGCTATGCCATCGTGCTGGCAGTCACCACCGCGCAGCTGTTCGCCTACCACATCTGGCTTGCGGCCGGCCGTCGGCGCATCCGCGATGTATGGCCGGGCGTGTTCCTGAGCGTCGCGTTGTGGTTGCTCGCGGCGTCGGTCTATTCGCGCTGGCTCACCTTCAGCGACTACACCCGCTTCTACGCCGGCCTGACGCAGCTTCTGAGCGCGCTCATCTTCTTCCAGGTGACAGCCATGATCGTCATCCTGGGCGCGGAATTCAACCGCGCCTTGTCCGTCGCCCGGCAGGCGGAAAACCAGGCTTAGGCGTCGAGCGACACACCCCTGTGTAATTTCCGGCCTGCGGCAGCCCCTCTTCCTCGGGTTTGCTGTCAGTCATGAAGTCCCGGCTGGGCTCGCGCCTGCAGGTTGGATATGGCCTCGGCTAGCGGAACGTCGGCCTGCGAGCCGTCGCGCTCGCGCAAGTTCACCCGGCCGTCCCTCATTTCGCGCGACCCCACGATGGCCATCGCCGGCACCGCCATGTCATGCGCCGCCAAGATGCGCCGCGAAAGCGTGTCGGCGCCGTCATAGGCAACGGTTCGGATGCCGGCGTCTTCGAACGCGGCCAGCACAACCGCGCCATATCCGGCATGATCCTTCGAAATCGGTGCAACCGCGACCTGGTCGGGCGACAGCCAGAACGGCAGCACGCCGCCATGGTGCTCGAGCAGGATCGCGATCATGCGGCCAAGCGATCCGAAGATGGCGTGGTGGATCATCAGCGGCCGCGCGCGGCTGCCGTCGGGCGCGATGTAAGACGCATCGAGGCGTTGCGGCAACACGCCGTCGAGTTGCACTGTGCCGCACTGCCAGGACCGTCCCAGCCGGTCGCGCAGGGCGAATTCCAGCTTCGGTCCGTAAAGCGCGCCCTCGCCGGAATTTATCTGAGGGACGAGGCCGCATAGACGCGCTGCATCGCCGAGCTTCGCCTCCGACCAGTCCCATGTAGCATCGTCGCCGGCACGCACCGCAGGGCGCGTCGCCAGCGCGACTTCAAAATCGGGAAACCCGAGCTCCCGGTAGATCTCGCCCAGCAGGGCGATGAAGCTCGCGACTTCGCGCTCGACGTCCTCCTCGCGGCAGAACACGTGCGCGTCGTCCTGCTCGAAGGCGCGCGTGCGCATGATGCCGTGGAGCGCGCCGGAAGGCTCATTACGGTGGCAGGCGCCGAATTCGGCATAGCGGATCGGCAGCTCCCGCCACGAGCGCAGCCCTTTGTTGAAGATCTGCACGTGGCACGGACACGACATCGGCTTCAACGCCATCGCCAGTTCGCCGTCGTCGAGCCGGAACATGTGCTCGCGAAACTTCTCCCAGTGGCCGCTGCGGTCCCAGAATTCCTTTGGCAGAAGCTGGGGCGTCCGCACCTCGGCATAGCCGGCTTGGCGCATTTTACGCCGGAGATAGTCCTCAAGCACCCGGTAGATCGCGTGACCGCGCGGATGCCAGAACACCATCCCCGGCGCATCGTCCTGGATGTGCCAGAGCTTGAGCTTTACGCCGAGATTGCGGTGGTCGAGATCGTCCATGGCTGTGTTCCTTGTGGTGGGAAGCAGCGCGGACGGGACCAAAAAACCAGAAAGGCCCCGTCCGTCGCGGGCGGGGCCTTTTCTGGGTGAAGTACGCTTGTTTCTAGCGCGCGCAACCAGCAGGCGATCCGCCGTAAGCGGTCGCCGTCGTCGTCGATGCTGCTGATCCAAGCATGTTCATGCGCGGTATATGTCTGCAAACGGCCGTGGCGTCAACCGCCAGCCGTCGCCGGTGTAACAGCAAAATCGCTTCGGCGGGACCCGAGCTCTATCCGTGTCTTGCCTTGGAGGCCTCGAGCACGTCGGCGTACGTGCGCAACCCCGTGGTAGGCGCCGACACGAGCACGGCCATATTGCCGGGTTTGTGGACGTTCTTGCGCATGCGCATGTGCGCCTTGGGGATCTGCTCCCAGGGAAAGACTTCCGACATGCACGGATCGATGCGGCGCTCGACCACCATGCGGTTGGCCTGGCTCGCCTGCAGCAGGTTGGCGAAGTGCGAGCCTTGCACGCGCTTCTGGTGCATCCACAGATAGCGCGCGTCCATGGTGAGATTGTAGCCGGTGGTGCCCGCGCAAATCACCACCATGCCGCCGCGCTTTACGATCAGCACCGACACAGGAAACGTCGATTCGCCCGGATGCTCGAACACGAAGTCGACGTTGTTGCCCTTGCCGGTGATGTCCCAGATGGCCTTGCCGAAGTTGCGCGTTTCCTTCATCCAGGCCGCATACTCGGGCGTGTTCACCGCGGGCATTTGCCCCCAGCAATTGAATTTCTTACGGTTGATGACGCCTTTGGCGCCGAGGCTCATGACAAAGTCGCGCTTATCATCCTCCGACACCACGCCGATGGCGTTGGCACCGGCCGCCGCACACAATTGCACCGCCATGGAGCCCAGACCGCCGCTGGCGCCCCACACCAGCACGTTGTGCCCCGGACGCAGAATGTGCGGGCGATGTCCAAACAGCATGCGATAGGCGGTCGCGAGCACCAGCGTGTAGCAGGCGCTCTCCTCCCATGTGAGATGCCGTGGCCGCTCCATGAGCTGCCGATCCTGCACGCGCGCGAACTGAGCGAACGACCCATCGGGCGTCTCGTAGCCCCAGATGCGCTGCGATGGCGAGAACATTGGATCGCCGCCGTTGCACTCCTCGTCGTCGCCGTCGTCCTGGTTGCAATGGATGACGACCTCGTCGCCGACCTTCCACCGCTTCACCTTTGAGCCGACAGCCCACACTATGCCCGACGCGTCCGAGCCGGCGATGTGGTACGGCTGTTTATGGACGTCGAACATCGAGATCGGCACGCCGAGCGAGGCCCACACGCCGTTGTAGTTCACGCCCGCCGCCATCACGAGCACCAGCACGTCATGACTGTCGAGCTCCCACGTCGGGACTACCTCGACCTGCATCGCCGTGTCGGGCTCGCCCTGGCGCTCCTTGCGAATGGCCCAGGCGTACATGTTTTTCGGCACATGGCCGAGCGGCGGAATCTCGCCGACTTCGTAGAGATCTTTTTTGGCCTGAACAACCTGAGGCGCAGCCGCTGCTCCGGTGCTGCCTTTGATTGCGGCGCTATGGCTTGACATGCTCTCGTCTCTCCCTGACGCGAAGTAGAGGTCCCACCGGCGGATGCTGGCCCGAATTTCCCTTGTCGGATGCGGGCCTAGCGGCTGCATCATGACGGAAATCGGACTCTGCAACGTGCCTTAGGCGCCCCTCCGTAGCTTTCGGCCTCGTTTCAAGCACTTTTTCGCGCCGCAATAAAGGGTTTGTCGGGGTCTCTGCAAGTCATTCGAAGGTTTAGCCCCAGCCTCCTGGGACGGAAGGCGCCGTCCGGGGCCCGGACGCGGGCCATCCCGGCCCAACGAAGAGTTAATCTAACGGTGCTATGCATGACCGTTTGACGGGCGTTTACGAGTGCGACCGGCAGGAGAAATCATGGGCCGCGAGGACGTTTCCAAGCTTTTGAACGACATTGCGGTAGCCGATGGTCTAAGCCACGGTGTCGTCGCCGCGTTGACGCTGATTGTGTTTTCCGTCATGCGCACCATGCTCCCCGTCAAGGGCCTGGCGCTGGTCTTCGCGCCCGGTATCTACTGGGGTGGCCTGATGGGGATTTTTGCGGCCCGCTATTGGGGTTTGGTCCTCACTGCCGACAAAGCGGCCAACGTTGTCGCAACGGCGGCGCTGGGCATGATCGCCGCCCTTGTCTTCATGATGCTTCTGGCGCGTCTCGCAGATGCCGCCGTGCGTATCCGCAACCCGCTCGGAAGCAAGCCGGCCTGAGCGCCGAAAGCGCCCGTTCCCCCGTGACGAATTGGACTTTTGCCTTGCGCCCGGCGGCCGGTACGCTATGGGACAGAATATTTCGCGGGCGAGGACTTTAAGGATGTCGGAAAAACGGGCGAGCGGGGCGTCGACCAAGGGTCCGGAACGGGACAAGCCCTGGTTGTTCCGGACCTACGCCGGCCATTCCAACGTGGCGAAGTCGAACGCGCTTTACAGGAGCAATCTGGCCAAGGGCCAGACGGGTCTCTCCATCGCCTTCGATCTGCCGACGCAGACCGGCTACGACAGCGACTACGAGCTCGCCAGGGGCGAGGTCGGCAAGGTCGGCGTTCCCGTTTCGCATCTCGGCGATATGCGCACGCTGCTCGACGGCATTCCGCTCGACCAGATGAACACCTCGATGACGATCAACGCCACGGCGGCGTGGCTTCTCTCGCTCTACATCGCCACCGCCGACGAGACCGGCGCGCCGCGCACCAAGCTCACGGGCACCATCCAGAACGACATCATCAAGGAATATCTGTCGCGCGGCACCTACGTGTTCCCGCCCGAGCCGTCGCTTCGGCTCATCAAGGATACGATCGTCTTCTCCTACAAGGAAGTTCCCAAGTGGAACCCGACCAACGTCTGCTCCTACCACCTGCAGGAAGCCGGTGCGACGCCCGTGCAGGAGCTGTCCTACGCGCTCGCGACCGGTATCGCTGTGCTCGACACCGTGAAAGCCTCGGGTGAGGTGCCCGATAAGGATTTCGGCACCGTCGTCGGCCGCGTCTCATTTTGCGTCAACGCCGGCATGCGCTTCATCACCGAGATCTGCAAGATGCGCGCCTTCGGTGAGCTTTGGGACGAGATTACGCTCGAGCGCTACGGTGTCACCGACGCCAAGAATCGCATGTTCCGGTAC
>CADEFX010000044.1 GCA_902826715.1 uncultured Hyphomicrobiales bacterium | reverse complement strand
CGACTGTTCTACCTCAATCGTCACAAGCTTGCCGATGGCGTCTGGCGTGCGGCGCAGCCCGCGCCGCATCAGATCCGCCGCATCGCAGCGATGGGCGTCAAGACCATCGTCAATCTCAGGGGCGAGCGATATTGCGGCAGCTACTGGCTCGAGCGCAAGGCGTGCCAGACGGCCGGGCTCCAGCTTGAGAACTACCAGGTGCGCTCGCGCGCCGCGCCGAGCAAGGCGGAAGTTTTGGGCGCGCGCGACATGTTCGAACGCATCTCCTATCCCATGCTGATGCACTGCAAGTCGGGCGCGGACCGGGCCGGCCTGATGAGCACGTTGTATCTCATTGCGAAGGAAAAGGTTCCCGTTGATCTCGCGCGCAAGCAGCTCGGACTGAAGTTCGGGCACATCCGCCAAGCCGATACAGGCATCCTCGACTACTTCTTCGAGCGCTATCTCGAGGACAATGCGAAGGCGCCGATCGAGTTCTTCGATTGGGTCGAGCGCGTGTACGATCCCGACGAGGTCAAGCGCTCGTTTGCAGCCAAGGGATGGGCCAACGTTCTCGTCAACCGCGTGCTGCGGCGCGAATAGCTGTTATTGCGCCGCGTCCCGGGCTCCGCCTGCCAGAAACTGCGTGCGCGACAGACGCGCGTAGGCGCCGCCTGCCGCAACCAGCTCGGCATGGGTGCCGCTCTCGATGATCTGACCGTCTTCCATGACGCAGATCCGGTGTGCGCTCTGCACGGTCGACAGCCGGTGCGCGATGACCAGCGTCGTGCGGCCCTTGGTGAAGCGCGCCAGCGCCGCCTGCACGAGCTGTTCCGATTCGGTATCCAGTGCACTCGTCGCCTCGTCGAGGAGCAGGATCGGCGCATTCTTCAGAATGGCGCGGGCCAGCGCCAGCCGCTGACGCTGGCCGCCGGACAGCCGCATGCCGCGATCGCCGATCAGGCTGTCGTAGCCGTTGGGTTGCGCGATGATGAAGTCGTGCGCGGCGGCCGCGCGCGCAGCAGCGATGATGTCTTCCTCGCTCGCACCCAGCCGGCCGAGAGCGATGTTGGCGCGGATGGTGTCGTCGAACAGCGTCACGTCCTGGCTGACGACGGAGATCGCATCGCGCAGGCTGTCGAGGGTGACATCGCGGATGTCCTGCCCGTCAATGGTGATGCGGCCGCCGGTAACGTCGAACAGGCGTGGCACTAGGTTGATGAGCGTGGATTTGCCGGCCCCGGACCGGCCCACGAGCGCAACCGTCGTGCCGCCGGCGACATCGATGGCCACGCCACTCAACGCTTCGCTATCATCGGCGCCATAGGAGAACGATACGCTGTCGAAAAGGATCGATCCTGTTTGTGCCTTCAGCGGTTGTGCACCAGACCGATCGACGATGGCCGGCTTCTCGTCGATGATTTCGTAGATGCGCTCGATGGCGGCAAGGCCTTCCTGCACCTTTGTGGAGAGGCTGCCGATGCCGCGGACAGGCTGTGCAGCGAACAAAAGCGCGCCGATGAAGCCCATGAACTCGCCGATGCTCGACTGGCCATCCGACATGCGCCACGCCGCAAGCGCAACCACACCGGCAACGGCGATGCCGCCCAGCGCCTCGAGGATCGGGTCAAGGCGCGCGCGGCTCTTCACGGCCCGGATGCGCAAGCCGTAGAGCTGCTCGAAGCTGGTGTTCATGCGCGACGCGGCATAATCCTCGAGGCGGAACGCCTTGATGAGGCGCACGCCGGACAGCTTTTCTGTCAGCAGGGACGTCATGTCTCCAAGCTCGGTCTGCGTGCGTTTGGCAACGCGGCGCAGTCGCTTGCCGATGGTCGCAATCGGCAGCACCGCCAACGGATACACGCCCAGTACCACGAGCGACATGAGCCAGTCGGTGTAGATCATGTACGCGGCAAGGCCAGCGATGATGAGACTGTCGCGGATGGCCGTGTTGAGCGCGGCCTGGGCGGCGTGCTGCACGAACACGATGTCGTTGGTCAGCCGCGAGACCATGCGGCCCGGCGTTTCGCGCGTGAGCCGCGCAAAATCCGCGGTGATCAGGTGCCGGAAGGCGACCTTCTGCATGTCCGTCGTGATGCGCATGATGACCCGGTTGGTCGACACCGTCTGCACATACAGCAGGGCGCTGCGAACGGCGGTGGCGATGACGATGGCCGCCAGCACCCAGCGCAACTGCGTGAAGTCACCGCCGTGCAAAGCGTTGAACGAGTATTCCAGGATTTTCGGATAGACCGCCGTGGCGGCGGCGAGCAGGCCGGTCGCAATCAGCACGCCGATCAGGCTACGCCAGCGCGGCCACACCCAGTCCGACATGAACCGCGCCAGCAGGTGGCGCGCGCGGTCGTCGAGCACGAGCTGCGGCTTGGGCTTGGCTGTGTCGCCTGTTTCGGCCAATGGTCCTCCGCGACGCCCACAGTTCACTGGCGCCCGATGTGCTGCCTAGCATCGAGGCGCAGCCGGCGCCAGCAGGCCAACGGCCGCGTCGGACCTACGGCTTCGCTGCCGTTGCGTCGGGATCGAGTAGCCGGTGCAGGTGTACGATGAAATAGCGCATCTGGGCGTTATCGACCGTGCGCTGTGCCATGCCCTTCCAGGCCGCGTGGGCCTCGGCATAGTTAGGATAGACGCCGACGATATCGAGCGCCTCAAGGTTTGTGAATTCAACGCGATCGATGGATTTGAGCTCGCCGCCGAAAACCAGGTGGAGGAGCTGAGGTTTCTCGTCCGATGTGGCCATGGTGTCCCTCGAAAGGCGTCCCGCAATAGCACAAGCTTTGATTGCACCTTTAGGGTGTTCGTTAAAGCGATCTGAAGCCTTTTATGCGACATTCAGATCAACCTGGAGACAAAAAACAAAGCACAAGTTCCAGGCACGCGGGGCAGAAGGCGTCACCCGGCTCGCTCGGACCTTTTGGGTTCGAACGGCTGGGCCTTCTGCGTTTCAGCCAGCCGTCATGGCACCCCACGCCATCTCCGCCACAAGGCCCGCCACGAGCAGCCATCCGACTGTGCAATTCGACCGGAAGCGGACGAGGCAGTTCTGGGAATCGGAAATGTCGAGCGTGCGGATCTGCCAGACGAAGTGCGCAGCCACGCAGGCCAGCGCGGCAGCAGCGATAATGCCAGCGCCGGCAAGATATCCAGCGCACGCCCAGAGCACCGCGGCTCCACCATAGAACGCGACGAGCCAGGATTTGGTGCCGTCGCCGAATCGCAGAGCGGTGGACTTGAGGCCGAGCACCTCGTCATCCTCCTTGTCCTGGTGGGCGTAGATGGTGTCGTAGCCGATGGTCCAGAGGATGCAGCCCGCATACAGCAGAAGCGCGGGCCAGGCGAGCGCGCCCATGACGGCAGCCCAGCCGACAAGGGCGCCCCACTTGAAGGTCAGCCCCAGGACAAGCTGCGGCCAATAGGTGAACCGCTTCATGAAAGGATAGATCGCCACCAGTCCCAGCGACGCCATGCCGAGGACAACGGCGAAGGCGTTGAATTGCAGCAGTACGGCCAGCCCGATAAGGCAGAGGACGATCATGAACGCTTTGGCCGCCGCGACGGTAACCTGTCCCGAGGGAATGGGCCGGTTGCGCGTGCGGGCGACGCCGGCGTCGTAGTCACGGTCGACAATATCGTTGTACACACAGCCTGCGCCCCGCATGACGAAGGCGCCGATGGCAAACAACAGCGCGTACCAAAGGTTGGGATAGGCCCTCCCAAGAGACAGCTCGGCCAACGCCTGGGACCACCAGCACGGAAACAGCAGAAGCCACGCACCCACCGGGCGGTCGGCCCGCGCCAGCCGCAAGTAGGGCCGCCAGGCCCGGGGCGCATGGCGGTCCACCCAGTTGCCGGGAGGCGCGTCGGGAACGACCGGCGTATCCTGTCCGGAATGTTGCTGCGTGGCTGGCATCGGCCGCACCGTAGTGAACTGCAAAGGGCGCCGCAATTGCTGCCGGGATGACGGCGCGGATGACGGCGGCTATCAATGCGCCCATGGCAGAGGACATCGACTTCAGAGCCCCGCGCGTCTATCTCGAAGCCGATCTGGCGGCGGGCGCGGCCGTGCCGTGCACGCGCGCGCAGACCAACTACCTGCGCAACGTGCTGCGGTTGGGCGCGGGCGACACTATCCTGGTGTTCAACGGCCGCGACGGGGAATGGCGGGCGGAGCTTAGCCTTGACGGACGGCGCGATGCATCGCTCACACCGCACCAGCAAGTCCGCGTCCAGCAGCCCGGCCCCGACCTGCATTACCTGTTCGCGCCCCTGAAGCACGCGCGGCTCGACTACATGGTGCAGAAGGCGACGGAGATGGGTGCGGCACTGCTGGCGCCCGTCCTGACCCAGCGCACCGTCCCGAGCCGGGTCAACCTCGACCGCATGCGTGCCAACGTCATCGAGGCGGCCGAGCAGTGTGGCATCCTTACGATTCCACAAGTGGCCGAGCCGCGCCGCCTGGAGGCGGTCCTGTCGGACTGGGATGCCGGGCGAACGCTGGTCTTCTGTGACGAGGGCGCTGCCATCAAAAATCCCATGGCTGCGCTGGCAGACGTGACGACCCAAGCCTGCGCCGTATTGATCGGACCCGAGGGCGGGTTCACGGACGCTGAGCGCGAGATGCTGCTGGCGAAGACCTTCGTCATACCGATCTCGCTGGGGCCCCGCATCATGCGAGCCGATACTGCGGCCGTCGCCGCTCTCGCGCTCGTGAACGCCGCCCTGGGAGATTGGAAATAGGAGTTGCAGAGCCGGGCTTGTAACCGGCCAAGCTGGCGTCCATAACATGCCTCGCCCAGCCCCCACTGGGCGGCACCCTTCGAGGCAAGGACCTAGGAATTTGCATGTCGACCCGCCAGGAAGGCTCTGCCTCGCTTACCGTTGAATCCCGCAGTGATCTCGTCGGCTGGATTGCGGCCGGGTCCAAGCCGAAGGCGGATTGGCGCATCGGCACCGAGCACGAGAAAATCGTTTTCCGCACCGACGACCACCGCCCGGTTCCCTACGAGGGGCCACGCGGCATCCGCGCCATCCTGGAAGCGCTGATTGTCCGCTTCGGTTGGGAGGCGATCACGGAAGGCGAAACCATCATCGCGCTGCGATGGCCGCATGGCGACCGGCCGGCCACCGTATCGCTTGAGCCCGGCGGGCAATTCGAGCTGTCGGGCGCGCCGCTTGGCGACGTCCACGACATCGGCTTGGAGACGCAATCGCACCTCGATCAGGTGAGCGCCATCGGCAGGGATCTGGGCATCGGCTTCCTCGGCATCGGCTTCACACCGACGTGGCGGCTCGACGAGATCCCGCACATGCCCAAGAAGCGCTACGCGGTGATGCGGCGCTACATGCCGATGGTGGGCAAGCGCGGCCTCGATATGATGTATCGCACGGCGACGGTCCAGGTGAACCTGGACTTCGGCAGCGAGGCCGACATGGTCAAGAAGCTGCGCGTCTCGCTGGCGCTGCAGCCCATCGCGACTGCCATCTTCGCCAGCTCGCCCTTCACCGAAGGCAAGCCGAACGGGTTCATGTCCATGCGCAGCGAGGTGTGGCGAGACACCGACCCCAACCGGACGGGCATGCTGCCGTTCGCGTTCGAACCGGGCATGGGCTTTGAACGTTACGTCGACTATGCCCTCGACGTGCCGATGTATTTCGTCTACCGCGACGGCACCTATATCGATGTAGCGGGCGCATCGTTCCGCGATTTCCTCGACGGCAAACTTGCGGCACTGCCGGGCCAGCGGCCGACGCTCGACGACTGGTCAGATCATCTGACCACGCTGTTTCCCGAAGTGCGCATGAAGCGTTTCCTCGAGATGCGCGGCGCAGACGGCGGCCGATGGCGGCGGATCTGCGCGCTTCCCGCGTTCTGGACCGGCCTGCTGTACGACGACGCTGCGCTGGAAGCGGCCTGGTCGCTCGTCAAGGACTGGACGGCGGAGGAACGCCAGGCGCTGCGCCAAGCCGTACCGCGCACGGGGTTCAAGACGCCGTTCCGCAACGGGACCGTGTTGGAGGTCGCGCGCGACGCCGTTGGCATCGCGGCAAGCGGGCTCAAGGCGCGGGGCCGCCTCAATGCCGCCGGCAACGACGAGCGAATATTTCTGGAGCCGCTGGACGCCATCGTCGCGTCGGGGCGCTCGACGGCCGAGGATCTGCTTTCGCGCTACGCGAACGAGTGGAAAGGCGACATCGACCGGATCTACCTCGATCACGCCTTCTGCACATGAAAAACGGCACCGGGCGCGAGGTCCGGTGCCGGCTTGCACAATCAGGAGCGACGGTCAGAGGGCAGTGTTCGAATGCCCGGCAACGCTCGGGTCAAGAATCGGCCGGAGCTCGTTGGGATCGTTGGGGCGGCGCACGCGGCCGTCGAGGAAAGCGCCCTGCTCGACCGAAAGCACCTGATGATGCACGTCGCCTTCGACTTTGGCGCCGGACTGCAGGACGACGCGCAGGCCGCGGATCGTGCCGGCAACCTCACCACGCACGACGACGCTTTCACCCGACACGACACCCGTCACGCGGCCCTTCTCGCCGATGATGACCTCGCTGCCGACGACGTCGCCCGTCACATCGCCGTCCACCTGGAGGATGCCCTGGGAGATGATGCGCAGACCCTGGCCGACGATCGTCAGGTCGTTGCCGATGATCGAGCGGGGCTGGTTCGACGCGCCTGCGCCCGTTTGCACCGGCGGCGGCACCGAGCGGGCCTCGGTCGCACCATTCGTGGCTGCCAGCTTCAGGGCATCGAACGGTCGCGGCTCATTGCCAGACGGTTTTGAATCCTGATTATTACGCGTGAACATGTAGGCCCCCGTGATGACGCATGAGTATCAGACGACCGAAACAACGACGGCCGCGTGGTGGAATTGTGGCTGCCGGGACCGATTGACGCAATTAGGCTCCCGATTTCGCCAAGCCCGATGATGCACCGGGCGAGAGGCTAACGGGGCGACGCCAGCCGTCTTCTCGCGTTAAAATCTCAACAGGGTTAATCCGGGCGAGACGCCGGCGCCGGCCGGATCCGCAGGATCGGAGGGCACACAATGTCGAATGAGCTGATCCGCCTGACCGCCCGGGAGGCGATCCGCCGGGTTCTTGCAGGCGAGATCACGCCGCTCGACCTGATCGATGCCGCCGCGCGACGCGTAGCGGACTGCGAGCCGCGATTGAACGCGCTGCCCACGCTCTGTTTCGACCGCGCACGCGATCGCGCCAAGCGCATAATGGCGGACAAGAGGCGGCACGACCCCGGCGCGCGCGGATGGCTCGCGGGACTACCGGTCGCCATCAAGGACCTGACCGACGTCGCAGGCGTGCGCACGACCTACGGCTCGCCCATCTTCAAGGATCATGTGCCGGCAGCGTCCCATCCCGTCGTCGAGCGCATCGAGGCCAACGGCGGCATCGTTGTCGCGAAGTCGAACACGCCCGAGTTCGGCGCGGGCGGCTCGACGTTCAACGAGGTGTTCGGCCGCACGGCCAACCCCTGGAATACGGCGCTCACCTGTGGCGGCTCGACCGGCGGCGGTGCCGCGGCCCTGGCCGCCGGCGAGATATGGCTGGCGCAGGGCACGGATCATGCCGGCAGCCTAAGGCGGCCGGCGAGCTACTGTTCGGTGGTGGGCTTACGTCCGTCGCCGGGCCGCGTGACGCGCGGCGCGCCGAACAATCTCTATGCGCCGCTATCGGTGCAGGGACCGATGGCGCGCAACATTCCTGATCTGGCGCTGTTCCTCGATGCGATGGCGGGCTTCTGCCCGCGCGATCCCCTCACCTTCGACGCACCCGCCGTTTCGTTCTCCGAGGCCGTCACCAGACGCGAGCGCCCCAAGCGCATCGCCTTCACAGCGGACTTCGGCGGCCAAGTCCCGATGGACAGCGAGACGCGCGATATCTGCCGCAAGGCGGTGCGCCGCTTCGAGGAGCTGGGCGCGGTCGTGGAGGAGGCGGCGCCGGACATCGGCGCGATGGCCGAGGCGTTTCTGGTGCTGCGCTCGCAGGCCTTCGTGGTGGATCGCGAAGAGCAACTCAAGACGCATCGCGACCTGCTCAAAGCCGACATCATCTGGAATACCGAGCAGGGCTTAAAGGCGACGCCGAGCCGGCTTGCCTGGGCCGACCGGGAGCGGGCGGCGTTCTATCGCCGGGTCGCGGCGTTCTTCGAGACCTACGATCTGCTGGTGACGCCGGGAGCATCCACGCCCGCCTTCGACGTCAATCTGCGCCACCCCGAGCGGATCGACGGCAAGCCGCTCGAGCACTATCTGGGCGCCTCGCTTATCACCGGCCTGACGACGCTGATGGGCGTGCCGTCGCTGGCCGTGCCGTGCGGCTTTGACCAGTACGGCAGGCCCGTGGGGCTGCAGATCGTCGGGCGGCCGCGCGGCGAGGCGGCGCTGCTGGCGGCGGGCGCCCTGTTGGAGGAGGTGACGGGCCTCGACCGGCAGGTGCCGATCGATCCGAAGCCCGGCATCGTGCCGCCTGTTTAGCCCTTCACACCTGCCGCAAACCGGTCCAGCAACGCATTGACCGCCTGCGGCGCTTCCAGCTGCGGGAAGTGCCCGACATCGGGAACGACATGGATCTGGGCGCGCGGAGCGCGCGTCTTGACCATGTCGAGATAGGGCGACGTCTGGCCTGCCTGGAGCGAACGCCGCTGCCGCTTCTCATCCTGATAGGTGCTCTGGATCAGCATGAGCGGCACGTGAATGTGGTCCAAAGCCCGGTCCATCTTCTCGGCGTCCCAGCGGCCGATATCGGGAAACAGCGCGCCGGCGATGTCCGGCGGTCGGGCCAAGGCGCGGGCAACGACGGGCTCCGACTTGGCGCGATCGTAGCCAGGGCTGAACATGGCGACGAACAAGGGCCGGACGAACGCTTCGTAGCCCACCGACTTGATCTGCGCGGCCGTCGCCTCATGCACCTTCGAGCCCGATGCGCCGAGGCGGCTGCCGTCGACGAGGATGAGCCCCGATACCGCCCACGGCGCTGCGAGCGCAGCTTCCATGACGACGCGGCAGCCCATGCTGTGACCGACGAGGATGGCGGGCGGGAGCTTCATCTGGTCGAGCAAGGCGGCAACGTCGCGGCCATGCGTCTCGATGCGGGCGTGCTCCATGGTGCCAGGCGTGGCGCCATGACCGCCGAGGTCGACGGCGATCGTCTCATGCCGCGGGGACAGATGGGCGACCTGGGCATCCCAATCGCTGCGCGCACATCCAAAGCCGTGGACAAAGACAAACGGCGGGGTCCCTCCGGCGGTTCTCGTATGCTCGATGGTAGCCATGCTCACGTTTCCTCGTCTGCTGGTTTATCTCAGTTGCATCGTCATTGCGGACGCGCATCGAGTTGGCACCACAAGGTTAGAGCAAGTGTCCTGAGGCGTCGATGTCGCATGGCGCGACGCATTTTTTTCTGAGAGCCTTACATCGGTCTTCAACAATTGAAAGGAGGTGATCCGATGTCGAGTGGGATTGCAAAGCTGATGCGCCAGCCGAAGCGGATCTCGCGGACACAGGGGCAGCCTCCTCGTTCCGCCTGATCAGCCTCAAACGGCTCCCATACGGTCGAGCCGACTGAGGGCTGAGCAGCAGTCGATCTCACGGAAGGCCGCTCCCGACACCGGGAGCGGCCTTTTTTGCTGTCCGCATACCCGCCATGAGATCATAATGGTGCAAAAGCCGGCGGCCGATCGACGGACCGGACTATTCCCGCGGGAAGGATGCGCGCATGCGGTTGCCGAAACTGACCTACGATCAGCTGACACCCGAGCAGAAGAAAGTCTGGGACGAGGTCGTCGCCGGACCGCGCAAGAAAATGCACGGGCCGTTCTTTGCGTGGCTGCACAGCGCCGAGCTGTTGAGCCGGGGACAGGCTCTCGGGCTGTACGCGCGCTTTCAATCGGGACTTCCGCAACGCCTGTCGGAGTTGTGCATCCTGATTACCTCAGCACATTGGAAAGCCTCGGGCGAATGGGTCGACCATTCACCGATCGCCCGCGATCTGGGCGTGGACGCCGATGCTCTGGAGGCCTTGAGGACGGGCAAGCCGGCCAAGTTCAAGAAGGACGACGAAGCCGCCGTCTACATGCTGGCGCAGGAACTGCTGAAGACGCACGAAGTGTCGGATGCCACCTACAAGCGCGCGGAAGAGGTTCTGGGGCAAAAGGGCGTCCTCGATATCATTGCGGTGCTCGGCTACTACGGCCTCATCGCCATGACCTTGAAGGCGTTCAAGATGCAACCCGAGGGCGTAGCCGATCCGTTCGCGGACGTTAAGCGGACGAATTAACGACCACTCCACCGTATTTTCACGCGTATACGCAGTGGCGCGCTCTGGCATATGCTTGCGCGCGCAGATATGGCATTTTCGTCAAAACACCCCACATAAGCGGTGTGTATCGGGAGGTTTGGCTTTGGAAGGGAATGGAATGTCAAAGATCCGAATTGCTATGGCAGCCCTTGGCGTCGCCGGTGCGCTCGCGATCGTGGCGGTAGATTATGCGGAGGCCCGCGCCGGACGCGGCGGAAGTTTTGGCAGCCGCGGCAGCCGCACGTTCGGTTCGCCGCCAGCCACCAATACGGCCCCGAAACAGGCCGCTCCCGTCGAGAAGTCGATCACGCAGCCCGGCAAGGCCACAACGAATGCGCAAGGCGCCCAGACGGCCGCTCCGGCGGCTCAGGCGTCGCGCTTCGGTGGCATGCGTGGCTTGCTCATGGGCGGCCTGATTGCCGCGGGTCTGGCCAGCATCTTCGGTGTCGGCGCTTTGGCGAGCGTTCTCGGCTTCATGCTGCAGTTCGCGCTGATCGCGGGCATCGCCTGGCTGGTCATCAGCTTGCTGCGCAACCGCATGCAACCCGCGGCGGCGCGGGCATCGGGAAGCGGGCTTGGGGCACCCATGCCGCGCGACAGCATGATGCGTGAGACGGCCGATCGAGGCGCGGCCGTTCCCTCGGTCGGCGCTGGCGCCGCTGCAGCAGCGGGCGTGGGGGCCGGACTGGCGATCGGTCAGGACGACCTCAATACGTTCGAGAAGCGCCTGAGCGAGATCCAGAGCGCCTACAGCAAGGAGAACCTCGACAAGCTCGGCGAACTGACGACGCCGGAAATGCTGTCGTACTTCGCGCAGGATCTGTCGGACAATGCCAAGGAGGGCGTGCGTAACGAGATTTCGGACGTGAAGCTCCTTCAGGGCGATATCGCTGAATCCTGGCAGGAGAACGGATCGGATTATGCCACCGTCGCCATGCGCTACGCGCTGACGGACGCCATCGTCAACAAGGCGACCGGCAAGGTCGTCTCTGGCGACGCGTTGCGCCCGTCTGAAGTGACGGAAGTGTGGACGTTCCGCCGTGACGGCCGCAATACCCGCGAAGGCTGGCAGCTGTCGGCGATCCAGCAGGCTTAGGGACTACGGACGGCGGCGCCGCGCGCTATGCGCCGGCGCCGCCGTTTTGCGTTGCGGGACCGCTGACACACGCCTGTCACACGGCCTGGGCATTGCCCGAGCTGGCGTCGCGGGCGATTTTGTTAAATACGGCCGACGGGAGTTTCTTGATATCACCGGCCCGCTGATTTAAGCGGACTGTGCCCCTTGGCACTTCGCGGGAAAGTGGCGGCCGCTAGAAGCCGGCGCGAGTTACCGTATGGCTCCAGCATCGGAGGATTGAATTTTGGACAACGTCTTGATCATCGGTGCGGGTGCCGCCGGTTCTGTCGTTGCGCAGAAGTGCGCCATGAACCGCGACGTGTTCAAGAAGATCCACCTGGCGTCGCGCCGCATCGAGAGCTGCGAGAAGATCGCGGCGCGCTGCAAGACGCCCATCGAGATCAGCCAGGTCGATGCCGACAAGGTTCCCGAGGTCGTCGCGCTCATCAAGAAGGTGAAGCCCGACCTCGTCATCAACATGGCGCTGCCCTACCAGGACCTGCCGATCATGGACGCGTGCCTGGAGACGGGCGTGCACTACATGGACACGGCCAACTACGAGCCGCGCGACGTCGCCAAGTTCGAGTATTCATGGCAGTGGAAGTATCAGGACCGGTACAAGGACAAGGGGATCATGGCGATCCTGGGCTGCGGCTTCGACCCGGGCCAGTCAAACATCTATTGCGCCTACGCGCAGGAGTTCCTCTTTGACGAGATCTCATCGATCGACATCATCGACTGCAACGACGGCAGCCACGGCAAGGCGTTCGCCACCAACTTCAATCCGGAGATCAACCTCCGCGAGGTGACGCAGCGCGGCAAGTACTGGAAGAACGGCGAATGGATCGACATCGATCCGCTGTCGATTTCGACCATGATCGACTACCCGGAGGTCGGTCCGCGCAAGTCGTACCTGATCTATCACGAGGAGGAGGAGAGCCTCGTCCAGAACATCAAGGGCCTGAAGCAGATCCGCTTCTGGATGACGTTCTCCGACAACTACATCAAGCATCTCGAGGTGCTGCAGAACGTCGGCATGACGCGCATCGATCCCGTCATGTACAAGGGCAACCCGGTCATTCCGATGGAGTTCCTGAAGGAGCTGCTGCCGCCGCCGTCGTCGCTCGGCGAGAATTACACGGGGCGCACGTCGATCGGTTGCATCTTCGCCGGCAAGAAGGACGGCAAGGAGAAACGGGCCATCATCTATAACGTCTGCGACCATGCCGATTGCTACAAGGAGACGGGCGCGCAGGCCGTGTCCTACACGACGGGCGTGCCGCCCGTGGTCGGTGCCATGATGCTGTTCAAGGGGCACTGGAAGGGCAAGGGCGTGTTCAACGTCGAGCAGCTTCCGCCCAAGCCGTTCATGGACGAGATCGGCAAGCAGGGCCTGCCTTGGCACGTGAAGGAGATGACGGCGGCCGATCAGAAAGAGCTGTTCGCGGTCAAGACTTGACGACACCGCGCAGTCTCAGCGTGTGCGGCTGCCCCTCACCCTAACCCTCTCCCCATTCCCAAGAGGAATGGGGAGAGGGGACTTTAGCGTTGGATTGCCATGATGCCTGCCATCCCCGCCGACATTCGTACGCCCGCCTATGTGCTGGACCTGGCACGCCTGAAGAAAAACCTGGCGACGGCGCGTCGCGTCAAGGCGGAGTCGGGCTGCCGGATTCTGCTTGCCACAAAGGCGTTCGCCATGCCGTCGGCGTTTGCGATCATGCGCGAGGTGCTGGACGGCACCACGGCCAGTGGCGAGTACGAGGCGCGCATGGGGCGCGAGGAGTTCGGCAAGGAGGTGCACGTCTACGCGCCGGCCTACACGGAAGAGGAGGTGCGCAGCCTCGTGCGCATTGCCGACCACGTGTATTTCAATTCGCCCGAGCAAGTCGCGCGCTTCCTGCCGATCGTGCAGGCGGCGAAAGGCGTGAAGGCCGGCGTGCGCATCAATCCTGGCTACTCCAACGCCACGCTCGGCGGCCACCTCTACGATCCGGGCGCACCCTACTCGCGTTTCGGCACGACGCGCGCCGAGATCGATCAAATTCCGTGGGGCGCCATCGACATCTTCCATGCGCACACGCTGTGCGAGTCGCTGCATGACGGGTCGGTCGGACTGATCGAGCATGTGGCCCGCGAGTTTGCCCCCTACATTCGCCGCGTGAAGGCCGTGAACTTCGGCGGCGGGCATTTCATGAACAAGCCCGGCTACGACATTGGCGCGCTGATCCGGGCCATCAAGGCCTTTCGGGCGGCGTTCGGCGTCGAGGTGATCCTGGAGCCGGGCGCGGGCCTGGTCGTGGATGCGGGCTACCTGGTGGCGAGCATCATCGGCCTGCATCGCAACGAGAAGGACATCGCCATTCTCGACGCCTCGGCGAGCTGCCACATGCCCGACGTGCTGGAGGTGCCGTACCGGCCGCCGATATTCGACGCCGGGGAGCCCGGTGAATTTGCCCACAGCTACATCCTGGGCGGCAAGACCTGCATGACCGGCGACATCATCGGCGAGTACTCATTCGCCAAGCCGCTGGCGATCGGCGACCGCATCGTGCTCGGCGACATGATGCAATACAGCTTCGTGAAGAACACGACGTTCAACGGCACGCCCCTGCCCGACATCGGCATCCTCGATGAGGACGGCAGCTACCGCGTGGTGCGCAACGCCTCCTACGACGACTTCCGATCGAGAATTGGCTGACCTGCAGCGCGCGCGGCTATGCCAGCAGGCGCAAGCGGGGCGCCGGCACGAAGCAGGACAGGAGCCATCTCCCTTCGGGCGCGAGGAACGGCAGCATCAGGCGTGTGTATCGATGGCGCGAGCGTGTTCCACCCGTCCAGGTTACGAGCGCATCGATATTGTCCATCGCAGGCTCCCCCCGACGCATGGTTTCGGCATAGGCATGCATAACGCTTGTACCGTATGCGGCGTCGGGCAGGGAGCGAACGGATAGGCCGGAGGAATGGTCCAACCAGCGCCGGCATCGATGATCCCTGTTGGCGCCGAATGACCCAATAACAAACTCGCCCGGCGCGACTTCCGCGGAGAGCGCGAAACGATCATTGAGCATACGCCCCAGGTGCGGCATTGCCACAAAGGGATCGAACGCAGTGCAGTTGGCCTGCCAGTATGCAACCGCCTCGCGGAAAGCCGGCGGAACGGCACCAGGGCGTAAAGACACGGTCTCCCGGCCGATGTTGCCGAGCGGCCCGCCGCCATACCGCGCCATGATGCGATCGATACAGCGCGCCGCGTCGCGCGCCGAGCCGGTGACCTCATGGCACCACTCGTCGGCGCTCAAATAGCTGACTAGGATACGCTGGGGATGTCCGCAATCGAGCCACCGCATGAGGCGGGAATAGCTCATGAGGGACGTGAGCGACGGGCGGAGCTTGATATGGATGAACCGGTCCGTAACCAGATACGTGATGTAGCCGAGATTGTTGACGAGCGATCGCACCGCATCGAAAACGTGGGAGGCCTGCGCGCGCCCGCATGCCCCCATCGTCACTTCCCCGTAGTCGTCGATGATGTAGGCCGCTTGTAATACCGATCCGTGCAGCCCCTCTTGCCTGTCGTTGGAAAGGCGCATGTTCCCTTTCGGTGCAGATGTGCAATTGTGCACTATCAGAGTAATCGACAGTGATCGCGTCCGGCAAGCGATGATATCTGATATACTAGTATGTATGATACGCAAGATCTGCTGACGAGCGAGACCTTACATGGCGCCGGTTCATTTGCTGCAAAGGTCCCCAAGCCTGGCCGACCAGGCGGCCGATCATATCCGCAGGCGTATCATCGGCGGCGATCTGCGGCTGGGACAGGCGCTGTCGGAATCGGACTTGGCCGGGCAGCTCGGCGTGAGCAAAACTCCGGTGCGCGAGGCCTTTCTACGCCTGAAAACCGAGGGACTTGTCGATATCCAGCCCCAGCGCGGAACCTTCGTGTTCAACATGCGTCCGCCGGAGATCGAAAAGCTGGTTTCCGTGCGCACAATGCTTGAGACGTCGGCTTTGCAGTCCGCCATACGTCGCGACGCGGCGGGCCTCGGCGCGGCGCTGGCCGAGGTCACCGTAGGCATGAAAGCCGCGGTCCTGGCTCAGGATGACGAAACATATCGGCTTCTCGATGGCACGTTCCACGGTCTGATCATCAAATTCAGCGACAACAGCTTCCTGGCGAGTTGCTATGACAGCATCGACTTTCGCGTCAGGGCATTGCGCAACCGCCTTGCCGACCGTTCCGGCGTCAACGCGCGAACACTGAACGAGCATCGGGCCCTGGCCGCGCTGGTTACCGCGCGGCGCCTCGGCAAGGCCAAGGCCCTGCTCACCAAGCACCTTGGGGCGGCCATGTCGGACTACGATCAGTTTCTCCAGGATCACGCCGCGAAGCTGCAATGACATGCTGAGGCGCCGATTTTTCCGCCACCGGGCGCCGCATGGCACGCGAGCGCGCAGCGGGGCGTTGCAAATCGGCACATGCGACGCCAGATGAGAGGTGTCGGCTTTTGCCGCACGGGGACTTCGAGCGCAAATGGTGTAGACTGAGCCGATCATCAGGGAGCGTGAAGAATGCAATACGTGTGCGACGCCCCGCCGCTGACGTGGTTCAGACTTGAAACGACTGCGGAAGCGGCACTTGAATCTCAGGCCATGGACCATGCCGTGGAGAGATACTTCCGGCAGGCGCATGAACAGGCCACCCAATCCTACGTACCGCCTCGGACAGGGTTGTACGTGGAGCAGAGCATAGGACGGAAGGCGCACATCCAGCGCGCCATGCCCCTGTTCCTGACCCTGCGCGATCGCGAAGGGAAGGCCTTGGTGACGGCGATGCTGCCACCGGAGGGTAAGGCAGGCGCGTCGTTCCGGCCGATCATCGTGGGACGCAGCAATCAAGATCCTTATTCCGATTTCGGCGAGGCGATCCGCGCACTGGGCGAGCATTTCGGTCTGCCCCTCGATCCGGCGCGCTGCTACCCCTATCGGCGGGATCTGTAGACGAAGCCGGAGGCCGGCCGTCTAGTCGGGCGACCCGACCCGCCGACGATCGGGCCGCGACGGGGCACGCGCGGTTCGAGGCTTCTGGCGCTTTTGCAGATACGCGCCGAAGCGGAACAGCAGCAGGATCGCGACCAGCGCGGCGTAGATCAGCGGCTCGGCCGGCCATGCCTTCACCAGCATGATGAAGTGGATTGCGGCGGCAGCGGCGGCGACATAGACCCAGCGATGCAGCTTCTGCCAGGCGCCGCCGCTGAGGCGGCGGATCATGGCGTTGTTGGACGTGACCGCGAGAGGAACCAGAACCAGGAACGCGAACATGCCGACGGTGATGTAGGGCCGCTTGACGATGTCGGCAACGATGGCCGAGAGGTCGAGCCCCTGATCCAGCACCATGTAGACGGTGAGGTGCAGGGTGGCATAGGAGAACGCGAGCAGGCCGATGGCGCGGCGATAGCGGATCAGGTTGGGACCACCGAGGCGGCGCAGGGGCGTGATGGCAAGCCCGGCAATGAGAAAGCGCAGCGCCCACAGGCCCAGCGCGCGCTCCAGCACATTCTGCGGATCTGCGCCAAGCTGGTCGGTGAGGCCGAGATAGAAATACCAGACCGCCGGAACCATACCGACGATATAGATGGCACGGCGGAGGGGGTCGGTTCCGGTCAGCCAGCGCGGCAATCCTGCAGCGGCGGCCGGCGGCATATCAGTAATTCGCTTTGAGATCGAGCCCGCTGTAGAGGCTCGCGACCTGCTCGCCATATCCGTTGAACATCAGGGTCGGCCGGCGCTTCGTGAACAGGCCGCTGCCCTCGCCGATGCGGCGCTCGGTGGCCTGGCTCCAGCGTGGATGATCGACCTGCGGATTGACGTTGGAATAGAAGCCATACTCCTGATGGTTGGCGCGCTGCCAGCTCGGCACCGGCTGCGTATCCGTCAGGTTGATGCGCGAAATCGACTTGATGCTCTTGAAACCGTACTTCCACGGCACGACGAGCCGAATGGGCGCGCCGTTCTGATTAGGCAGCGGCTCGCCGTACAGGCCGACGGCGAGAATGGTCAGCGGATGCATGGCCTCGTCAAGGCGCAAGCCTTCCACATAGGGCCACGGCAGCGGCTGAAACAGGCCGCGTTGGCCGGGCATTTCAGCCGGACGAACGAGAGTTTCGAAACTGACAAACTTGGCGCCGCTCTGCGGCTCGATGCGGGCAAGCACGGCTGATAGCGGCACGCCGATCCATGGGATAACCATCGACCAGCCTTCGACACAGCGCATGCGATAGATGCGCTCCTCGAGCGGGATCGACTTGATGAGATCGTCCAGGTCATAGTCGGCAGGCTTGCCGACAAGGCCATCCACCTTCACCGTCCAAGGCGTGGTCTTGAGCGTGCGCGCGTTCTGGGCCGGATCGTCCTTATCGGTGCCGAACTCGTAGAAGTTGTTGTAGGTCGTGATGTCCTTGAGGGAGGTCAGCGGCTCGTCGGTCGTGGACAGCGGGCTCTTGACGAACTGCAGCGGCCCTGCTGAGGCGCCCGCCGGCAGCATCGTGGCGGCGCCCAGCGCAATCGCCCCTGTCATGAAATCGCGGCGGCGGAGATAGACGTCGTGCGGGGTGATCTCTGACGACGGGATATCGGAAGGGCGACGGATCAGCATGACGGCCTCGCTGCTTTGTTGCCGATTCTGATACAGCGGTGCGGGCGAAACCGAAAGGCGCAATCGACGTCCATAACAGGCAAGTGACCCGACGTGATCGGACGATCCGGCCGTTGGTGCCAACCTTAATAAAGCTTATCATCCGGTTGCAGTCATCGACACGAGGACGCAATGCCTTACGCCAGCCTGCGCGACCTGCTGAGGCTCGCCGATCTCAGGGAGCCCGAAGCCGGAACCGTCGAGATCACGGGCGGCGACCCGGTGCTGCGGACGCCGTATCGCATGGGCACGGCGGCCGCGGCCGTGATCGCGGCGACGGGGGTTGCCGCCTCCGACCTGTGGGCGCTGCGGACAGGGCGGCGGCAGCGCGTGTCGGTGGACATGCGGGCCGCAACGGCCGCGTTCAGGAGTTTCAAGTATCTGCAGGTTAACGGCGGGCCACCCACCGAAGGCATGGACGTGTTCAGCGGGTTCTACCGCGTGCGCGATGGGCGCTGGATTTTTTTGCACTGCAACTTCGCGCATCATCGCGATGCGGCGCTGAGAGTTGTTGGCGCGCCTGCCGATCGCGATGCGTTGGCAAAAGCCACGCAGTCCTGGGGCGGCGAGGAATTGGAGGGTGCGATCCACGCCGCGGGCGGCTGCGCGGCCTTCGTGCGGACTGAGGCCGAATGGGACCGGCACCCGCATGCGATCGCCAACGGCGCGCTGCCTCTGCTCGACATCATCAAGATCGCGGACTCGCCGCCCGAGCCGCTGCCGGTTGCGTCGCGTCCGCTGTCGGGCATCCGCGTGCTGGACCTGACGCGCGTGCTGGCGGGGCCGACGTGCGCGCGCGCGCTGGCGGAACATGGCGCGGATGTGCTGAAGATCACACGCGCGGACCTCGCCCATTCCGGCCTGCTCGAACTCGATACGGGGCAGGGCAAGCTCTCGGCGCATCTCGATTTGCGCGAGGCCGATGGGCGCGAGACATTGCGCGGCCTGCTGCGCTCGGCGGATGTGTTCTCGCAGGCCTACCGGCCGGGCACATTGGCTGCACGGGGATTTTCGCCGGAGGACGTGGCAGCGATCCGGCCAGGCATCGTCTGCGTGACCCTGAGCGCGTGGGGACACGCCGGCCCCTGGAGCACGCGGCGCGGGTTCGACACGATCGTACAATCGGCCTCCGGCATGGCCGATGTGATGGCGAAGGATGGAAAACCGCAATTGCAGCCGGTGTCGGCCATCGACTATGTCAATGGCTACGCCATGGCCTTTGGAGCCATGGTGGCCCTGGCGCGCCGGGCGCGTGAGGGCGGGAGCTGGCTGGTCAGGGCATCGCTGGCGTCAGGCGGCCGGTGGATCAATCAGCGGGGGCGCCTGGATGCAGAGACCGTGGCCAAGGCCCCGGCCGATCTGACGGCCGACGACGTGCGGCCATGGCTGAGGGAGGTGGCGGCGGCGGACGGCCGGATCGCGCACCTGGGTCCGGTCCTCAGCCTGTCCGAAACGCCGCCGCATTGGGCACGGCCGCCGGTGCCGCTGGGCTATCATCCGCCGATCTGGCCGGCCTAGCGTTTCGGCATTTGTCCGGACATTAGGCTGGTGCTAGAAGGGCGGCGACGGGGCTCCCTGGGCCTCGGCACGATCCATCCATTTGCCGGAGGGCATGACGGACATGGCCACCTATTCCCAGCTGCGCAATATCGATCCCGACGACGAGGCGCAGCTGCTGGATACCATCGACCGCTGGGTCGAGAAAGAGGTGAAGCCGATCGCCAAGGAGTACGACCACGCTGACCGCTACCCGGCAGAAACGGTGGAGCAGATGAAGGAGCTGGGTCTGTTCGGGGCAACCGTCTCGCCCGACTACGGCGGGCTCGGGTTGCCGGCCGGGACCTACGCCAAGATCGTGATGCGCATCTCGCGCGACTGGATGGCTGTAACGGGCATCTTCAATTCGCACCTGATGCTGGCGCTCTCCATCGAGAAATTCGGCACCGACCACCAGAAGCAGACATGGCTGCGAAAGCTCGCGAGCGGCGAGGTGCGCGGCGGACTGGCGCTGACGGAGCCCGACGCGGGGACGGACCTGCAGGGCATCCGCACCACGGCCAAGCGCGACGGCGACGGCTACGTCATCAACGGCACCAAGACGTGGATCTCGAACGGCATCGAGGGGAGTTGCTTCGCGCTGCTGGTGAAGACCGATCCCGAGGCGCAGCCGCGTCACAAGGGCATGAGCCTGTTCATTGCGCCCAAGCAGGACGGCTTCACGGTCGGGCGCAAGCTGGAGAAGCTCGGCTACAAGTCCATCGATTCCGGCGAGCTCGTATTCGAGAACTACCGCGTGTCGAAGGAACACCTGATCGGCGGCGTCGAAGGCCAGGGCTTCTACCAGGCGACGGGTGGATTGGAACTCGGGCGCATCAACGTAGCAGCACGTGGCGTCGGCGTGGCGGACGGCGCGCTGAAGCTGGCGGCCGAGTATGCCCAGGTGCGCAAGACGTTCGGCAAGCCGATTGCTGAGCACCAGGCGATCCAGCTCAAGCTCGGCGAGATGGCGACGCGGGCACGGGCGGCACGTCTGCTGACGCTCGATGCGGCCGCCGCCTTCGACCGCGGGGAACGCTGCGACATGGAAGCGGGCATGGCCAAGTTCTTCGCCTCGGAGGCGGCGCTCGAGAACAGCATCGAGTCGCTGCGCATCCATGGCGGCTACGGCTATTCCAAGGAGTTCGACATCGAACGGCTATACCGGGACGCGCCGCTCATGTGCATCGGCGAAGGCACCAACGAGATGCAGCGCATCATCATCGCTAAGCAGTACATCAAGCGGAACCCCGCATCATGAAACCACTCGCCGGCATGCGGGTGCTGACGCTGGAGCAGTTCGGCGCGGGACCCTACGGATCGATGTTTCTGGCCGATCTCGGCGCCGAGGTCATCAAGGTCGAGAACGCAGCCACGCGCGGCGATGCGGGACGACACGTCGGCCCGCATCTGCTGGGCGAGAACGACAGCCAGTACTTCCAGACGTGGGGCTCCAACAAGAAGAGCGTCACGCTGGATTTGAAGGCGGAGGACGGCCGTGACGCCTTTCGCCGGCTGGCGGCCTCGGCGGACGCGATCGTCAACAATCTGCGCGGGGATCAGCCGGAAAAGCTGGGGCTCGACTACGCATCGCTGAAGGCGATGAGCCCTGCCATCGTCTGTCTCCACATTTCTGCCTATGGCCGCGACAACGCGCGCAAGAGCTGGCCCGGGTACGACTTCCTCATGCAGGCCGAAACCGGCCTGATGAGCTTGACGGGCGAGCCCGATGGGCCGCCGAGCCGCTTCGGCGCGTCCATGATCGACTTCATGACGGGCATGACCGGCATCGTCGGGCTGCTGAGCTGTGTGATGCGGGCGCGCGCAACCGGGCAGGGCTGCGATGTCGACACGTGCCTTTTCGACGTGGCGCTGCATCAGCTCTCCTATCCGGCGGTGTGGTATCTGAACGGCGGCGACATGCCGAGCCGGCTGGCGCGCAGCTCGCATCAGTCGCTGACGCCGGTGCAGACCGTGCGCACCAGGGACGGCTGGATCTACGTCATGTGCATGATGGACAAGTTCTGGGAGGAGCTGGCACGCCGCATCGGGCGGGCGGAGCTGATCGAGGATGCACGATTTTCAAGTGCGCCGGCGCGGCTGGCGAACCGGCCGGAGCTGACTGCCGAACTCGACGCGGCCATGAGCCAGCGCACCACCGCGGAGTGGCTCGAAGTCCTGAGCGGAGCAGCGCCGGTGGCGCCCGTCTACGATGTGGCACAGGCGTTCGCGAACCCGTTTCTGGAGACGACGGGCATGGTGCGAACCGTGCCGCATCCGGCCCGGCCGGATTTCAGGATGCTGGCCAATCCACTCAAGATCGATGGGGAGCGGCCCGAGCTGAGCGTATGCTCGCCGCTCGGAGCCGACAACGAGGCCATCCTGGGAGCAGGCACGAAACAAGCGGCGGCGGAGTGAGGCGGACATGAAGCTTGAAGGCGTGAAGGTTGTCGATCTGTCGGTGTTTCTGCCAGGGCCGTATCTGACGCTGACGCTCGCGGACCACGGCGCCGAGGTCATCAAGGTGGAACCGCCGGGCGAAGGCGATCCGGGCCGGCACATCGGGCTGTCGGACGGGCCGGTGTCGGTGGTGTTCCGCAACGTCAATCGCGGCAAGAAAAGCGTCGTCATCGACCTCAAGACGCCGGAAGGCCGCGAGCAGGTGCTGAAGCTGTGCGAGACCGCCGACGTGTTCGTCGAGAGCTATCGCCCCGGCGTCATGCAGCGTCTCGGCGTAGACTACGCGACGGTGGCGAAGCGCAATCCGCGCATCGTGTACTGCTCCGTCAGCGCCTTCGGACAGGAAGGCCCGTACCGCGACCGGCCGGCGCACGATCTCGCCACCATGGCGTTCAGCGGCGCCCTCTCGATCTCGCTCGGGCGGGACGGCGTACCTGCCATGTCGGGCGTGGCCGTGGCCGATATCGTCAGCTCGCTGCACGCGCTGTCGGGCGTCCTGATGGCGCTATACCGGCGCGAGCAGACGGGCCGTGGCGACTACATCGATGTCAGCATGCACCATGCGGCGCTGGCGGCCCTGCCGAACGTGCTGGGCGCGGCCATGTCGCACAAGCCGCAGCCCGATCCCAAGCACGAGCGCACGACGGGCGGCTCGGCGTTCTACCAAGTGTACGATACGGCGGACGGCCGCTATCTCGTGCTCGGTGCGCAGGAGATCAAGTTCGTGCGCAATCTGCTGGAACGCCTCGGACGGCCGGATCTTATCGCGCCGTGCGAGAAGGGTCCGGGACCGCATCAGCAGCCCGTGAAGGACTTTCTCCAAAGTGTGTTCAAGGAGCGCTCGCTGGCGGATTGGAAAGGCTGGTTCGCCGGCATGGACGTGAGCTTTGCGCCGGTGAACACGCTGCGCGAGGCCCTCGACGACGAAAATATCCGCGGCTGCGGCCTCATTTTGCATGATGCGGACGGGCGCGAGTATATCGCGCCGGTGGTGCGCTATCTCGACGAGCCGGCGCGGCCCGATCTCAAGGCGCCGCTGCCCGGCGAGCACAACGCGCTGCTGAGCGCGCTCAAGGCTTCGCAGACTTGAAGACGGGCACAGTTTCACCTCTCCCATAGGGAGAGGTCGGAACGCGCAAGCGTTCCGGGTGAGGGGTTGAAGCGTTCGATAGGTTGAAACCCCTCACCCCAACCCTCTCCCTATGGGAGAGGGAGTTAGGCAGAAGCGCTTTTTGGTTAGCAGGAAAGCCATGTTCGGATCGAAGGAAGTGAAGCCCGGTCGCTATCGCGAGGACATCGGGCGCACGTACGATGATTTCGTGGTGGGGCACGTCTATGAGCATCGGCCCGGCCGCACCATCACGGATGCGGATAACGTGTGGTTCACGCTGCTGACGATGAACCAGCATCCGCTGCACTTCGATGCGGCGTACGCGGCCGAGAGCGAGTTCAAGAAGCCGCTGGTCAACAGCTGCCTGACGCTGTCGATCGTGACGGGCATGAGCGTCAGCGACATCAGCCAGAAGGCGATCGCCAATCTCGGCTGGGACAAGGTGAAGCTGATGGCGCCGGTGTTCGTGGGCGATACGCTCTACGCCGAGAGCGAGGTGCTGGCCAAGCGCGCGTCCAAGAGCCGGCCGGACCAGGGGCTCGTCACGGTGAAGACGCGCGGCGTCAAATCGGACGGCACGGTGTTCATGGAATTCGAGCGTACGGTGCTGCTGCCGCGGGAGGCAGGCTAGCGGGGTTCCGGCTTGAGTTTGCTCTGCGTGAGATTCCGGGTCGCGTGCGCGGCGGAGCCGCTCTGCAGTGCGCCTGTCCGGGGACGCCGGTGGTGGGTTGGGGCGTGCGCGAACACGACGGTCTCCCTGTTGTTGCGGGGAGAGGGAGAACGCGGATGTTAACGCTGCGAACGAAAAGGACGGTGAAGTAATCCCCGCTCTTCGCCGTGGTTTTATCGTGCGGTCATCCCGGATCTGACCACCCAGGGCGCAGGCAAGAGCTGGTTGTCTGCGATCGGA
>CADEFX010000043.1 GCA_902826715.1 uncultured Hyphomicrobiales bacterium | reverse complement strand
CCACCGCCGGTTTTCAACTTTCCGACCACGTCCTTGCCGGCCTCGATCTCGGCGGTGCATCCCGCCGGATGGCAAAGAGCATACGACAGCTTTAAGGCCTCGAGCTTGGAATCGTCGACCTTCTGATTCTTCTGCGCCTGTTCCCACATCTCCTTGGTGTAGACGGTGGCGCGCAATCCCGGATGCACCGCCATGCCGAGCGGCACCATAACCATGAGGTGGTTCTTGTCCGCACCCTCGATCTGGCGAATGGCGGCCGACACCAGAACCATGCCCGTATTGCCGTCGAGACGCTCATGATGCGTCAAGCAGACATTCTTCTCCTCTTTGACGTCCTTGCCGTCCTTGTCCTTGGACAGCATCGGAGCCTTCTCGCACAGTTTCACCCACGCGCTCTGTTGCTGCGCGGGCTGCGCATCCTTACCCTTTACCGCCTCCGCTTTCTTCGCGGCCGGAGCCTGCTTCTGCTGCGCCGCGAGCGGCGAAATACCCATTGCAACAGCCAGAGCTGCCGCAACGCCAAACTGTAAGCCCGTGTGCCTCAGCCACCCGCGTGCCAACACCGAAGCTGTCCTTGTCATGAATTTTTCGACCTTTCCCTTACGGCCGATGCCTGCAGCAGGCGCCGCCCCGTCGTGTCCCCTGTTGCGTCTTGTCGTGGGCTGCCCGATGAACCATCTGAGAGCGATCCCCACGGCGGTCGACCCCGCATGAACCTCGGAGTAAGAGCCTGATTGCGGCAATCCCGTGGCCATGATCCGATGCGGCCGCGTCGTCAACAGGCGTTGCCGGGGACGCCGTGTCCCTCCCGCAACGAAAGATGTAGCAGCAGGTCAGCGATGCACAGGGGCAAGACCCTGCCGAAGATCGTCACGAAATCGGCCATGCACCGATTGTCGCACCCACTGCGTCTCGCCCTCATTGCCGGCGCGTTCGGCTGCCTCGTCGCCACGGGGGCCGCCTCCGAACCGATGCACGGCATCGCCATGCACGGCGCACCTCGCCTTGCGCAGGGCTTCAAGCATTTTTCCAACGCCAACCCCGTTGCCCCCAAAGGCGGTCGCCTGACGCTTGGACAACTCGGCTCCTTTGACAGCCTGAATCCGCTGATCGTCAAAGGCGTCTCGGCCGTCGGCGTGCGCGAGTACGTTTACGAGGCGCTGATGGTGCGGGGGCCGGACGAGCCCTTCTCCCTCTATGGACACATCGCCCAGACGATCGAGGTGCCCCCGGATCGGCGCTCGGTCACGTTCCAGCTCCATCCAGACGCCCGCTTCTCCGACGGCCAGCCGATCACGCCAGACGATGTCGTCTTCTCCTGGTCGCTCCTCCGGGAAAAGGGACAGCCTTTTCATCGCAGCTACTACAAGAATGTCGCAGCGGCCGACATCACGGGCCCACGCTCCGTCAGCTTCACCTTCACCGAAGACAATCGCGAGATGCCCCTGATCATGGGGCTGATGCCAATCCTGCCGAAGCACCGAATCTCGCCTGACACCTTCGAGCGCACCGGCTTCGATCCTCCGGTGGGCTCAGGTCCCTACCTCGTCGCGGAGGTCGACGCCGGCAAGCGCATCATCCTGCGCCGCAATCCGGACTGGTGGGCGCGCGACCTGCCCTCCGCGCGCGGACGCTTCAACTTCGACGAGATTCGCTATGAGTACTTCCGCGACACCACCGCGATGTTTGAGGCCTTCAAGACCGGCACCCTCGACCTGCGTGAGGAGGACAGCCCCGACCGCTGGGCCACCGGCTACGATTTCCCGGCCGCCATCGACGGCCGCATCGTCAAGCACGCCTTCGATATCGGCACGCCGGCCGGCATGAGCGGCTTTGCCCTGAACACCCGCCGTCCGCTGTTTGCCGACAAGCGCGTGCGCCGGTCGCTGATCTTGATGTTCGATTTCGAATGGATCAATCGCAGCCTGTATAATGCGCTCTATACGCGCACCGGCAGCTTTTTCGAACGCTCCAACCTGTCGTCGTCCGGACGCACTGCCGACGCACGCGAGCGCGACCTGTTGAAGCCTTTCCCGGATACAGTGACGCCAGCCATTCTCGACGGCACCTGGCGCCTGCCCCAGAGCGACGGCGCGGGCTTCAATCGCGAGCAGGCCCGCATCGCCGTCGGCCTGCTGCGCGAGGCCGGCTATGAGCTGCGCAACGGCCGCATGATCGAGGCCAAGACCGGCACGCCCTTCGCTTTTGAAGCGCTGGCGCGCTCGCGCGGCCAGGAGCGGCTGATGCTGTCCTATTCCGAGAGCTTGAAGAAGGTCGGCATCGCGCTGACCATCCGCCAGGTGGACGATGCGCAATACTGGTCGCGATTGAAGACATTCGACTTCGACATGATCCAGTGGAATTGGAACGCGTCACTGTCGCCGGGCAACGAGCAGGTCAATCGCTGGTCGAGTGCAGCGGCCGACATCCAAGGCTCGCTCAACTATTCCGGCGTCAGGAACGCCGCCGCCGACGCCATGATGGACGCCCTGCTGCAGGCGGAAGGCCGCGAGGACTTCGAGGCGGCCGTCCGCGCCTTCGACCGCGTCCTACTTTCGGGCGACTACGTCATCCCCACGTTTCACCTGAAGCAGCAATGGGTCGCCACCTGGCCCACGCTCGCCATCCCCGCCACCACCGCCCTCACCGGCTACAGCATCGACACCTGGTGGCACACGGGTAAGCAGCCGTAGGCGCTGCATTGACGAGGCCCGGTGTCATCCCGGGCAAGCGCGAGCCGAGGAGATGACTGGGATTTGGCGTCGATTCACGCGCGCGACCCGGGCCCCAGAGACACAGGCGGCAGCCAATCTCTACACCAGCACTCGTCCAAAAAACTCCAGCATGCACCGATTGGCAACGTCCGGCACCTCGAAGTGCGCGAAGTGTCCGCCCTCCTCGGCGCGCTCCAGCGTGAAATCCGCAAAATACTCATCGAGCTTGTCGGAGAAGTCGTAGCGCAGCACCGGATCGTGCGCGCCCCACAGAAAATAGGTCGGCGTCGCGATCTTCGGGACGGTTAACGCGCCGTCCTGCATCATGCGCGCCCGAAACCGCGCCACGCCGATGTACCAGTCGAAGCCACCCTGCAGATTGCCCGGCCGCAGGAAATTGTCGACCCATTCCTCCAGATAAGGCGAAAACGCCTCTTTCTGATGGCTCCAGTGACGCAGGAAATACCGGAAGTAGATCCGCGCCGCCTCGCGCGACGAGCCGACCAGCGCGGCCGCCAGCTCCTTCTGATGAAACTGCTGATACCAGGTCTCCGGAAAATGCCGGAAATCGCCCCAGCGCTTGCCGATGCCGGGATAGGCGCAATTGAAAAAGAATAGCGCCGACACGCGATCGGGATAGGCCAGCGCGAACTGTTGCGCGACGAACGAGCCGACATCATGGGAGACGATGGCGAAGCGTTGCAACCCCAGCGCATCAGCAAAATCCTTGAGGTCCTTCGCTAGCAGTTGCGGCGGCGTCCCGCTGTCCTGGCGCGGCACCTTTGACATCGTGCGGCCGAAGCCACGCAGATCAGGTGCAATGCAATCGTACCCGTCCGCCAGCGCGGGCATGTTGTGCAGCCACGTGCGGTTGAACTCCGGCCAGCCGTGCAGGAAGACGATCGGCGCGCCCTGACCGGCGCGCGCATAGTTGATCGTCAGCTCCGGCGTCTCGATGCTACGGCCGGTCCAGTCGATCTCCATAACGCACTCCCGCTCGCCTACGCCTCGACCTTCTCCGCCAGATAATCGATCGCCGCCTGCACGCCGCCGGACCCGTGCGGGATCTTCAGCGCCTTCAGTGCCATCTCGGTGGCACCTAGCGTGCCGATCACCATCGGTGCGTTCACATGCCCCATGTGCGCGATGCGGAACGCCTTCCCCGTGAGGTCGCCGATGCCAACGCCGAGCACCACGCCGCACTTCTCGCGTGCATAGTCGAGGATCGGCTGCGGATCGCGGCCCTGCACGAGCACGTTCGTCACCGAGTTGGCGCGCTTGGCAGGATCGATGATGTTGAACGACAGAACCTGGCCTTGCGACCACCGCTCGACCGCTCGCCGCACGGCCTCCGCCAGCAGTGCGTGCCGCTTGAAGGCATTCTCCAATCCTTCCGCCAACAGCAGATCGAGCGCCTTGCGCAAGCCGAACAGCAGATGCTCCGGCGGCGTGCCGCAATATTTCATGTAGTGCTGCTCGCCCTGCCGGAACGTCCAGTCCCAGTACATGGTCCGAAGACCCGCAGACTTGTGGGCTGCATGCGCCTTGTCGTTGGCCGCGACGAACGCCAGACCGGGCGGTGTCATGAGACCCTTCTGCGAGCCGCACATGGCGACGTCCACGCCCCACGCATCCATCTCGAACGGCATGGTGCCGAGCGACGCAACCGTATCGACCATCAGCAACGTCGGATGCTTGGCCCGGTCGATCGCCTTGCGCACCGCCGCGATATCGTTGACCACGCCCGATGCCGTATCGATCTGCACCACCATGATGGCCTTGATCGCATGCGCCTTGTCGGCCTTGAGCCGCTCCTCCACGGCCGCCGGCTCCACCGCCTTGCGCTGATCTTGCGCCAGGACCTCGATCTCGACGCCCATCATCTTGGCCATCTCGCCCCAGCCGATGGCGAAGCGACCACTCTCCAGCACCAGGATCTTGTCACCGCGCGACAGCACGTTGGTGAAAGCCGCTTCCCAGCCGCCGTGACCGTTGGCGGCGTAGATGTAGGTCTTCCCGCGCGTCGCGAAGATCCGGCTCATGTCGGCCATGAGCGACTCGGTCAGCTTCACCAGGCTGCCGGAATAAATATCGATGGCAGGGCGCTGCATGGCCTGCAGCACCTCGTCGGGCACCGTCGTAGGGCCCGGAATGGACAGGACTTCTCGGCCGTGGCGAACGCTCATGGTGCTTGCCTCGCTCTTGGGAGATGGTCGCCGGAAGTCTTACGGGAGACGCCTCGTCACGGCAACAACGGGCGAGCCTCCCGCGAGCGCGGCACAGCGTTGCATCTCCCGCCTATGCGGGTTTTTGCTCCGCCCCCGCGTCCGCAAGCTTGCCGCCGGATGCCGCGAGCCGGTCGAGCAGCGGCGCCACGGTCCATCTGGCCCCGTGCACCTTTTCGTAGCCGCGGATTTTGTCCGCGGCCACCTTCAACCCGATGATGTTCTCGGCCTGCCACATGGGTCCGCCGCGCCAGGCTGGAAAGCCATAGCCCGTCAGGTAGATGGTATCGATGTCGGAGGCCCGCATGGCGATCCCTTCGTCCAGGATCTGCGCACCCTCGTTGATGAGCCGCAACAGGCACCGCTCGACGATCTCCTCGGCTTCGGGCCTGCGCTGCGCAACACCCTGCGCCGCCGCCTCGGCCCGGATCATGGCCTCCATCTCGGGATCGGCCTGGCGTTTGCGGTCGCCGCCATATTTGTAGTAGCCCCCGCCCGTCTTCTGCCCGTGCCGTCCCATGCCGACGATCGCATCGGTGAAGCGGTACAGCCGCCGCCGCTCGTCCGAGATCTGATGCTCCTGGCGGATGTGATGGCCAACATCGAGCCCGGCCATGTCCATCATCGCGTTCGGGCCCATGGCAAGTCCCCACGCCTCCAGCGCGCCATCCACCTCGCTCGGCGTCGCGCCTTCCAGCAGCATGGCCTGCACCTCTTCGAGGTACGCCTCCAGCATGCGATTGCCGATGAAGCCAAAGCATACGCCCGACACCACACCGACCTTGCCGATGCGCTTGGCCACCGCCATGGCCGTCGCCAGCGCGTCCTTGGACGTGGCCTTGCCGCGCACGACCTCTAGCAGCCGCATGACGTTGGCCGGCGAGAAGAAGTTCATGCCGACGACATCGTCCGGACGCTTGGTCGCCGCGGCGATGGTATCCACATCGAGCGTCGACGTATTCGTCGCCAGCACCGCGCCGGGCTTCGCGATCGCGTCGAGCTTTCCAAAGATCTGCGTCTTCAGCGCCAGCTTCTCGAACACAGCCTCGATGATGAGATCGCTCGCCGACAGCGCCTTGAACTCGAGACTCGGCGTCAGATTGGCAGACCGCAGCTTGCCCTCGTCCGCCGATATGCGCCCCCTTGCGACATTGCTCTCAATCGTCTCGCGGATGCGCGCCACGCCCTTGTCGAGCGCCGCCTGGGCCGTCTCCACGATTCTCACCGGAAGACCCGCATTGAGGAACGCCAGCGCGATGCCCGTACCCATGGTGCCCGCGCCGACAATGCCCACGCTCTTGACCTCGCGCGGCTTCACCTCCGCGCCGATGTCGGGAATGTTGGCTGCCTGCCGCTCCGCGAAGAAGGCGTATTGCAGCGCCCGCGCATAAGGACTGCCCGCAAGCTCGGCGAACAGCTCCCGCTCGCGCTTCAAGCCGTCGCGGAACGGCAGCACGACCGACGCCTCCACCGCCGCGATGCAGTTCTTGGGCGCCAACGGCCCTGACGGATGCCGCCCGAGCGATGCCCGCTTCTTGTCGAACAGGCCGGCCGGCACCGCAGCCGCGTCGATGGTCTTGTCGCTGGCCCGGCGTGGCCCCGTGCCCGACACGATGAGCTCGCGCGCAAAGGTGACGGCCGCATCGACCACATTGCCTTCAGCTATTCTGTCGACCAATCCGGCTCTGGCTGCCGCAGCCGCAGTGATCGGATTGCCCGACACGATCATGTCCAGCGCCGCCTCGACGCCGATGATGCGAGGCAGGCGCTGCGTGCCGCCCGCGCCCGGCAGGATGCCGATCTTCACCTCCGGCAGGCCAAGCTGGGACACCGCAGGCGATGCCACCCGGTAGTGACAGCCCAGCGCAACCTCCAGGCCGCCGCCGAGCGCCAGCCCGTTCAAGGCCGCCACGACCGGCTTTCCGGATGCTTCCATTCCGTCGATGACCTGGCCGAGGCCCGGCGGCTTCATGCCGCTACGAAATTCCGTGATGTCGGCGCCTGCCGAGAAGGCGCGACCCTCCCCCGTCACCACGATGGCCATGATCGCGGGGTCCGCATTGGCCGCGGCAAGGGCCGCCTGCAGGCCCTCGCGCACACCGTGCGCCAGCGCATTGACGGGGGAATTGGACAGCTTGAGGACCGCGACGTCGCCCCGCGTCTCCACCTCGACCTTGGCCATCCTCGGAACTCCTGATCTTTATGGTCTCTGGGAGCCGGTATCTCTTGGCGGCAGCCTAGGCGCAAGTCTACCCTTGAACAAACGCTCAGGGAGAGATCCGCCGATGCTCGAAGGCATGATGATGAACCGGCCGTTGCTGGTCTCAAGCATAATCGACTATGCCGCCGACGTGCATCCTGGCACCGACATCGTTTCCGTCACGGAGGACGGCCTGCACCGCTATGGCTATGGCGATGCCCGCAAGCGCATCCTGCGTCTCGCCAACGCCCTGCGCGATCTCGGTGTGAAACCGGGCGACCGCGTCGCCACGTTGGCGTGGAACGGCTACCGGCACTTCGAGCTGTACTACGCCATCGCCGGTATCGGCGCCGTCTGCCACACCATCAACCCGCGCCTGTTCGCCGAGCAGATCACCTACATTGTCAACCACGCCGAGGATACGCTGCTGTTCTTTGACCTGACGTTCACGCCGCTAGTCGAGAAGCTGTCGCCCGGATTTCCCAAATCCCTGCGCTACGTCGCCATGACCGATCGAGCGCACATGCCAGCATCCTCGCTCTCCGGCCTGCTCTGTTACGAGGAAGTTCTGGCCTCAGGCGCGCCCGATCTCACCTGGCCCGAACTCGACGAAAACGCGGCCTGCGCGCTCTGCTACACCTCCGGCACCACCGGCGATCCCAAAGGTGTCCTCTACTCCAACCGCGCCACCGTGCTGCACGCGCTCTTCGTGCTCCCCGCCTGCGCCAAGGCCCTGCAGAACGGTCGCCGCGTCCTTCCTGTGGTGCCCCTCTTTCACGCCAACGCATGGGGCTTGCCCTATACGGCACCCATTGCCGGCGCCGCCTTGATCTTCCCCGGCGCCAAGCTCGATGGCGAAAGCCTGTTCGCGCTGATGGACAGCGAGCGTGTCACGGGCGGCTGGGGCGTGCCGACCGTCTGGCTCGGCCTCCTCGCCGAGATGCAGAAGCGCGGCCGCAAACCGAATGCACTCACCGACGTTCTGACTGGCGGCTCGGCCGCACCGCTCTCGCTGATCGAAACCTTCGAGCGCGACTATGGCATCGATATCGTGCACGGCTGGGGCATGACAGAGATGAGCCCAGTCGGCACCACCACACGGCTCGGGCCTCAAGACGCGGGCAGGCCGCTCGCCGAGCGCGTCGACATCAAATCCCGCCAGGGCAAGCGCATCTTCGGAGTCGAGCTGAAGCTGGTCGGCCCCGATGGCGAAACCTTGCCGCACGACGGGGAAGCGACCGGCGAGCTGTTCGTGCGCGGCGCTGCTGTCGTACGCGGTTACTACAAGGGAGAACAAGCCGAGGGTCGCGGTCTCGACGCTGATGGCTGGTTCGGCACCGGTGACGTCGCGCGCATAACACCCGACGGCTATCTCATCGTCGTCGACCGCACCAAGGACCTCATCAAGTCCGGCGGCGAATGGATCAGCTCCATCGAGCTGGAGAACCACGCCATGGGTTGTCAAGGCGTCGCCCATGCGGCTGTCATCGCCGTGCCCCACGACAGGTGGGGCGAGCGGCCACTGCTGGTGGTCGTGAAGGGCAAGGACGCCGACCCCTGCAAGGACAGCATCCTGGCCCAACTCGGCGACAAGCTCGCGAAATGGCAGTTGCCCGACGACGTCGTCTTCGTCGATGAGCTTCCCCTCACCGCCACCGGAAAAATTTCCAAGCTCGTACTGAGAGCCAAATTTAGCGACTACAAGCTCTCGGGCTGATGCGTTACTTCGCCGTGCCCATCAGCTTGCCGCCAAGCTCGGCGATGGCACCCGAGAACGGCGTGAACTCGAATCGCACGAGGTGCTGGCCCCTGGCCACGTGCACCGCGCGGAACATCACATTGGCGCGCTGGATCGCCGCCGGCTTGCCGTCGACCTCGGCCTGCCACCATGGATGCCAGACATCGTTGAGAACCACGAAGCCGTCCATCGGCGCGAACACCTCGATCTCGACAATGGTGTTCTCATAGCGGCGGATCTCCACCTGCGGCATCGCCTCTGCGTCCCAGACGAGTTCCGATCGCATCCCCGCAATCTCCGGCTCGCCGTCGAACAGAACCGTCTCGGCCGGATCGAACTCCGGCCAGCGGCCTTCCTCGATAATGCGCTCGAAGTTCGCGTGCTGCCAGTCTTTGACGAACATCACGCGCGGCAGCGCCTGCGTGTTTTCATAGATGTAGGCATCGCGTGTGCGCGCCAGGAATTTAAGATCCCCACGCCCGAGCTTGAGATCAACCTGCTCGACCGGAATGCTGCTGGCGATGAACCGGAGCCCGAGCAGGTTGGCAAGCTCGGAGCGATAAGACGGAAAGAGACGGCTGAACGTGCGTTGATCGGGTCCTGCGATGTAGTCGCGCGCGCCGACCGCCCGGGATACCAGACCGATGCGCAATGGGTTGTAGCCGAGCGTCGTATCGAGACCGTGGATGAGTGCCGCGTTGGGCCACTCGAAGCCAAGTCCCACCAGCTCGACGCGATCGCGCCACTGCGAGCCCGGCGCCCGGCGCACCCGTGCCTTGAGAAACTTGATCGTCTCATTCTGGCAATTGGGCTTCAGGATGTCGTAGTTGGCGCTTGAGCCTCCGGTTGACTCGTTTGGTCCATTGTTGGCGGCCAGATCTGCCGTCATCAGCACACCAAGCACGACAACGGCGACCATGCCCGCCCTGGCGAAGCGGCGCATCGGCACGGCGAGCGCAAACATCACGAGCACGAGCCACCCGACCGCGTTCAACATCGGTTTCCAGGCAAGAGGCATCTTGTCCTCGCCGACCGCGATCGCGATCGCGACAATCAGCACAAGCAGAATGACTGCCAGTTCGATGACGCGACCGGCGCGACCGGGACGACGCAACTCACCATTGAGCCACAGGTGCACGACATATCCGCCCGCGATGGCCAACAACCCGCCGAGAAGAAAGGACGCATCGGCTGGGCGGCGGAAGAACGCGACGCCGGGTAGCACTTCATAGAACAACCGGAATGCTGGCGTGTAGCCGCCCAGCGCATAGAGCACGAGAAACAGAATTGACAGCGTGTACGCGCGCATCTCGCGGCTCCACAGGGCGCCGCGGGTAAGCCCCACCGTCATCACCAGAACGATTGGCAGCGCACCGACGTAGAGCTGCCCCATGTTCTGCGATAGTGCCAGATCGTTCTTGTCCCAATAGACGCTGTAAGGTCCCAAGTAGTCGACCGCCGGATCGAAAGCGCCGTAGAGATCGGCGACAAGTGCCGTCACCAGCGACGCCGGATTGAGCGAGCCCAGCGCCGCTTCCGCGAAATCGATGACAGGGCGGTTCGAAGACTCCACATAAAGGAAGCAAAGCACGAGGGGTACGACGACGACGATCAGCCCCGCCGCAGAGGCCCAGGCCAGCGGCCTGACGCTACGCCGCCACTCCCCCTTTCGATTGAAATTGAGCCAGAGGTGGGAGGCGATCACCGCCATCAACACGTAGCCGCCGAGCAAAGCCACTTGGTTTGGCTCAGCAAGCATCAGCCCCGCCGCGAGCCCCGCCAGCGCTCCCCATCGCGCCGACGATCGATCGAGGGCCCGCTGCAGCAGCCAAAGCGCAATGCCGAAGAACGCAAAGCTTTGAATCTGCCCGATGTGTTGGATGCGCCAGGCCGCCGATGCACCGAAGGCAAATGCGATGGCAGCCACCAGCCCACCGGCGGCATGCCAGTTCCGGTCCTGGAACAGCTTCAGGATCGCCAGCGCACCCAGGCCGAGCAGTATGAGGACATAGGCATCAAGCTGTCGGAACGTCGGAACTGCCTCGAAGTAGGCGAGCAGAAACGCCGGCGAGAAGATCAGCGATTGGGGATCGGCGATCTGCGGCGTGCCGACGAAGACATAGGGCGCCCAGAACGGAGACTGCCCCGAGTGGAGTGCATTCGACAGAAACTGAATCTGCGCCTGGAAGTGCGCCTTGGCGTCATAAGGAATGGTGACATGGCCGAGAAGCCACGGAGACGAAAGGACAAACCACGCCACAATGAGCACGGCGGCCGCAAGCGCATGGTCGGAGCGAAGGAACAGGCGAATGTTCATGCAGATGAGCCAAAGGCCTTCGCGTGCCGGAGTCGAGAATCCGGCGCAAACATCCGCACGCCAACAAAGGCAGTCGCAAGGCGACCGCTCGGCGTCTCCAGCATTCATCCCTCCCAAGAACGCCCCGGCGATGATCGGGCGTAGTCTTTTTTGCCCGCAAAGCCTATCAGTGCGATGGCACTGTGCACAATACAGCACACCATGGTGGACAATCCGGATGAGCTGGCGCGAGTTTTGGAACGCGGATACGCCGATTTACGCTAACGATCGGCATAAATTGGTTCATTACCAAGGCGTTGTTAAAGATATAGAGAAGCTGCTGCCGGGACCGGACGCACGCGTTGTGGATTATGGTTGTGGTGAGGCGCTGGCCGCCGGCAGTCTCGCCGCGCGCTGCAGACACCTTTACCTTTGCGATGGCGCCGAGATGGTTCGCGACCGTTTGCGGCAGCGCCTTATCGCCGTTGCCAACACCACCATCCTGTCACCGGAAGAATTCGATACGGTCCCGGATCGCTCGATCGACCTCATCGTCGTCAACTCGGTCGTCCAATACCTGAGCAGGGAGCAGCTCGCCATCTGCCTGGCCCGTTGGCATGGCAAGCTCAATTCGTCAGGCCGCCTAGTCGTCGCCGACGTCATCCCGCCTGGCATCGGCCCATTGACTGACGCCGCCGCTCTGCTGCGCTTTGCTACCGCCAACAATTTTCTCATCGCCGCTCTCGCTGGCCTCGTCCGCACGTTCTTCTCCGACTATCGCCGCGTGCGTGCTCAACTCGGGCTCGCGCACTACAGCGAATCCGAGTTCCTCCAAGTCCTGCACAACGCCGGGTTCGCGGCCCAGCGCATGTCCTGGAATTTCGGCCACAACAGTGCGCGCATGGCCTTCGAGGCTCGCGCCGTGTCACAGGCCTGACTTCAAGGGAGAAGATCCTTCAGCACCGGCCACAGCGACGCGACGAGCGCCAGTGCCATGATCCCATTGAACAGGCGCACGGAGCGCGCATCCGTAAGCAATCGGCGCAGGGATTGGCCGAGCACTGTCCAAACTGAGCTCGACAGTACCCCGAGCACGCAGAACAGCGCGGCGATCACCACCATATTGTAAGGGAACACCGCAATGCCCGCATAAGCCGAGACGGCGCCAACGGCCATGACCCAGCCTTTCGGATTGACCCATTGGAACGCCGCCGCCTGTACGAACGTCAAAGGCTTGCCCGAGGCGGCGTCCTCGCTTTCTACGGGCCCTGACACCGCGATCATCCAAGCCAGATAGAGCAGGTAGGCAGCGCCGGCATACTTCAGGACCGTGTAGACCACGGGATATGCGGAAAACACGGCGCCGAGGCCAAGACCGACGGCGAGTACCATGATCGCGAACCCCAGCGTCACGCCCCACAGGTGCGGTTGCGAACGTTGGAAGCCATAATTCAAGCCGGACGTCATCAGCATGACGTTGTTGGGCCCCGGCGTAATAAGCGTCACGGCGCAGAAGGCGACAAGCGCCAGGAAAAGCTCAGACACCGGTCACATCCCTTGACCACCGCGCGCCATCGCGGCGATGCCGGTGCGAGATATCTCGACAAGACCGAGATCCCGCATGATCGCAATGAACTGCTCGATCTTGGAGGACCGTCCCGTGATCTCGAAGACAAAGTGGCTTGTCGATGCATCGATGACGCTGGCGCGGAAAATCTCAGCAAGACGCAGCGCCTCAATTCGCTTCTCGCCAGTGCCGGCTACCTTGACGAGGGCCAGCTCACGCTCCAGCGGCTCGCCGACGACCGTCAGGTCGACAACGCGATGTACGGGCACCATGCGCTCGAGCTGGTTCTTGACCTGCTCCAGCACCATCGGCGTACCAGTCGTCACGATCGTGAAGCGTGACAAGTGTTTCTCGTGCTCCGTCTCGGAGACCGTCAAGCTATCGATGTTATAGCCCCGCCCCGACAGCAATCCTGCGATGCGCGACAGCACGCCCGGTTCGTTGTCGACGAGAATGGAGAGTGTGTGCCGCTCAGGTGCATCCTTGCGCTCTTCCAGGAAGTAAGCGGAGCCGGTGGGCTTTTCACTCATGACGCTGCTCGCAGTGTTGGGATCAAAGAGGCTCAGGCACTCGGCGTGTGGAAGACCTCGACGACCTCGTGGCCTTCGTCATAGTGCGCGATGGTCCAGGGCTCTTGAAGCGCTGTGGTGCGCCAGGCCACGAACGCGGGATGCTTCAGTACGGCGTCCATGTATCGCCTCGTCTCGGAGCTGACAGGGACCTGGTAGGTGTCGAGGCGGGTGACAACCGGCGCAAACATCGCATCCGCGGCGCCGAAGCGGCCATAAAGGAACGGCCCGTCGGCACCGAAACGCACCCGCGCTTGCGACCACAGGCCTTCGAGCCGGCGCACATTGTCCGCGACTTCCGAGCCGAAATCGCGCGGGGCAAATCGCTTTCCGAGGTTCATGGGACAGGCATTGCGCAGCGCCTGGAAGCCGGCGTGCATCTCATTGGCCGCAGCACGGGCGTGGGCGCGAGCCTTCACATCGCCGGGCCACACGCCCTTCTCGGGGAAACGCTCATGGAGATACTCCATGATCGCGAGGCTTTCCCAGATCGTAACGTCGCCATCGACGAGACAGGGCATCTTGCCTGTCGGCGAGACATCGAGCATCCGCGCCTTCGAGTCGGGAAAGTACATGGGAATCACCGACTCCTCGAACGGAATGCCCAGCGCCTGCATAAGAACCCAGGGCCTGAGCGACCAGGACGAGTAGAGCTTGTTGGCAATGATGAGCTTCATGGACAGGCTTCCTCAGCGGTGAGCTAGACGAGCACCTTGCCTTCCGTGCCGATGGCCTTCTCGATCTCGGCTTCCGAGACGGCGTCGCCGAGCAGCATCTCGTTGTGTGCCTTGCCCGACGGGATCATCGGAAAGCAGTTGGCGAGGCTCGCGACGCGGCAATCGAAGATCACCGGGCCCTTGGCGTCGATCATGTCCTTGATGGCGTCGTCGAGATCGGCGGGCTTGTCGCATTTCATGCCGATGGCACCGTAGGCCTCCGCCAGCTTGACGAAGTCGGGCAATGACTCCGTGTAGCTCTCCGAGTAGCGGTTGCCGTGCAGGAGCTGCTGCCACTGTCGCACCATGCCCATGTACTGGTTGTTGAGGATGAAGATCTTCACCGGCAGCCGGTACTGCACTGCCGTCGACATCTCCTGGATGTTCATCAGGATCGACGCGTCGCCGGCGACATCGATTACCAGCGACTTGGGATGCGCGAGCTGCGTCCCGATCGCCGCCGGCAGACCGTACCCCATCGTCCCGAGCCCGCCCGACGTCATCCACCGGTTGGGCTCCTCGAACTTGAGGAACTGCGCCGCCCACATCTGATGCTGACCAACCTCCGTCGTGATGTAAACGTCCTTGTTCTTGGTCAGCTCGTGGAGCCGCTGCAGCGCATATTGCGGCATGATGACCTCGCCGCTGGACTTGTAGGCAAGGCAGTCGCGCGCGCGCCACTGGTCGATCTGCTTCCACCATGCCTTGTGCGCGGCCTTGTCGGGTCCAGTGCCGCGTGCCTTCCACAGGCGCAGCATGTCTTCCAGCACGTAAGTCGCGTCCCCGACGACAGGCATGTCCACCTTGACGTTCTTGTTGATGGAGGACGGATCGATATCGACATGGATCTTGGTCGAGCCCGGCGAGAACGCATCGATGCGGCCGGTGATGCGGTCATCGAAGCGCGCGCCGATGTTGATCATCACGTCGCAGCCGTGCATGGCCATGTTGGCTTCGTAGGTTCCGTGCATGCCGAGCATACCGAGCCACTGCTTGTCGGATGCGGGATAGGCCCCGAGCCCCATCAGCGTCGAGGTGATGGGAAAACCCGTCAGCCGCACCAGCTCGCGCAGAAGCTGGCTAGCCTTGGGACCCGAGTTGATAACGCCCCCGCCGGTGTAGAACAGGGGCCGCTTGGCCGATGCCATGGCATCGACCGCCCTCTGCAGCACGGGCTGATCGGCCTTGAGCTTGGGACGATAGCTCTTGTGCGCTATTTGGATATCGCCGGGACCAACGTAGGTGCCGGTGGCGAATTGTATGTCCTTAGGGATGTCGACCACGACCGGACCCGGCCGGCCGCTCTTGGCGATGTAGAACGCCTCGTGCAGAACACGGGCCAGATCGTCCACGTTCTTCACCAGCCAGTTGTGCTTGGTACAGGGCCTGGTGATCCCGACCGTGTCGCACTCCTGGAACGCGTCGTTGCCGATCAAGTGCGTCGGCACCTGCCCGGTAAGGCAAACCACGGGAATGGAATCCATCAGCGCGTCGGTGAGCCCGGTCACGGCATTGGTGGCGCCCGGACCGGAGGTGACAAGCACAACGCCGACCTTGCCGGTCGAGCGCGCATATCCCTCTGCCGCATGCACTGCGCCACCTTCCTGGCGGACAAGGATATGGCGCACTTTCTCCTGCTGATAGATCTCGTCATAGATCGGCAGAACCGCACCGCCAGGATAGCCGAAGAGAACCTCGACGCCCTGGTCCGTCAGGGCTTTGATGACCATTTCGGCCCCGGTCATTGTCCGCGCCATGGGTTCGTCTCCCGAAAGTCGAAGGGTGCACTGAGAATCGGCAGGTCCCGGCTGGACCAAGCCCGCACCGCGCCTTGCGATGTCGCGTTTAGGCGCTGCAACTTGCGCGGTCAACATTAATAATCAATAAAACATCTGATACCTGCATATATTTGCATTTTTATTTCTCATTATGAATTTTCCACGCACTCATATGTCTATTTATCCAAGTAAGTTGGCGCCGCACGTAGTGCCGCGTGTCATGTTTCGCGCGGGCGATGGCTTCCTTTTCACCCAGCAGCCCCGACAGCATCAGCAACAGCGGACGCACCCCGACTGCCCGCATCGCCGGCAGCAAGGGACTGAGATCGAGCGCCATAAGCCGTCGCGCCTCGTCGAGCCCACCAGTCGCTAGCATGGCGTCAAAGCGGGCATCACTGCGTGCAAATAGTTCCTGCCGGTCGCGCAGCACCAGCAGGCGTTCTGTCTCGTCTCCGGCGAGCAACGGCGTTCCCGCGCGCATCTGCCAGACCGCAAGTGACAGCCCCGTCGCCTCCAAAACCTCCAGCGCGCGGGTGATGCGTTGGGGATCGGTGGGTCGCAGCCGGGCGCCCATCTCCGCGTCCCTGGCGGCGAGCACCGCGTGCAGACCCGCAGGCCCACGCCGAGCCGCCTCATTGCGCCAATGCGCCCGAATATCGTCCGGGATAGCCGGCACGGGCGATAGCCCCTCGAGCAGAGCCCGGAAATACAATCCCGTACCACCGACAATGACCGGCCGGCGGCCCGCGGCCCCCGCCTGATCCAAGGCCCGCCGGATATCCTCGAGCCAGCGGCCGACCGAGTAGGCCTCGCGCGCCGGCACTTGGCCATACAGCGCGTGCGCAACTCGCGCCTCGTCGTTGGCATCGGGCCTTGCCGTCAGGATCGCCAGCTCGCGATAGACCTGCATGGAATCGGCGTTGATGACGATGCCTCCATGGCGTTCCGCCAAGGTCATCGCCAACTCCGACTTGCCGCTTGCCGTGGGTCCGGCGATAAGGATCGGGCGCTGCGCCATGGCACTTCTTTAGCGCAGCGGCGCCCCAGCGGCGAGGTGCCGCCTCCCTACGAGGTTTCATGTCCCGAGCCCCGAGCCATGCCATCGTTTTGACGGGACCACCCGGCGGAGGTGTGATCGACGATGCCGCCGTGGCCGCTCTTCGCGACGCCTTCCCCGATCCGGTCGCCCGCGAGCAATGGCTTTGCCCCGGCGACGCCTGGGAGGTTCTCGCTCCGGCAGGCGAGCCCGTTGTGGTACGCGCCACCGCGGCCGCCGCCCTCGCCCGCTATCCCATCGACGTCAACATGGTGCCCGCCGACTCTTTCCGGCGCAAAAGGCTGCTCGTCGCCGATATGGAATCCACCATCATCCAGCAAGAATGCCTCGATGAACTGGGTGCCTTCGCCGGCGTGCAGCACCAGATTTCCGGCATCACCGCCCGCGCCATGCGCGGCGAGCTGGATTTCGAGGCCGCCCTCAAGGAGCGTGTCGGCCTGCTTAAAGGCCTCGACGCCAGTCTGCTGCAACGCGTCTACGATCAGGTAACGCTCATGCCCGGCGCCGAAACGCTCGTTTCCACCATGCGTGCCGGCGGTGCCACCTGCGCCCTGGTCTCAGGAGGGTTCACCTTCTTCACCGAACGCATCGCGACCCGGCTTGGCTTCGACCGGCACCGGGCCAACACGCTCGAGGTCTCGGATGCCCGCCTTGCCGGCACGGTGGCGAGCCCGATCCTGGGCCGCGAAGCCAAGCTCCAAACGCTCCGGGAACTCGCCGGCGCCAACGGCCTGCAAGCCGCCGAAACGCTCGCTGTCGGCGACGGCGCCAACGATCTGGCCATGATCGAAGCAGCTGGCCTCGGCGTCGCTTTTCGCGCCAAGCCCATCCTCGCTCAACGCGCTGCCGCCTCCATCGTGCACAGCGACCTGACCGCGCTGCTGTACCTCCAAGGTTTTCGCCACCACGAGTTTGCAGTCGGCCGATAGCCCGCCACTGCCTTCAATTCGGGCAAGGTGCTACCATCTTGGCAACACACGCCGCTTGCGCCTTTTTTTTGTGCGACGCATTGTTGTCACACGCAAGGTAGGGGAGAGCTGCCCGAATGGGCCCCGTCGTGGCCTTCAACGAAATGCGCAAGCCGGACGGCACTGTCCGCGCCGGATACGATCAGATCGCGCGCTGGCTCGAAGCCGCTCCCCCTGACGTGCTCGCCAGCCGCAAGGCGGAAGCCGAGCTGTTCTTCCGTCGCATCGGCATCACCTTCAACGTCTACGGCGATGCCCAAGGCACCGAGCGCCTCATTCCGTTCGACATCATTCCACGCGTGCTCGCTGCCAACGAATGGGATCTCCTGGCGCGCGGGCTGGAGCAACGCGTCAACGCCCTCAACGCCTTCATCGGCGACGTCTACAACAGCCGCGAGATCATCAGGGCCGGCGTCGTGCCGGAGGACTTGGTTTTGCGCAACCCTGCCTTCCAGCCGGAGATGACGCGCGTCGAGCCGCCCGGCGGCATCTACGTCCATATCGCCGGCATCGACGTGGTGCGCGTCGACGCCGAGACCTTCTACGTGCTCGAGGACAACGCTCGGACGCCGTCAGGCGTGTCCTACATGCTGGAAAACCGCGAGGCGATGATGCGCCTGCTGCCCGAACTGTTCGGCCAGCTTCGCATCGCGCCGATCGACAATTACCCCGACAATCTCCTGAAGACGTTGCGCTCCGTGGCCCCGCGCGCCGCCTCGGGCGATCCCAACGTCGTGCTGCTGACGCCCGGCCCCTTCAACTCCGCCTACTACGAGCACTCTTTCCTCGCCGACAAGATGGGCGTGGAGCTCGTCGAAGGCCGCGACTTGTTCGTGCGTGAGAACATCGTCTACATGCGCACCACCCAGGGTCCGCAGCGCGTCGACGTCATCTACCGCCGCGTCGACGACGAATTTCTCGATCCCATGGCCTTCAACCCGAGCTCGGTGCTCGGCGTGCCTGGCCTGCTGTCGGCCTATAAGGCCGGCAACGTCACCATCTCCAACGCAATCGGCACCGGCGTCTGTGACGACAAGGCCATCTACAGCTACATGCCCGAGATCGTGAAATTCTACGGCGGCTCGGAGCCTATTCTCAAAAACGTGCCGACGTGGCGCTGCAGGGAGACCGACTCGCTGAAGCACGTGCTCGCCAATCTCGATGAGCTCGTGGTGAAGGAGGTCAACGGGTCTGGCGGCTACGGCATGCTCGTGGGCCCGCATGCCAGCAAGGAGGAACTGTCGGAGTTCGGCGCCAAGCTCAAGGCGCGGCCCGACAATTTCATCGCCCAGCCCACATTGGCGCTGTCCACGGTGCCTTGCTATGTGGACGGCGGCATCGCCCCCCGGCATGTGGACTTGCGCCCCTACGTCCTGTCCGGGGCCGATCGCGTGCGCATCGTGCCGGGTGGCCTGACCCGCGTCGCCCTGAAGAACGGCTCCCTTGTCGTCAACTCGTCGCAAGGCGGCGGCACGAAGGACACCTGGGTGGTGGACGCTTAAGCATGCTCTCCAGGATGGCCGACAATCTTTTCTGGCTCTCGCGCTACATGGAGCGCGCTGAGAATCTAGCGCGGATCCTCGATGTCGCCCAGCGCCTGTCGGCGCTGCCCTCGGCTTACGCCGGCGCATCCAACGAATGGGAATCGGCCATCGCCACTGCCGCCTGCGCCGAGTCCTTCTTCAATACTTATCAAGACGCAACACGCGAAAACGTCATCGCATTCATCGTTTCCGACGACGCCAATCCGACATCCATCCGCGCCTGCCTGGAGACGGCACGCAGCAATGCCCGCGCCGTCCGCACCGCCATCACCGGCGAGATGTGGGAGATCGTCAACGGTGCCTGGAACGACATGCAGCCGGTCAAGCTCGCCACCATGTCGCCAGGCCAGCTCGCAAGCTTTTTGCAAAGCGTAAAGGAAACCTCGCTCCGCTTCGATGGCGCCGCCTACCGAACCATGCTGCGCACCGATCACTTCTGGTTTCAGCGGCTCGGCACGTTCGTCGAGCGCGCCGACAACATCGCCCGCCTGCTCGACGTCAAATATCACGTGCTGCTCCCCGAATGGGAGCCTGTCGGCGGCGGACTCGATTACTTCCAGTGGTCGTCGATCCTGCGCTCGGTCTCGGCCCTGACCTCCTACCACTGGGTGTATCGCGAAAACATCCGCCCATGGCTGGTGGCCGATTTCCTGATCCTGCGGCCCGAGCAGCCGCGCTCGCTCATTTCCTGTTATGCCTCGCTCAACGACTTCCTCGACCGGCTCGCCGAGGCCTACGGGCGCCAGGGCAAGGCGCAGCGCCTTGCTCGTGCCACCTATGCCCGCTTGCAGAACTCCGAGACCGAGACGATTTTCCAGTCCGGACTGCACGAGTTCCTGACCGAGTTCATTGCCGAGAACAACGGACTCGCCGCCGCTGTCTCCGAGCAGTATCTGTCCTGATCGGGGAGCAGCCGTGCGTATCAAGGTGCTGCACGAGACGGTCTACTCTTACGGCCTGCCCGCGCGGTCAGCGCTTCAGCTTCTGCGCATGACACCGCGCAGCTTCGAGGGGCAATTCGTCCGCCGCTGGCGCGTCGAAATCGACACCGATGCCCGTCTCGACCGCGATGAAGATGCCTACGGCAATATAACCCACATGGTTTTCATCGAGGGTCCCGTGGCCAGCGTGCGCGTCACCGTCGAAGGCGAAGTCGACACCTCCGACACCGGCGGCGTCGTGCGCGGCACCGTCGAACGCCTGCCGCTCATGCTCTATCTGCGCGAATCGCCCCTGACCATATTGACGCCGCCGTTGCGGTCGTTGGCCGAGAGGATAGGCACAACGGAAAAATCTGGCCAGTTGCCGGCGCTGCACAGGCTCCTGAATGAGGTCAACCGAAGCATGATGTTCATGGTAGGCACGACCACAGTTGCGACGACCGCCGACGAGGCCTTTGTCGCCAAGCGCGGCGTCTGCCAGGACTTCGCCCACGTGTTCGTCACAATTGCGCGCGCCCTCGACATTCCGGCACGCTACGTCAGCGGCTATTTTCTGCGCACGGACCGCATCGATCAGGATGCCGGTCATGCCTGGGCCGAGGCGTATGTCACCGATCTGGGCTGGGTAGGATTTGATCCCGCCAATGGAGTATCCACGACCGACCGCTACGTGCGCATCGCCACCGGCGCCGATTACCTGGAAGCCGCACCCATCCGCGGCGCTCGCATCGGCGGCGCGGACGAGACGCTGGCGGTAGCGGTGAACGTGGCTCAGGGCCGCGGCGTTGTCGAGGGGTAGGGCGCGGCAGGAGTGAATGAGCCGATGACGTGCGCCGTCAGATTCGTGTTGAGGACGACCTCGTTCTGATGGGCGATACAGGCACCAATGCGGGGTTCGACACCATCTCGACGTACCGCGAACTCGACATCTTCGAACGTCCGGGCGAACAGGGAGTTGGCAGAACCTCCGATTGATCAAGCCGATGCCATTCAGGCCGCGGCAGCCTCCAAAATCATGTCGGCGGCCTTCTCCGCGATCATGATCGTCGGCGCGTTGGTGTTGCCGGACGTTGTCACCGGCATGATCGACGCGTCAACGACCCTCAGCCCCGCCACGCCATGCACGCGCAATTCCGGATCGACCACCGCCATGCGATCCGTGCCCATCTTGCAGGTTCCGACAGGGTGATACACCGTGCTACCGTTGCGATAGGCGTAGTCCAGAAGCTCGTCGTCCGTTTGCACGTCCTTGCCGGGAAACGGCTCCGCGCCACCGCACGCTGCGAACACCGGCGCATTCAAAATTTTGCGGCATAGTCTCAGCATGGCGACATGCACGGCGCGATCCTCCTCGTGATCGAGATAGTTCGGCGCGATGGCCGGGGGCGTAATCGGATCGGTCGCCTGCGCCAGCACGCTGCCACGGCTCAGCGGCCGCATCTGCCATCCCCCGCACGTCATCCCCGGCTTGACGTCGAGCTTGCCGAGGCGGCCATGCTGATAGCTCGCCGGGGCAAAAGACAGCTGCAGATCGGCGCGATCGAGCTCCGGCCGGGAGCGCGCAAACACGAGGGCATTGCCCGCCGCATACGTCAGGATGCCGTCACCACGCGCCACATAGCGCAGCACCTCCCACACAAGCCGAAGGCCGCGCGACTGCTCGTTCACCGTGATGCGACCGTGCACATCGCGCACGACCCGCGACACGTAGTGATCATGAAAATTGAATCCGACACCGAGCAGCGCCGTCCGCACCGGAATGCCGAGCGACGCCAAATGATGCGGCGCGCCGATACCCGAAAGCTGCAGGATGTGGGGCGAGTTGATGGCCCCCGCCGCCAGGATGACCTCACGCCCGGCCCGCGCCGGCACACGCTCGCCCTTGCCTGCCCCGCGCGCAAACGTCACGCCCGCCACGCGGTTGCCCTCGAAGTTGAGGGCGGTGACGAGCGCTTCCGTCTCAACTTGCAGGTTCGGGCGTCCTCTGGCCGGCCGCAGGAACGCGCGCGCCGTGCTCATGCGCCAACGTCCCTTCCGCGTCTGCTGCGCTAAGCACACCCCTTCCTGCTCGGCGCCGTTGTAATCTTTATTCCAGGACAGCCCGGCCTGCTGTCCGGCCTTGATGAAGTCGTGCGTCAGCGGATGATGGTTGGCATAGTCCTGGACGTGCAGCGGCCCGTCCTTGCCGCGAAATTCGGGATCGCCCGGCAGATAGGTCTCTGACTTCTTGAAGTACGGAAGAACCTCCGCATAGCTCCAGCCGCGGCAGCCCAGCGCCGCCCAATCGTCGAAGTCCTCGCGCTGCCCGCGCACCTGCATCACGCCGTTTATGGAGCTGGACCCGCCCAGCACCTTGCCGCGCGGATAGAGGATCTTGCGGTTTTGCGTGCGCGCCTCGGGCTCCGTGTAATACATCCAGTTGACGCGCTTGTTTTCGAGCAGGTGGAAGATACCGGCCGGAAAATGAATCCAGGGTGTGCTTCTGTCGGTCGGCCCCGCTTCCAGCAGCAGGACCGTGTGCTTGCCACTCTGCGTCAGACGATCGGCCAGCACGGCGCCGGCCGAGCCGGCACCGACGACAATATAGTCGTATTCCATTCCTCCCCCTCTTCCCGTGGCGAGGGCTACCGCAGCGCCTCGAGCGCGCTGGCGGCATCGACGATGCCGGCGCCAAGGCCTGCCATTGCCGCTCCGTCGCTGTGCCGCGCGCTGTCTTTCAAGAGCTTGACGATGTCCGCCGTGCGAACTTCAGGCTTACGCTCCGCGATTAGCGCGACGATCCCCGAGACGTGCGCCGCCGCCAGTGACGTGCCGGACGACAGGCCATAGGCCCGCTTCGGCGCCGCAGCCAGAATATCCACACCAGGCGCAGCGAAGGCAATGTAATCTCCGCGCGTCGCCCGGTCATAGATCTTGTCGGCGCTGTCGACGGCGGTCACCGCGATCACCGTGTCATAGGCCGCCGGATACGCCGCCGGAGCACCGGGCCCGCCATTGCCCGCCGCCGCAACGAAAATCGCGCCTTTGCCCTCGGCGATGCGAATGATCTGCTCCACGCTCGGATCGCGCGGACCTGCGAAGCTCAGGTTGAACAGTCGCACGCCCTTGCCGAGGGCCGCGTCGATGCCCTTGATCAGCGTCTCAGTCGTGCCCTCCGAACGCCCCGCCGCCGTCTGCGCAAAAGCTCGCACCGCGACAATGCGAGCATCGGGTGCGATGCCCGTCAGTTGCTCGCGCGCACCCACGATCCCGGCGATGGCCGTGCCGTGCGTGTCGGGCGCAGCCTTGCCGCCGACCACATCGATCGATTCCGCCACCACGCCCTTCAACTCGGGGTGGCTCACGTCCACGCCGCTGTCGATGATGGCGAGGCGCACGTTGCGCCCACGCGCGATGCGATGCGCGTCGGTCAGGCGTAACTTCTCCGCCGCGTACTGAGGCACCGCCGTTGCCGCCGCGGCCGCACCCTGACTGCCCAGGTAAACATAGACCGGCTGCACTGCCACGACACGCAGATCGAGCGACAGGTCGTCCAGGACCTGCTGGATGTTCCGCTGATCCGGAATGCGGTAGCGTGCAAAGCGCACGCCGAGCGTCGGAGAAGCGAAGCTTGATTGCCGCGTCAGACGATAGGCGCGCGCCAGGTTGTTGATGGTCGTGTCCGACGTGGTGTCGGTCAGCGTGACCAGCACCTCACGGTCGCGCAGATCGCCGGCCACGGCGCCGATCGGCGCTGGCGGCGTACCGGCCGGACGGCGCTGCGGCTGAGTCGTAATCGGCGGCACGGGCGGATCGCCGCCGGCTCGGACCTTCTTCTTTTTCTTCGGCGGCTGCTCGTCGGACACCTTGTCGCGCGGAGGGCGACGCTTACGCGGCACGTCATCCGCGTCACCGCCGCCACCGCCGATGGACGGCACGATCGGAATCACGATCCCGAAGCCACCACCGCCAAAACCTCGGCCGCCGCGACTGCCGCCACCACCATCACCTCTGCCGCCACTTGGATACCGGTTCTGAGCCAA